>JBDGZR010000078.1:0-13191 GCA_039588495.1 Gemmatimonadota bacterium | reverse complement strand
TGTTGGCGGTCGGGCGCTTCCTCAGACGAGGAGGATCGCCACGGCCGCCAGGGCTGCCATCACCAGCAATTCAGTTCGATCAGGGCGTTTCATCGGTTCGACTCTTCGGCTTCTCTTGCCGGGGGTTCCGGGCACCAGGCTTCCGGTACTGGCACCGGGTGGAGTATTAGTAATGATTAGCAATAGTCGTGCCCAAACTCGGGCCTCACCATCCCCTCATCTCATTTCACACTTCCTTGTCACACAGGCACTTAGCCGACAACGCCGGCGTGGCGGGACCCGGCCCGCTGCCGAGCCCCTGCCATTTCGGCCGGGCTTTGGCCTCGAGGGCGTCGAGATGCCGCGTCACCTACCGATCCGACCGTTCGCCGGAGCGATGGAAGCGCGCGGAGGGATAGGAGCAAGTGACTCCCCATGCCGGTAGTCGGCGACGTCGGGCGGACCGACCTGGACAGCGCCGGGCCGAGCCGGGACGAGGATGAGCTGTGCATCCGCCGCGGTCACCCGGCCAACGGTAGGCGACGCCGACTTCGGCGGCTCGAGGAGCCGGAACCGCTGCAGGAGCCGCTCATCCAGAATCGGGCGGCCCACCACGGGTGCGTGAACTCGGATCTCTGCCGGCCTTACCCATCCGTCCAACTGGCCGTCGTACGGCCGATCGGCCGACGGAGTCACGACGTCGAGATCCAAGCCGGCCTGGACCGCGCGGCCTTCCTGGCCGAGGAGGACCAGGACGATGACGGCCAGGGTGACCACCGCTCCACTCATGAGACGATGCTCGAGATTGAACAGGCTTCCGTAGTATCTAGGCTGGCTATGGGTCGAGGCTCTCATCGGAAACTCCTTTTCGACTGCGACCGTAACCGGCACCGTCCGCGGACTCGGGGTCGCGATTGTATTGGGCCCGCGTGGCGTCTACGTTGGTGACTATCGCGATGACCCGTCATGCCAACGTCCGTGTGCCGTCATTCGGCAGTGACGGTCCCGTAAGTCGTTGCGGAGGATGGCGATGATCCGATTGTCCCTTATGGGTTCGCTCGACCTCCGAGCGAGCGACGGACGCCAGATCCTCTCCGTTTTGGCCCAGCCGAAGCGGGTCGCTCTCCTTGCTTACCTCTCCGCCCATCGAGACTCCGTGCGTCGTGACACGCTGCTGGGACTCTTCTGGCCCGAATCCGACGAAGAGCACGCGCGCCACGCGCTGCGGCAGTCGCTCTACACGCTCCGAAGAAGCCTCGGCCCTCGCGTGTTGACCTCACAGGGTGACGAGCAGCTGGGCATCGACGGCGATCACCTCGAGTGCGACGTGGGGTTGTTCGAGGCGGCCCTGCGGGATGGGGAGGCCGAGGCGGCCCTCGAGCTCTACAAGGGCGACTTCCTGGAGGGCTTCTTCCTCTCCGATGCGCCAGAGTTCGAGAAGTGGCTCGACGGGAGGCGGACGACCCTGCGCAACCAGGCAGCCGAGGCGGCATGGACGATGGCGCAGAGGACGGAAGACGCCGGCGACCGGACGGACGCCGCGGTATGGGGACGCAGGGCAGCCGGTTACGCGCCGGACGACGAGTCGACCGTTCAGCGTCTAGTGGGTCTCCTGGACCGGGTCGGCGATCGCGCGGCAGCTCTCAGGGCCTACGAGGCCTTCGCCTGGCGGCTGGAGAACGAGCTCGGCCTCCAGCCATCCCCCGAGACACAGACTCTCATCTCGGAGATCCGTGCCCGAGAGGCGGCCGCACCTCCCTCAGACTCTGCCGGTTCCGGAGCGCGGGCCGAGGCTTCGCGAGCATCGGCCGAGACTTCCCGGGCATCGGCCGAGCCGCCCGACAGCGAGCTGTCGCGTCCGGACGAATCACTGCTGGAGGGTGCGCCGAAGGTAACCGCAGAATTCCAGCGGGCGGCGGCCGAGGTCAGCGGCGAGGCCGCCGCTGTCCACCAGAGTACCAGCACCGAGGCGGATGGCCCTCCGGAACCCACCGAAGAAAAGAAGGGTCGCTTCCGGTTGGGGGTTGCCGTAGCGGCGCTCGCGGCGGCTGCAGTGATCGTCGACTTGACGGAGATCGTGCAAGAGATCGCCTCATGGTTCTCGAGCGACGACCCCGGCACGGGCGCCGTGGAGTCGCCGGCCACTTTCTCCACAGCCGACCTGGATTCACGTCGCATTGCCGTCCTCTACTTCGACGACATGAGCGAGGGGCAGGACAAGGGATACCTAGCGGCCGGCCTCACGGACGAACTCATACAGAGGCTGAGCCAAGTGCCGGGACTCGAGGTAATCTCGCGAAACGGCGTCAAGCCGTACCGCGACTCGGAAGTGACCGTCGACAGCATCATCAAGGCTCTCCGGCCCGGCACGATCGTCGAGGGGAGCGTGATGGGTGATGCGGATCGCATCCGCGTCAACGTGCAGCTCATCGATGCGGCGACGAACGCTCACATAGACAGCCGCACGGTCGAGCAGCCGACCGCGACCCAGCTCGTTCTTCTAGACCAGGTATCGCTCGAGGTCGAAGAGTTCCTCAGAGAGAGGCTCGGAGAGGAGATTCGTCTGCGCGAGATCCGCGCAGGCACGGAGAGCCAGGACGCCTGGACGCTGGTGAGCCAGGCCGAGTTGATGGTCGACGACGGCGTGAGGCTCGAGGCGGCGCTCGACACGGTGGGCGCCGGGCAAGCCTACGCTCGCGCCGATTTGTTGCTCGCCCGGGCGCAGGCCGCGGATCCCGAGTGGGCGCTGCCTATGGTGAAGCGGGGGTGGGTGGCGTTCCGCCAGGCGAAGATCGCCAGGGCAGGACCGGCCTCTTATGACGGCGAGCTGCTGGCGGAGGCCGTGGTCTACGCGAACGGCGCGCTCGAGAAGGTCCCCGGCGATCCAGCCGCTCGCGAGCTTCGCGGCACGGTGCGCTTCTACAGCGGCTGGGGGGGAGAGACATCCGACGCCGTGGCGCAATGGGCCGCGGCCGAGAGGGACCTGAGGGCCGCCGTCGAAGCCGACCCGACGGCGGCGCGAGCCTGGGCGGAGCTGAGCCGCCTGCTGCTTCAGGTTGGCCGAACGGAGGAGGCCGTCATCGCCGCCGAGCGCGCCATCGATGCGGACGCGTTCAACGAGATGAACCAGGATCTTCTGTTCAACATGGCGTACGGGGCTCTGCAAAAAGGAGAGCTCGTCGAGGCGCTCCGGTCCACGACGCTCGGCCGGGACAGGTATCCGGCCGAGCCGGCGTTCCAAGCGATAGAGCTCCTCGTCCTCGCGTCTCCGGCCGCGCCCGAGCCCGATGTCGACCACGCGTGGGAACTCGCGACGCTCCTCGAGGAGCGTCTGCCTGAGATGGCATCCCAGTGGGAGTTGCTCGCCGCCGCCGCACTGGCGCGTACCGGTCTCTCCGACAGCGCCCGGGCCGTCATCTCACGGGCCTCCGACCCGGCGGACGCCACGGCACTCAACTACGAGGCCAACGCGCGGCTGCTACTGGGCGACCGGGAGGAGGCGATCCGACTCCTCGCCGCCTATCTGGAGATGCAGCCCCAGCGCCGCGGTCAGGTGGCCAGCGACCCCTGGTGGGAGTCGCTCAGGGGCAGCCCTGACTTCGAGACCCTCCTGACGGAAGAGTGACCTAGGCCTTGGCGCGCGAGCGCTTCCTCGCCTTTCGTGACTTCTTGCTGCTCCGCTTCGTCACTCAGGCTCCCGGCACGATGTCGAGCGGCGGATCGGCCGTGCAGAACGCTTTCCCATCCCAGATGGCGACCGCGTAGTAGTACCTTTTGGGCCCTTTGACCTTGACCTTGGAGCCCTTGCCGTTGGCATTTCCCTTCCCACCGTTCAAACCCGGGTGATAGAGCGGACCGGCTCCGGTCTTGAAGACGACGAACCAGGGACCCTCGTCGCACTCCCAGCGCACGACCTCTCCCTGCGACGCCTTCGGTTCCTTCGGGTGCGTCTCGATGCCTTTGCCCTTGCACTTGAGCTTGATCGTTACGGCCATGCGGACCTCCTGTGGTGACGGTGATCCGGGCGTCAGACCCGGGCACGACGCTTTGCCGTTCTTGCTGTGAAGAGGGGACGGACTGCTAGCGCCCTAACCTCGGGCGTGGGGAGCCTCGCGCCAAGAGTACGCCGCCGGATCATCATCGAGCAGCGTTACGGACTCGTAGATAGCCTCGGTGGCGGGCGTCGGGACTCCGAGCCTCGCCTCCTCGCCGGCCAGCGCCAGATCGGTGCGACCGACCCCCGATCGCTCCGGCTCCGACGACGCAGATCTTCAACTCGAAACGCCATCCGTCGATGGGTGCTCGGTTGCCATCGTCGCTCGTCGTGCGAACTTGCTGGTCATGTCGACAGCTGGCGCCTCCACCCGACTTCGTCAAATAGCGCTTTATGGCGTATCGCGGGGATCCACGGAGGGTTTGCTGGCGGCGCGCGGCCTCGTGCTGGCTGCGGTGCTCGGGCCCGCCGCGTTCGGCGCCTGGACGCTGTTTCGTCTCGCCGGCCGTTACCTGGGCCTGGCCGAGCTCGGGATTCGAAACGGCCTGGAGTTCGAGGTCGCGAAGGCCGGGGACGACGGCCGCGACCCTGCCGGGGAGCCGGTGGCGGTCAGCTTCGGCCGCACTGCCGTAGGTTTCCTGGGCGTCGTCTTCGGGCCGATGGGCGTCCTGGCTTTGGTTGTCTCCTTCCTCGTGGCCGACCCGTTGACCGCTCTCGCACTCCGGGTGCTCGCCCTCACCGTGCTCGCCGAGCGGCTGTGGCTGTACGGGATGACGTATATGCGGTCGACGGGCAGCCTGCGGACCTTCGCCATCCTGGAGACGACGAGCGCCGCACTGCACCTGGCGCTAACCACCATTCTGGCGCTCCGCTGGGGGCTGGCCGGGGCGTTTGCGGGCTTCGCGCTGGCGATCGTTCTTTCGCTCCTGCTGCTCCGCCGCCGGGTGCCTCTACGGCCGTCCCTCTCCTCCGAGGTCACACGACGCATGCTCCGGGTCGGCATCCCGTTCGCCCTCACGATCGGGATGTCGATGGCCCTCGTGACGGTCGACCGGCTGGTCGTGGCCGCCTACGGCGGCACGGTGCTCCTCGGCTACTACGGCTTCGCGGTCTCCATCTCGGGAATGGCAGCGTCGTGCGCGTGGGTGGTGCGGACGGTCGTGTTTCCGGACGTGTACAGGACCGTCGGAGAGTCGGGAGGCACCACGGCCGTGTCGGATCTCCTCAAGGAGACGATGGCACCGTTCCTGATCCTCTACCCGGTTCTCCTCGGGCTGGCCGCCCTGTTCATCGCCCCCGCCATCATGCTCGTTCTGCCGCAGTACGGCGAGGCGGTGGCGCCCGCGCGCCTCCTCATCTTCGGAGGAGCGACCGCCGGCATCTCGAGCCTCGGCTCCATCGGACTGGTGGCGGTCTCGAAGCAGCGCGTGCTCCCGCTTCTGGCCGGCATGGCCTTCCTCTTCAACCTGGGGCTCTCGACCTGGTTCCTGAGCATGGGTCTGGGCATCACCGCCGTCGCCGGCGTGGCCCTCCTGAGCCGCGTCGGCTACGGAGGCGCGGTGCTCTCGATCGCCGCGGCGTCGAGCGGCGTCGACGCGGCCAAGCGGCTCACGGTGAAGTCGCTGGTCCCGCTCGCGTACTGCGTGGGGTCGGTGGCGCTGCTGGGAGCCCTCCTTCCCGGACGTGACTGGGGCACGGCGCTGATCTCGGTCGGCTTCTATCTCCTGCTGGTCGCTCCGCTCCTGCTCGTCGCGCGCCGGGAGGCCCGCAGGGTTTCCTGGTAGAGACGACATTGAATCACCCTAGAGCCGGCGTCGAATCATTCCCCCGAAACCGGCATGAAACCCGCTGAATCAGGGGCTTTCCCGTAAGACTCTCGGCGCGAAACGCAACCCTCAGATGTCGGGCATTTCCAAGAGGGAGGCTGCTCATGCTGCTCGCCATGATAGCCGGCGCGGTCCTGGGGGCCGTGGGTGTGCCCGCTGTATTCGCGCTTGCCGCGGTCTTCTTTCTCCTCATCCTCAAGGCCGCGATCGACGTCTACGGCGGAGGCAACCCGACCTCCACCGCCTCGTACAAAGGCTACGTCCAGAGGCAGTATCAGACGGGTTCCGAAGTGCCGGGCTCACGGCACGCACTGGCCTTCGCGATCGTGCAGATCGGCGGCGGCTTCCTCGTCGGGGCGACCGGCTACTGGATCGGCTGGCTGATCGAGCCGAGAGTCAGCGAGCTGGTTCGCACGATCAGCTTCACCTAGACGGGGCGCCGGCAGGGCGTTTCCGGCGATCCTCATCCTCCTTCCGGGAGTCTGAACGGAGATGATCACGCACCTGCTACTCGGAGCCGTCATCGGAGCGGTGATCGGCTGGTTTCTCGGCAGCATCGGCACGGGCGCCATCGTCGGCGCCGTGATCGCCAGAGGGATTCACTTCATGCGGGGCCGCGGGGGGTCGTCGGAAGACTGACACCAATCGGGATGCGCGTCGAAGGCGACGTTGTCGGTGAGCCTCTGCGGCTCCGTCCCGTCCGACCGCATCACGTAGATCTCGAACTCCTGCCAATCCTGCGAATCCCCGTCAGATCCGAAATCGCGGGTGGAGTGGAAGACGATCCACCGGCCGTCCGGCGACCATGATGGACGCGTATCGATGGTCTCGTTGCGCGTGAGCTGGCGGACATTCGAGCCGTCCACGCCCATCACGAAGATCTCCCAACCTCCATCCGTCAGCGCGTCGAAGGCCAGCGCCTCTCCGTCCGGTGACCAGGCCACTCCGCTCTCGTGCACTCCGTCCGTGCGCGTGAGCCGGCGCAGGTTGGAACCATCGGCCCGGATCACGAAGACATCCCAGTTGGCATCGGAACCGGAGATGAATGCGATCTGCGTCCCGTCGGGCGACCATGCAGGTTGGAAGGCTGGCCCATCCGTGAGACGCCTGAGTCCTTGGCCGTTCGCGCCGATGATGTAGATCGTCTCCGGATCCTCTCGCCCGGACGCGAACGCGATGCTCTTCCCGTCCGGAGACCAGTCGGGAGATTCGTCGCTCGCGGTGTGCCGAGTCAGCCGCCTGACCGCTGCCCCGTCGGCGGACATGACGTAAATGTCGCGGTTTTCGGTCGCGGCCAGGTTGCCCTGAAACGCCACTTCCGTGCAGTCGGGCGACCAGTCGGGAAGGCGGGCGAAGAGCTCCGGGTCCTCCGAATCGGTCAGCTGACGAGCCCCCGAGCCATCGGAGGCGAACGCATATATCTCATGGCTTCCGTCGCGATCGGAATCGAAGATGATCGCCGGCGGGTTGGGCGAACCCACCTCACTGCAGGACCAGCACAGAAGGGCCAGCGTGGAAAGGCCGACAGGTCGTTGCATCGGATGCCCTACACCGGAATGGGCGGATCGACCCTCCTCACGCGGCGAAAGCCCATCGTGGTGGCCTGCCTGCGGGTCCACGGGTGGCTATCATGAGCAGCGTGAAGACTCGATCCTCGTCCGTCCTCCTCGCGGCACTCCTGCTTCCCGCGGCGATCGCGAGCCCCGGTTCGGCTCAGGAGCCGGAGCCTGCCCTCCGCGAACCGCCGGCCACGGCGCCCGAGTCCACCCTGGAGGTCTTCCTCATCACGGTCGGCGCCGGGCGGCAGGTGTGGGAGCGCTTCGGGCACAACGCGATCTGGGTACGGGACACGGTGCGTGGCATCGACCGGGCCTACAACTACGGCATGTTCTCCTTCGACGACCCCGGCTTTCTGAGTCGCTTCGTGCGGGGAGAGATGGACTACTGGATGGAGGGGTTCGAGACCGAGCGCATGCTGCGCGTCTACGCGGCGGCCGATCGGTCGATCTGGGTCCAGGAGCTCGACCTGACGGCGGAGCAGATGCAGGCGCTGTATGAGTTCGAGCAGTGGAACGAGCGGCCGGAGAACCGCGTCTACCGATACGACTACTACCGGGACAACTGCTCGACGCGGGTCCGCGACGCGCTCGACCAGGCGCTGGGAGGAAGGCTCCGGGAGAGCTTCGAGAGCGTCGAGACGGGAACGACGTACCGCTCCCACTTTCGCCGGCTGATGTCCCCGGATCCTCCGATATACGCGGGCGGGAGCTTCGCCATCGGCCCGGCCACGGATCGTCCGATCTCGGCCTGGGAGGAGATGTTCCTCCCGGTCCGGATGATGGAATACCTGCGTGAGATGACCGTGCCGGACGGTCAGGGCGGCGAGAGACCGCTGGTAAAGCGGGAGCTCACGCTCTACGAGAGCACGCTGGGGCCGGAACCCGAGGCGCCGCCGGACTGGAGGCTCCGGTTCCTGGCGGTGGGGGTCTCGCTTGCCGGACTCCTCGTCCTCCTCGGCTGGTTGGGATCAACGCGGCGGAGCGCCCGCTTCCTGGCCGCGCTCGCGTCAACGGCCTGGGCTCTCGTGCTGGGAATAGGCGGGGTGTTCATGCTGGGGATCTGGTTCCTGACCGCGCACTGGGCCGGCTTCCGGAACGAGAACCTCTTCTTCCTCAATCCGGTCGCTCTGGTGCTGGCCGTTCTCATCCCCCTCGCCGCGATGGGGAAGCCCGGGGCCGTGCGGTGGGCGCGGAGGTTGACGATCTTCATCGCAGCGGTGGCGATCCTCGGCCTGATCCTCCAGCCCCTGACCTGGTTCCCGCAGACGAACGCCGAGATCATCGCCGCGGTGCTCCCGCCGACGCTGGCGATGGCGTGGGTGGTCCTGCGGCTCACGAAGGAGGGCGAACGGACGTGACAAAGGCCGGGCGTCTCAGGTTCGCGGCGGTCTCCGTCGGGGCTCTTGCCCTCTGCTCGACCCCGGCCCTGCACGGCCAGGCCGTCACGGACAGTGTGGTCGCCGTCACCGCCGTGGAGGATGCCTACGGCCACTGGTCTCCGGACGGGAGCCGGATCGTCTTTCAGTCGAACCGAACCGGCCAATGGGACATCTTCGTGATCGACGCCGATGCCTCCGGGTTGAAGCGCCTTACCGACCACCCGGCCCACGACCGTACGCCGGTGTGGTCGCCCGACGGCTCGCGTATCGCCTTTCAGTCCGAGCGCGACGGCGACCGCGAGATCTACGTGATGGGCGCGGACGGATCGGACCCGCGAAACATCACGAATCACCCCGCCGAGGACTCGCACCCGAAGTGGTCCCCGGACGGCCGGCGGATCGTGTTCGACAGCGACCGCGACCGGGCGGACGACTACGAGGTCTACGAGATGAACGCCGACGGCTCCGACGTCGTTCGGCGCACCGACTACGCCGACTGGGACACCTATTCCTCCATCTCTCCGTCGGACGGCGAGGTTCTGTGGCGCCGGGTCACCATGAGGGACGGGACGCGTAACTCCGAGATCTTCGTCATGCGACGCGACGGCTCCGATCCGACGAACCTTACCAACCACGAGGCCTTCGACGGCTGGCCCGCCTGGTCGCCCGACGGCCGGCGAATCCTCTTCGCGTCGGACCGCGCCAAGCCACGAATCTGGCATCTCTACACCATGGCATCGGACGGGAGCGACGTCGTCCGGCTCACCGCGGACGCGCCCGGCGAGGCCTACTACACCCAACCGATGTGGTCCCCTGACGGGACACGCATCGTCGCGACCCGATACCTGGGAGCGGGCGCCGAGCTCGTCGTGCTGCACCTCGGCGAGGGCGGAGGAACCGCCGAGGCACCGCTGACCGCCGATGCCGAGCAGAGCGCCGAGTGGTTCGTATCGATCGAAGAGGGAGAGCTCGTGACGGACGGTAACCTCTCCCGCGGCGTCGCCTGGGGTGACTTCGACGGGGATGGATACCCGGATCTCGCCGTCGCCAACACGATCAGCCAGCCGGAGTTTCTCTACCGTAACGACGGCGACGGCACCTTCACGCAGCTCGTCGAGAACGCCATCACCCTGGCCGCCGGCTGGACCGAGGGGGTCGCCTGGGTCGATGTCGACGATGACGGAGACCTCGACCTCTTCACCACGAACAACGGCCAGCCCAACGGCCTGTTTCGCAACGACGGCGAGGGCGGCTTCGACTCCGTGGACGCGGGGGAACTCACCGCGGACACGACGTCTTCCACCATGTCCTGCTGGGCGGACTACGACGGCGACGGGGATCTGGACGTCTTCGTCGTGAACCGGGACGGCGAGGACGACGCGCTCTACCGGAACGAGGGGGGCTCGAGCTTCAAGCGCATCGATGGAAACGCCGCCACAAGCAACGGCGGGCAGGGTCGGGCCTGCGGTGCCGCGGATGCGGATGGTGATGGTGACTTCGACTTATACGTGGGCAACGGCCGGCGTCAGCGGAACTACTACTACCGTAACGAGGGAGACTGGAGGTTCACCGAGATCACTGACGGTGCGTTCGTCCAGAACACCGCGTACTCCTACGGGATCAGCTGGGTCGACTTCGACTACGACGACGACCTGGACCTCTACGTGACGAACATCGCGGAGAGCAACGCCCTCTATGTGAACGACGGCGCCGGCAACCTTCGACCGCTAGCCGAGAGCCCGCTGGTCGATGGCGGAGTCTCCAAGGGACAGACCTGGGGCGACTTCGACAACGACGGCAGACTGGACCTGTTCATCGCCAACGGGACCGCGGCACCCGACATGCGGAATTTCCTCTACCGGAACGACGGTGCGGCCAGTTTCGCGCGGGTGATGGAGGGCGCGATCGCGACTCACGCCGACACCTCCGCCGGCGCCGCGGCGGCCGACTTCGACCGAGACGGCGATCTCGACCTGTTCGTGGCCAACTGGGGCGGCGGGGACGAGGACAACCGGCTCTATCGCAACGAAACGACAGGCCGTAGCTGGATCGCCATCCGGCTCGTCGGACGGAGCTCGAACCGATTCGGAATCGGTGCGCACCTGCGCCTGAAGGCGACGATCGACGGACGCAGCTACTGGCAAACACGATGGCTTCTGCCCGCTACCGGCTACGCCAGCGGCGACGAGCCCATCGTCCACTTCGGCCTCGGCGACGCTGCGGGCATCGACTCGCTGGAGGTACACTGGCCATCCGGCATCATCGACCGCTATGCCGACATCGAGCCCGACGCCTTCTACGTCGCGGTAGAAGGCGAAGGGATCCACCCGCAAGACTGAGGGAGCACAGCAGTGACCGAATCAACCACTTCAGGCCCGGCGGTCTCCTGGTTGCTGCTCGGGCTGCTGTCGACGATCACCGGCGCCGCGATCGTGCTCGTGGCCTTTGGCGTCATCGGGATGCCGGAAGGCGGCGCCAACGCCCCACCGTGGGTGATCGGGCTCGCCGGGTCCGTCTTTCTCGTGATGGGGCTCTACTCCACCGCGCTCGCGCTGCTGGTGTGGCGAAACCCGGAGCTGGCGGAGCGGATCGTACGCGGCGAGGCGCTCGCCATGGCCAGCTGGGCGGTGGGACTCTTCGCGGTCGGCGTGTTCTTCACCATCTCCGCCTGGATTGCCTGGGGCCCGGGACCGCGGAGCTTCACCAGCACCGTGGACGCGGGCAGCATCGGCGTGAGCGGGACGGTCGGCGAGTCCATGGGGCGCGCCGTCTTCGGGGTGTCCGCCGTGACCACGGGGCTCGTCGCCGTGTGGATGTTGGGCTGGGGGATCCGTCGCCTCCAGCGACGCTGAGCGACGCGGCTGTCCCGCGGCTATCCCGCGGCTGCCTCACTAGAAGGCTCCGGTTGGAATCCCTCAGTAGAAGGCGATGAGGGAGTACCCCTGCTGCTGGTAGGCCACGAGCGCGGTCATGGCCGAAAGCGCGAGCCGGACGCCCGGCGCCAGGTCCGCCGCCGGGAACCCCCTCGACATGGCCGACTGTCCGCAGAGGATGACCTCGGCCCCCGCCTCGATGATGGCCTCGATCAGCTCGCGATCGGGATTGGCCGTCCCGAAGCGCTCCCGGTACGCATCGTCTCTCAACGCGCCCTTCGCCGCGCCGCCGTGGAGCACCAGGACGGCGTGGAGCTTTCCCCTCGGCACGCCGGCCCGGACGTGCATGTTGAGGTACCGGGCCACCGTCTCGATGCTTCGGTTGCGCTCGCCGGGCGACTCCGCGGGATCACGAACGTCGAAGACGGCGCGGTACTCGACATCCGGCGCCTCCCAGTCGATTCCCGGGACATCGAACACCGCCCCGAACTCCTCGATGACCGGCCCCGCGCGGGGCGTTCCGATGGCCTGCGCGAGGGCGCCCGGCGCGACGAGGGCCGCAGCGGCCAGGGCAGCCAACCCGGCGATGAGGAACTTCGGGAAGATGCGCGCCCTCATCAGTTGGCCTGATCGGAGTTCCAGACGTCCTGCACCATCTTCCAGGAGCCGTCGGCCTGCCGCTTGTAAATGTGAATCCCCTTGTTCGTCATGTCCACGGGATCGGCGCCGGCCGGAGTCATGGTCACCTCGGCAGCGTAGCGCTCGATCGCCCAATCCCCCGCGATGACGATCTCGCTCTCCGTGTAGTCGAGGCTGTTGAACGTGAACTGATTCGCCCACTCGGCCGCCCAGGCTCCGATAGCCTCGACTCCGACGATCCGAGGGGCGTTCGGCGGCATGAGCACGGCGTCGCTGGCGAGGTAGGAAAAGTCCCCACCCGTTGTGAAGGCCGCGACCTCTAGATCGCGAACGGCGGCGATCGCCTGCATGTCGGCCTCGGTCGAGACGGCGGGCGCACCCGCTTCGGGAGACGCCGCATCGGATGACGACGCTTCGTCGTTCTGATAACCGCAGGCGGCGACGAGCGAGAGCAAGACGAGAGCGGAGACGACGTGACGCATGACAACCTCCCGGAAAGAGCACCCGGCCCGCCGGACGGCGGGCCCGCACGATACTCAGCGGTCGAGCGGTAACAAGATGTGGGGCCGCTGCGGCCAGGAACAACGGAGCGGGTCCAGTCGCGGCTCGTCCTAGGGCTCCAGCAGTACGTCGTAGTGACGCGACCGGTCGTCGAACCGCGAGAGCACGGCCCGGGCCTGGGGCGGCACATGCGCCGTCTCGTAATCTTCGCCCATGAAAGCGCGAACCGAGTCGAGAGATTCAAACCAGAGGATGGTGACGAACTCCACCTCCTCATCATTCTCATCATCCTCCTTGCGGAGGACGTGAGCCCCCAGGTATCCCGGAATGCCTCGACTCGCGATCTCGGGGAGAACCTCCGTCCGAAGCAGTTGCTCGTACCGATCGGCGTTCCCGGGCGTCGTCCAGCCATGCCAAATCCGGCTGATCATGCTCCCTCCG
>JBDGZR010000077.1:0-36156 GCA_039588495.1 Gemmatimonadota bacterium | reverse complement strand
GGTGCGGCCGTTTGGGCGTTTCGCGCCGATGGTGTTCAGCACGAGCACCAGACGATCGATGGAGTGGTGGAGGACATCGATCAGATCATCCAGAACCTGAAGAAGCTAGTGCTCCATCTGGATGACGATATGGAGGAGGCGAAGCTGGAGCTGATCGTCCGGAAGGCTGGGACGATCCGCACGGATCAGATCACAGAGCATGCCGGGGTCACGATCATGAACCCGGAGCTTGCCCTCTTCACTCTTCAGGAAGACCTGCCGGAAGGCCGTCCGTTGCGCATCGATCTCTGGGTCAATCGCGGCCGAGGGTTCATGATGGCCGATCAGCACGTGAAGCCCGAGGATTTCCCGGTAGACATGATCAGGATCGACTCGATCTACAATCCGGTTCTGAAGGCGAACTTCACGGTGCACGAGACTCGAGTGGGCGAGCGCACGGACTTCGATCGGCTCACGATCGACGTCGAGACGAACGGCGCGATCGATCCCGGAACGGCCCTCCAGCAGGGAGCCGACATTGCGCGCGCCCACCTGGGCTATCTCACGCACATCGGATCGGCTGACCCCTTCATGGGAGAGCCGGCTACCGATGGTGAGAGAATCGGCCTCCATGTCGTCGAGGACGAGCTGCAAGGCTTGCTCGAGACGCCGCTCGAGGCGTTCGAGGAGATCTCGGTCCGCAGCCGGAACACCCTGGACAAGGCCAATATTCGCACGCTCGGGGATGTGGCTATGCGCAGCCGAGATGACATGCTTCGGGTCGACAACTTCGGCGAAAAGTCGCTGGAGGAGGTGGCCGAGGTGCTCGCTCTGCACGGTCTGCGTTTCGGCATGACGTTCGAGCGGGGAGAGGATGGCACCCTCTACGTTGCCGAGGAAGTCGCGAGCAACGGTTCCGGACCGGGCGTCGAGGACGAGGAATGAGGCACCGCAAGAAGGGGCGTGAGCTCGGCCGCACTCGCAGCCACAAGCTGGCCACGCTTCGCAACATGGCCACGAGCTTGTTCCTCCACGAGCGCATCCGTACCACGGAGGCTAAGGCGAAGGAGTTACGGCCTTTCGCCGAGCGTTTGATCACTCTGTCGAGACGGGGCGATCTGGCGAGTCGCCGTCGTGCCCGCCGGCATGTAGCCGACCGGGAGGCTCTCGCGAAGCTGTTCGATGAGATCGGACCCCGTTACGGGAGCCGCGATGGTGGTTATACTCGAATCCTGAAGCTCGGGGCGCGGCGTGGGGATGGGGCCGAGCTCGCAGTCATCGAGCTCGTCGATAGCGAGTCCTGACCGACGTGGAGTCAACAATGGGGCGCTTGCAATGACGCAGAAAGGATCGACGGGCCTCTCCACCGTCCTGATCATTATCGCGGTCGCGATGGTCGGCGGGTTTCTCCTGTGGTTGTACCGTACGTCGCGGTCCCTGGAGGAAGAGGTCGCACCCGTCATGGTCGAAGAAGGCGGCGACGGGAGGCTGGATCTTCTCGCGCTGAGCCAGGACCCGGCGACGTCGGTGGGCAAGGCGGCCAGCATCGGGGAAGTGGCGGTGCTACAGAGCCTGGGCCGTGGTGTCTTCCTCGTACAGCTTGCCGCCGTGGCGGAGGGGGAAGGGAGCGCGTATCCGGTGCTGCTGTCGCCTGATCTGATCGCCGGCAACACGCAGGTGTATGGGGGGGACGTGGTGAGCTTGCATGGACGGGTCTACTCGCTCAACGATTCGATCCGAGGCCAATGGATCGAGGCCGGTGCGGTCAACGAAGCGTCCGCCGGAAGCATCCCGAGCATCGCGAGCTTTCTCTTCGCCGACTCGCTGGAGGTTCAGTAGGAAAATGGCGAACTTCTGCTACGTGTGCGGGAAGGGACCCGCATCCGGCAACAACGTGAGCCATGCTCATAACAAGACCCGGCGCCGGTTCATGCCGAATCTTCAACGGCTTCGCATTCGAGACGCGGGAAAACTGCGGCGCGTGAAGGTATGCACACGATGCATCAGGTCGGGCAAGGTTCAGAAGGCTTGACCCCTTCGGCTCTCCTCTCGCCCGAGAGCGAAGGGTCGGTAGCCGAAAACCTGCCGTCGCAGCCCCGTTTACGGGGCTTTTTCGTCCTATGACGCCTCGCTCTCCGCTCTCCGGCCGCACGGTGCTCGTCACGCGGCCCTCCCATCAGGCCGAGCCGCTGGTTCGAATGCTCACCGACGTCGGGGCGGATGTCGAGTGTCTCCCCACGATTCGGCTGCGGGATCCCGACGACCGAGCTCCGCTTCTGGCAGCCGCCGCCCGTCTGGGCGAGTACGATTGGGCGGTTTTCACCAGCGTGAACGGAGTCGAGCGTTTCGTGGCGGCGTTGGCGGAGCACGGGCTGGACCCGCGCGCCTTCGCCGGGCTGCGGTGGGCAGCGATCGGACCGGCCACGGCGAGGGCGATCCACCGTGCCGGAATCACCACCGTTCTTCTCCCGACCAGTTACCGGGCCGAGGCGCTCGCCGATGCGGTTCTCGAGAGCGCTGCCCGCGAGGACGTCGACGCGGGCCAGCCGCTCCTCGGTCTCAAGGTCCTCCTGGCTCGCGCCGCCGGAGCTCGCGCGGTGCTCCCGGAGCGGCTGCGCGCCCTCGGCGCGGAAGTGGACGAGGTCATGGCCTACGTCACGGAGGCGAACAGCGAGGCGGCGGAGAGCCTGCAAATGCCGGCGCGCGAGAAACGGTGGGATTGGATCACGTTCACCGCCTCCTCGGCCGTTCGGGCCTTCGGCGATCTCGGAGGCCGCATCGGCGAGTCGCGAATCGCGGTCATCGGACCGATCACGGCGGAAACCGCCCAGGCGCTGGGCTTTCCCGTACATGTCGTCGCCTCGGAGTACACGGTGCCGGGTCTCGTTCGCGCCATCGAAGAGGCCGAAGCTTGAGCGGCTTCCCGAACGTGCGGCTTCGGCGGTTGAGGCGTACCGGCGTCCTGCGGGAACTCGTGCGTGAGACCGAGCTGCGGCCGTCGGATCTCATCTACCCGTTGTTCGTTTCGGAGACGGAGGATGGCCGGTCGGCGATCCCCTCCATGCCGGGTGCGGAGCGCCTGTCCGTGGCCGAGCTCGCGCTTGAGGCCGCGGCCGCCTGGGAGGACGGCATCAGGGCGGTCCTGCTATTCGGAATCCCGGCCGAGCGGGACGAAACCGGGAGCGCAGCCGTCTCCGCCGACGGAGTCGTGCAGACAGCCGTTCGAGAGCTCAAGCGATCGCTTCCGGATCTCATCGTCATCACCGATGTGTGCCTGTGTGAGTACACATCGCACGGCCACTGCGGCCTCGTACACGAGGGAGAGGTCGTCAACGACCCTACGCTCGAGCTCTTGGCGGCCCAGGCGGTCAGCCACGCCGAGGCCGGTGCCGACATCGTGGCTCCGTCGGATATGATGGACGGGCGCGTGGGAGCGCTTCGGTCTGCACTGGACGCGGCGGGATTCGAGACCACCGCGATCCTCTCCTATGCGGTCAAGTACGCCAGCGCGTTCTACGGCCCATTCCGGGACGCCGTGGACTCCGCTCCAAGGTTCGGCGATCGACGCGGCTACCAGATGGATCCGGGCAACGTGCTGGAGGCTCTGCGGGAGGCGGCGCTCGACGTCGAAGAGGGTGCGGACATCCTCATGGTGAAGCCGGCGCTTCCCTACCTGGATGTTCTTCGCCGGGTCAAGGAGGCGTTCGGTACGCCGATGGCCGCATATCACGTGAGCGGCGAGTACGCGATGCTGCAGGCGGCCGCCGAGCGAGGTTGGATCGACGGCGATGCGGCCATGCTGGAAGCGGCTCTCGCGATCCGGCGGGCGGGAGCCGATCTCGTGATCACCTACGGCGCAAGAACGCTGGCGCGCCGGCTCGTCTGAGTCCGGCATCGATCGGCCGCAACCCGTGAGCGTACTCGTCACCGGAGGAGACGGATTCGTGGGCCAGCATCTCCTCCGGGAACTGCTGGCCGCCGGCAGCGACGTCGTAGCTTCGGTCCAGCGATTGCCGCCGCGTCCCTCCATTCTCGAGCGACGGGAGGTGGACGCTGCCACCTGGAAGCAGGCGGAGATCCTGGACGCGGACACCCTCTTCCGCTTGGTCGCCTCGGAGAGGCCGGATCTCATCGTTCACCTCGCGGGCTTTTCCTCGGGAGCCAAGGCCCGACGCCTGCCTGGCGAGGCGTTCTCGCTCAACGCGGAAGGCACTCTGAACCTGTGCGCGGCGGTCGGTCGGGTAAGCGAGGAGTACCCGGATTACTCGCCGCGAATCCTCGTGATGGGCTCCGGCGACGCCTACGGATCGCACACGCAGGAGCGTCTCTCCGAAGAGACGCCTCTGAGGCCGAGCTCGCCGTACGGACTGTCGAAGGCATGCCAGGAACAGGTCGCTCACGCGTTTCGGCGCTCGCACCAGCTCGACACGGTGGTCGCTCGCAGCTTCAACATGGTCGGGCCGGGTCAGGCTCCGCATTTTGCCGTCCCGGATTTCAGTCTTCAGGTTGCCGCGATCGCGGCGGGGGACGTCGAGCCGCTTCTGGAGGTCGGCAACCTCGATGTGGAGCGGGATTTCACCGATGTGCGGGATGCGGTCCGTGGCTTGCGGGTCATCTCGGAGATGGAGGCGCCCAGCCGGGTGTACAACGTGTGCTCGGGACGGCCGGTATCGATTCGGCAGCTTGTCGAGTGGATACTGGACGAGGCCGGAGTGGACGTGGAGATGCGCGTGGTCGGTGAACGGGTCAGGGCAGAGGAAAGCCCGAGGATCGTCGGTGATCCGCGGCTCCTCGAGCGGGAGACAGGGTGGAAGCCGAGGCGCGATCTCGAGGACAGCGTGCGAGGAGTGTACCGCTGGGCCCGCGCAGCGCGGGAACAAGACGGAAGAACGGGTTCCGAACGTCTCGAAGGAGAACCATGGACATAGCCGTAGTTGGAACGGGATACGTGGGGCTCGTGGTCGGAGCATGCCTGGCCGAGACGGGAAACCACGTGGTTGGAGCCGATATCGATGAGAACAAGATCCGGGGCTTGCGGGAGGGGCAGATTCCGATCTACGAGCCCGGTCTGGATCTTCTCATCGCACGAAACGTGGCCGAGAAGCGCCTACGCTTCACGACGGACATCGGGGCGGCCGTGCTCGAGAGCGAGGTCATATTCATCGCCGTCGGCACGCCGCCGGACGAGGATGGATCGGCCGATCTCCAGCACGTGCTGGATGTGGCGCGCGTCATCGGGCAGAGCATGACCGAGGGCGCCGTCGTGATCACGAAGAGCACCGTGCCTGTCGGCACCGCCCGTCGGGTGCGGGATGAGATCGAAAAACAGACGGATCGTACGTTCCACGTCTGCTCCAACCCGGAGTTCCTGAAGGAAGGCGCGGCTGTCGACGACTTCATGCGTCCCGATCGAGTTGTCTGCGGGATCGAGGATGATCAGGTGCGGCCGGTGCTCGAGGAGCTGTACGAGCCATTCGTGCGAACCGGCAACCCGCTGATCTTCATGGACATCGCGTCCGCGGAGCTGACGAAGTACGCGGCCAACGCGATGCTGGCGACGAGGATCAGCTTCATGAATCAGATCGCCGAGCTTTGCGAGGCCACCGGCGCGGATGTCACGGTGGTCCGACAGGGCGTGGGTTCCGATCCCCGCATAGGCCAGTCGTTCCTTTTCGCCGGTGCCGGCTACGGGGGCAGCTGCTTTCCCAAGGACGTGAGAGCGCTCATACGAACGGCCGACGATCTGGACGTCGATCTCTCGATCCTGAAGAATGTCCACGAGATGAACGAGCGGCAGAAGGGCCTGCTGACGGAAAAGGTGATGGCTCGTTTCGGGACGGACCTGAGCGGTCGCCAGTTCACCATCTGGGGCCTGTCGTTCAAGCCGGAGACCGACGACGTTCGAGAGGCGCCGGCGCTCAGCGTGATCGAGGAGCTGCTGGAAGCCGGGGCGTCGGTCGTCGCCCATGATCCGCAGGCGATGGAGACGGCTCGCAGTTTTCAGTTCGGAGAGCGCATCGCTTTCGGCGCGGACGCCTACTCGGCCTGCGAGGGGTCGGACGCTTTGATCGTGGCGACCGAGTGGCTGCAGTACCGTCGACCGGACTGGGATATCGTGCGGGATGCGCTGCGCGCGCCCATCGTGTTCGATGGACGCAACCTGTTCAAGCCGTCGAGGATGCGCGCGATGGGATTCGCCTACTATTCAATCGGGAGGGAGCAGGTAGAGTGAGAGTCCTCATCACCGGGGCGGCGGGCTTCCTGGGATCGCACCTGTGCGACCGCTTCCGTCAGGAGGGCCATTCCGTCGTAGGCATGGACAACTTCATCACGGGGACGCCGGAGAACGTGGCGCACCTTCGGGGCGACGGCTTCGAGCTCGTTCAGCACGACGTGACGGAGTATGTACACGTGAACGGCGAGCTCGACGGTGTCCTCCATTTCGCGTCGCCGGCCAGCCCGACCGATTACCTGGAGCTTCCGATTCAGACGCTGAAGGTCGGAAGCCTCGGCACGCACAAGGTGCTCGGCCTGGCGAAGGCGAAGGGCGCCCGGTTCCTGCTGGCCTCCACCTCCGAGGTGTATGGAGATCCCCTCGTTCATCCGCAACCCGAGTCCTATTGGGGCAACGTGAATCCGATCGGGCCACGGGGCGTATACGACGAGGCGAAGCGGTTCGCCGAGGCGATCACGATGGCGTACCGCCGCACACACCGCGTGGATACGCGAATCGTCAGGATCTTCAACACGTACGGACCGCGGATGCGGCCGGGCGACGGACGGGTGGTCTCCAACTTCATCGTGCAGGCTCTCCGCGGCGAGCCCATCACCGTGTACGGCGACGGTGGTCAGACGCGGAGCTTCTGCTACGTGGAGGACGAGGTCGACGGCATCTATCGCCTGTTCGCCTCCGATGAGAGAGATCCCGTCAACATCGGCAATCCCGGAGAGTTCACCGTCGCCGAGCTGGCGGAGCTCGTACTGGAACTCACCGGATCCTCCTCCGAGTTACGCTACCTGCCGCTGCCGGAAGACGATCCGAAGACGCGCAAGCCCGACATCACGCGGGCTCGCGAGCTCCTCGGCTGGCAGCCGAATGTCTCCCTCCGGGATGGCCTGTCGCGCACGATCGACTACTTCCGTCGGCTCCAGGAGGAAGAGCGGCTCGGTTCTGCGACGATCCTCACCGGATAGCGAGGCGAGCATCCTGGTGAACGCGCACCGGAGAGTCTCCGTCGTCATGCCCGTGTACAACGAGCGGGCGACGGTCGAGGAGATCGTCGGGCAGGTTAGAGCCGTGCCCATGGAGATCGAGTTGGTCGTCGTCGATGACGGCTCCACGGACGGTTCCCGGGAGATTCTCGAAGGCCTGGCGGCAGCCGGGTCCATCGACCGTCTGATCATCCACGACGTCAATCGCGGGAAAGGCGCGGCCCTCTCCACGGGCTTCAAAGCGGCGACCGGTGACGCGGTTCTCGTTCAGGACTCGGATCTGGAGTACGATCCGCAGGAGTACCCGTTGCTGTTGTCGCCGATCTGGGAGAACAAGGCCGACGTCGTCTACGGCTCCAGGTTCCAGAGCGGGCGTCCGCACCGTGTGCTCTACTTCTGGCACTACCTGGGCAATCGGCTCCTCACCCTGGTCTCGAACATGGTGACGAACCTCAACCTCAGCGACATGGAGACCTGCTACAAGTGCTTTCGCCGCGAAGTCGTCCAGAGCTTCGAGATCGAAGAGAAGGCGTTCGGCGTCGAGCCTGAGATCACCGCGAAGGTGGCCCTCCAGAACTGGCGTGTGTACGAGGTGGGGATCTCTTACAGCGGCCGTACGTACGCGGAGGGGAAGAAGATCGGGTGGCGCGACGGAATGAGGGCGATCTATTGCATTTGGCGGTACGGTCTTTGGCGAAGGATCACCGGGAGAGCGAAGCGTCGGAGCGAACCGCACGAGAGCGGCGCGTGAGATGGCCTCGCAGCCTCTTCCTCAGGTCGAATCGGAGGTGCGCGCGGGTTGATAGGGGCGTCGGCGGAGCCGTCGGCCTTCTGATCCTCGTCTCTCTGATCGGTTGCGCCGATGAGGCGGGGGATGCGATTCAACGAGGCGACCGATTGTCCGGTGAGGGCCGACTGGATGCCGCCATCGCGGAATACAAGTTCGCGCTTCGACAGGACGACGATGAGCGTGCCCTGCTGCGGCTCGGGGCGGCGTACGGGTTGCGAGGCGACATCGAGACGAGCCGACGTTACTACGCCGAGCTCATCGCGAGGGACTCCTCCTATCGCTTCCAGGTCGCTGCAGGGCTGAGTTCATCGGCCAGGTTGGCCTTCGAGCGGGGCAGCCGCGAGAGCGCAGCACGCGCTCTGCAGCCGCTCGTCGAGCTCGGAACGGGGCTGGTGCCACGTGACCTGACCTTGCCGCTCGCCAGGCACTACTGGGCCGACAACGAGTTCGAGGAAGCCCTTCCGCTCTACCTGAAAGTGCTCGCGGATTCGGCCGAAGTAGAGCCGGAGGTGTATTACGAGACGGCGCGGGCCTTCCAGGAGTTGGGCGCGTGCCGCGAGGCCATCGCCTTCTACGAGCGCTACCTGACGCGAGCGGCCCGCAGGGCACCGCAACGGGCCGAGGCCGAATGGAGCCTCGGCAACTGCCTCTATGAGGCGGCCGAAGAGGACTGGCAGAACGGACGCCCGGCGAGCGCTCGGGAGCGTGTGGCCAGACTGATCCGGCTCGGGGTGCCGCGCACCGTGCAGGACCGCGCGCAGTTCCTCTACGGGGAGCTGTCGCTGACTCTCGGGGAGCGCGATGAGGCACTGCGGGCTTTCGAGGAGGTCCTTCAGCTGAACCCGTCACGCACCGGTCCGCTGGTAGAGCGAGCGGAGGCGAGGATTCGAGAGATTCGGTTCGGTTTCGAGTGAGAGACACGATGAGTCGTCATCGCCCTCGAACCCGAGCCGTCTTGTCCGGCCTGGCCGTGCTGATCGGGGCGCTGCCGTCGTGCTCCGCCAAGCTCCCTCCGAACGGAACGCCGCCGCAGGAACGCTTCCAGTGGGCGGCGGACAAGTATGACAGCGGGAAGTACGGCGATGCGGCGAAGGGCTTTCTGGATTTTGTCGGCCGAGAGCCGTTGAGTCCCCTCGCCGACAGCGCGCTCTTCCTGCTGGCGGACGCGTACCTGAGGGACGGCGATGCATTGCGGGCGGCGACCGAGTTCACTCGCTTCGCCCAGACGCGACCCAACAGCCCGCTCGCCGACGACGCGCAGCTCGGAGCCTGCACGGCCTACTGGGAGCTCTCTCCCTCGCTCCCTCGGGACCAGGAGTACACCATGCAGACCATCCAGGAGTGCACGCGGATGCTGCAGTTCTTCCCCGACAGTCCGCGGCGGGCCGAGGCCGTGTCTCTGGTTCAGAAAGCTCAAGCCAAGATGGCGGCCAAGCAGTTCAAGGTGGGGAAGTTCTACTTCGACCAGGGATTCTACGAATCGGCCAACATCTACTTCGAGTCCGCGGTTGGGGACTATCCGAACGCTCCGGTCATCCCCGACGTCCTCTACACCCTCTACCTGAGCTACCGGCGGCTCGGCTTTGACGCCGAGGCCGACGCGACCAGACAGCGGGTGCTGAGCGATTACCCGAACACGGAAGCGGCGCAAAGGCTGGAGGATGCGAGCAGTTGAGGCTCGACCTCCGCCGGGTGGGTTGGTGGGCGGGCGGCTAGGGATGTTGGGGGGCACGTACGATCCGCCTCACGTCGGTCACCTCATCGTCGCCCAGGACGTCCTCGAAGAGCTCGCGTTGGACCGGCTGCTGATCATCCCGGCGGGTGCCCCTCCGCACCGCGCGACGCTACTGACCACCGAAGTGCGGCTCGAGCTCGTCTCGCAGGCGTTCGGCGGGGACTCGCGGTTCGAGGTGTCTCGGATCGAGGTGGACCGACCCGGACCCTCGTTCACGGTCGACACCCTGCGCTGGATCCGTCGGACAATGGCGCCCGAGGAGCTGTTCTGCGTGATCGGCGTGGACCAGCTTCGGGTCATCGACACGTGGAGCCGCTACGAGGAGATCCCCGCGATCGCTCGCCTGGCCGTCATGGCGCGGGATGGTGAGGCGCCGCCGGCCGCCGGCATACCCGTTCCGTTCGAGAACGTGGCCGTGACCCGCGTCGACGTCTCCGGATCGGAGATTCGCGACAGGCTTCGGGAGGGACGCTCGATTCGCTACCTGGTGCCCGAGCGCATCAGGGAGCGAGTGGAAGTCGAGTGGGCACGCCTCGCGAACGCCGCGCCAGAGTCGGAAGACGCCTGAGAATCGGAACGAAACGCCAAGTCACGGCTATTATCCGGACGCCGGTAAGGTGCCGGAAACGCCGCGGCCGCTCGGCCGTCGCCACAGCCACACTCTTCACGAAATAGCTGCATGATAGCGATAAAGGGGATGGTCAATCGGGTGTTCGGAACGCGCTTCGAACGCTCGATGAAGAAGCTCCAGCCGATCATCGACGAGATCCTCGACCACGAGAAGCGCCTCGCGTCGCTCACCGACGACGAGCTCGTGGCTCAGACGCAGCGCTTCAGGGAGCGAATCGGCGAGCGAGTCGACGAGCACGAGGCGAGGTTCGAGGATCTCCGAGATGAGCGCCGTCGCTCTGAAGACCCTGTCAGACGAGAGAGCCTCACGCTGAGCATGGCCGAGGCCGAGGCCCAACTCTCCGAGGCCACCCAGGATATCCTCGACGAGATCCTCCCCGAGGCTTTCGCGACGGTACGCGAGGCGTGCCGGCGTCTCGTCGGCAAAGAGATCGTCGTCACCGGCCTGAAGATGACCTGGGACATGGTGCCGTACGATGTTCAGCTGATCGGTGCCATCGTCCTCCACCAGGGCAAGATCGCCGAGATGGCCACCGGTGAGGGGAAGACCCTCGTGGCCACGATGCCGCTGTATCTGAACGCGCTCGCCGGCCGCGGTGCCCACCTCGTCACGGTCAATGACTACCTCGCACGCCGCGACTCGCAGTGGATGGGTACGGTGTACGAGTTCCTCGGCCTTTCGGTGGGCTGCCTGGACGACACGTCCCCCGGCACCGCGGAACGTCGAGCGGCCTACGAGCGTGACGTCACCTACGGCACGAACAACGAGTTCGGCTTCGACTACCTCCGCGACAACATGGTCGTGCGCCTGGACGATCGGGTACAGCGCGACCACTTCTTCGCGATCATCGACGAGGTCGACTCCGTCCTGATCGATGAGGCCCGCACCCCTCTGATCATCAGCGGCCCGGCAGGACGCGCCAGCGATCAGGACGTCTACAAGCGGCACAACGCACAGGTCGCCGGCCTCGTGCGCCAGCAAGGGCGCATCGCACAACGCGCAGGTCGCCGGCCTCGTGCGCCAGCAGGGACGTATCGTGAACCAGCTCGTGGCGGAGGCCGGGCGTCTCCTCGACGACCTGGACGAGGAAGAGCCCGATGCCGATGCCGAATGGGAGGCGGGCGAGAAGCTGCTCGCGGCTCAGCGGGGCGCGCCCAAGAACCGCCGGCTCATGAAGCTCTTCAACGAGACCGGCGTGAAGCAGCTCGTTCAGCGCACCGAGGCCGAGCTGATGCGCGAGAAGCGCCTGCAGGACGTGGACGAGCTCCTGCTGTTCTCGATGGACGAGAAGGGGCACACGATCCAGATCAGCGACCGTGGGCTCGATGTGCTGAACCCCGGCGATACGGAGGCGTTCGTCGTCCCGGATAGGAGGCGTTCGTCGTCCCGGATATCTCGGAGATCGTGAAGAAGGTCGAGGACGACGAGAAGCTCTCGGTCGACGACAAGCGGAACCGCATCCAGGAGCTGGAGCGCGAATACGCCGAGAAGTCCGAGAGAATCCACGTCATCCACCAGCTCGTCAAGGCGCACTCGCTATACGAGAAGGACGTGGAGTACGTCGTCGAGAACGGCAACGTCGTGATCGTCGACCAGTTCACCGGACGGAAGATGGAGGGCCGGCGGTGGAGCGATGGACTCCACCAGGCGGTGGAGGCGAAGGAGGGAGCCGTCGTCCGCGAGGAGACCCAGACGCTCGCGACGATCACCATCCAGAACTACTTCCGGATGTACGAGAAGCTGGCGGGGATGACGGGTACGGCCGAGACGGAAGAGGGCGAGTTCCACGAGATCTACGGCCTCGAAGTCGTCGTGATTCCGACCAACCGCCCGGTCCGCCGGATGGACCAGGATGATGTGGTCTTCCGTGCCAAGCGGGAGAAGTATGCCGAGCTCCTCAACGAGATCGAGCGCCTGCACGAACGTGGCCTGCCGATCCTCGTCGGGACCACCAGCGTGGACGTCTCGGAGAAGGTCGCCCGGATGCTGAAGCGTCGGGGGCTGAAGCACGAGGTGCTCAACGCCAAGCAGCACGAGCGGGAGGCGAACATCGTGCTGGGGGCCGGACAGCCGGGCGCGATCACGATCGCGACGAACATGGCGGGCCGCGGTACCGACATCAAGCTCGGCGATGGGGTGGTGAAGTGCGGCGTCTGCGGCCTGCTCTCGAGCGAGCCAGCGTTCGGTCAGGTGACGGAGGAGCCGGACATGTCCCAGGCCGAGATCAAGGAGATGGACTGCTACGCGGATCCGCCCTGCGGACTGCAAATTCTCGGCACGGAGCGCCACGAGTCGCGCCGCATCGATCGACAGCTTCGCGGTAGATCGGGACGCCAGGGCGATCCCGGCGGCAGCCGCTTCTTCCTCTCCCTCGAGGACGACTTGATGCGCCTCTTCCTCTCGGACCGCGTGACGAGACTGCTGGACAAGCTCGGCGCAGAGGAAGGAGAGGTGCTCACCCACCCGATGATCACGAAGTCGATCGAGCGGGCGCAGAAGCGGGTGGAGATGCAGAACTTCGAGGCCCGCAAGCGGCTGCTCGAGTACGACGACGTGATGAACCAGCAACGCGAGGTGATCTACGACCTTCGCCTGTTCGCCCTGGAGGGAGGAGAAGACCTGAAGGGCGAGGCCTGGGAGATGATCGAAACGGCCCTGCGAGACCGAACGGAGCTGCACGTGCCGCCGGGCAGCCATTCGGAGAACTGGGATCTGGGTGCCCTGCACGAACGGTTGCTGATCGACTATTTTCTGGTCGCCGATTTCCTCCCCAAGGATGGGGACACGGCGGATCTCCCCTGGGAGGAGCCCGAGGAAGTGCTCGAGCGGGTTCTGGAGTTTGCCCGCGAAGCTCTTCATCAGAAGCTCGAGTCGTTCGGCGACCACTGGGAGAGGGTCCTCAGCTTCATCGTGCTTTCGGTGATCGACGAGAAGTGGAAGGACCACCTCTACGATCTCGACCACCTCCGCGACTCCATCCGTTACAGAGCGTATGGCCAGCGCGATCCGCTGATCGAGTACAAGAAGGAAGCGTACGCGATGTTCGTGGACCTTCTGGACGACATGCGCCGGAGCGTGGCGAACCTGCTCTTCCGGGCGCACGTGGAGCCGTCAATGCGCCTTCGGCCGCCGGAGATCACGGGCACGAGCGGGCCCTCCGACACCGTAGGCACGGGCGTGCGCGCGGCGCAGGCCCCCCCCCGCGAGGCCGCGCCGGCGTCCGCTCCGAGGCAGCCCGAGTTCGCGGCCACCGGGGTGGCGACCGCGGCGGCAGCCGCGCCGGAGATGATGGCCCCGCAGCCGGAGGTCATGCGACCTGCCCGGCCGCTGGCGATCGAGGACGAGCCCGGGCGGAACGACCCCTGTCCGTGCGGTTCAGGCAAGAAGTACAAGAAGTGCCACGGACGGGTGGGGTAGCGGCCGCCTCTAGGGCGCCCCGGGAGGTTCCCCTCCGCGAGTCGGCGGGCGTTTGTACTTCCCGAACCTGACGGATCTATCCACGGCCCGGCTGCTCTGGACATCCTCGGCACGCACGCCGCCCGATACTCGCTCTGGGAATCCTCCCGGGGCGCTTCGGCGGCCGACGTCACGTCCGTTTGGCATCCTGTCCGCAAGAGGTGGGCTATATGAGTGAGCGGTTGGAGCGGAACAAGCGGACGGCGATGGCTTTCTATGGGCTGGCGTTCAACGACTGCCGGCCGGCCGAGGCGGTCGACCTGCACGTGGGCGACGAGTACGTCCAGCACAACCCGGACGTGGGAGACGGGAAGCAGGCGTTCGTCGATTACTTCGAGCGGATGGCCGCCGAGTATCCCGGCAAGCGGGTCCACTTCCAGCGGGCGATCGCGGAGGGCGGTTACGTGGTCCTGCACTGTCGTCAGGAGTGGCCCGGGCTTCCGGACTACGCCGGCATCGACATCTTCCGCTTCGATGAGCGCGGCAGGATCGTGGAGCACTGGGACGTCCTTCAGACGGTTCCCGAGGAATCGGCTCACGGCAACACGATGTTCTAGATCTTGTCGGCTCGCCTCGGGCAGGAATCGGCGGCTCGGACCGAAGCTTGAGGCGGTCTTGATGCCGGCGGCGATGCTGGCGGCATGTGTCTCGAGCCCGCCAAGCCGTGAGCCCCACCATCCGCGAGTGGCCGGTAGACGAGCGACCACGCGAGCGCCTCGCCTCCCTGCAGCCTGCCGCCCTAACCACCAGGGAGCTCCTGGCCATCCTCGTCGGAGTGGGCTCGAGGGGCTGCTCCTCGATCGACGTGGCGGCCGAGCTGCTGGACGTCTACGACGGATCGCTCCGCCGCCTGGCGCGGGCGGATACCGCTGAGATCACCGCGGTGCAGGGGATCGGCGACGCCCTGGCGGCCCGGATCGTCGCGGCGATGGAGCTGGGACGTCGTCTCGCGGCAGAAGAGGGAAGGGCGACCCGTCGCGTGCGGGGTCCTGTCGACGTGTTTCGCAGGCTGGGACCGAAGCTCCGGGATTGCAGGCAGGAAGAGTTCTGGGCGATCTACCTGGACACCCAGAACCGCATCTGTCTGGAGCGACGGTTGACGGTCGGCCTGCTGAACTCCTCGCTCGTTCACCCCCGCGAGGTCTTTGCTCCGGCGATAGCACGTGCAGCGGCGAGCATCATCGTTGCCCACAACCACCCGAGCGGCGACCCGGAGCCATCGGCGGAGGATTTCGCCATCACGGCTCAGCTCATGGAAGCGGGCTGTCTGCTCGGCATCCCGGTCCGCGACCATGTGATCCTCGGGGACTCATCATTCGTCAGCCTGGCCGAGAGGGGCTCTCTGACAACCACGTCTGTGACGAGAGTGCAAGGTGGTTAAGTAGGGCAGGTGTCAGTAGAAGAAGCTGGGGCCGACGCTGATGGCGAAGCGGTTGCCGCTGCTTCGCTCGGGGATCCCGTCACCCCACAGGTAGGCGAAGTCGATCCGGAGCGTGCCGGCCCCCTGACCGGCCGTCATACCCAAGCGGATGCCCGCCCCGACGTTCCCGCCGGCCCGAACATCCTGAAAATCGTACCAGGCCCCGCCATAATCCAGGAAACCGGCGAACCCGAGTCCGAAGAGCTCCCAGCCAAACATGTCGTCGAGCCAATACCAGGTATGCTCGAGCGTGCCGCGGGCCGAGCGGGTACCCACGAAGGCGCGCGGGGGAAAGCCACGAGGCGGCGTGTCAAATCCGAGAATGAACTCGCTGCCGGGCGGCGGATCCTCCAGCACGCCGCCTGTTAGGTGAAGCACGGTGATGTGCTTCTTCGCTGGCCTCTGGGCGAAGGTCGCCGTCATGATCACCCGCCCCGAGTCGAGTCCGGCGCCGTTGAACAGCGCGTTCGCCTCGATTCGTCCCTTGAAATAGCCGCTCCCGACGCGCGTGCCACCTTTGAAATCGATCTTGGGCCCTATGCCCGTCGTCTCCCAGCCGAACCCCTCCGGCGCGAGCTTGCTCGAGAACAGGAGACCGACGCTGAGGTCGAGATCCTCCTCCGTGAAGCCGTTCACGTATCGGACGAGCTCGAAGTTGGCCACGCTGTAGTCGGCGTATACCCCGATCGTGCCGGTCACCGTATCCGGCACCAGCCCGAGCGTGTCCGGTACCTGTAAGTACTCCTCCCGTCTCACTTCGCCGGTCCCTCCGATCCTGAGGAACCTCTTGCTCGTCCCGATCGTGGCGACCCCACCCTCCAGCCGGTTGATAAACGCGCGTCGTTGGTACGGGATCGTGTCGACGCGGACGTCCGTGGCCACGAATTGCAGGATACGCCGATCGGCCGCCTCGCCGTCGTACAAGAGCGACCGGTGGTCCGGAAACGCCCGGAAGGGCTTGCCAACCCTCCAGTCCCCCCAGTTTCCGTCGTCGAACAGGTTGACGGTGCCGCTCACGTCGAGCGGGCTGTGGAACAGGCGCCGGAAGTCACCGCTAATCTCGACTCCGGCTCGGTCTATCTCCTGTTTGTAGACGACGCCGACGCGGTTGCCCGTTCCGACGAGATTAAACTCCGTGAGTCCCGCCTCGAAGGTCGTGGTCCCGTCAGAGGCGACGCCGATATCGATTGTCGGTTCCGTGGTCCAGGTGTCCCAGGTCACGATGCGCACGGCGAACTTGCCGTCGACCCGGACGGTGTCCGTCTCGATCAGGCGAAACAGCTCCGTGCGGCGAAGGTTACGAATCGTCTCGGCGACCGTGGCCGAGTCGAAGGGCTCGCCTTGGCGGAAGAGAAGCTCGTTCCAAACGACGTGGTTTCTGGTCCTGATGTGCAGCTTGTTCATGAAGGACTGCGCGAAGTTCTCGTCCGCTTCCTCCGCGGTGTAGATGTCGTTGATCTCCACGATCACCGTGTCGATGACGGGCGCACGGATCTCTATGGTGTCGCCTTCCGTTGGTTGGCAGAGAAGGCTCGGCGTCAACGCGAGCGCCAGAGCCTGAAGGAGTAGATACGATGTTCTGCGTGACGGCCGAAACGAGTCAGCCAACTGCCTGGCTCCCCGCTCGTTGCCGACCCGCACTCGTTTGGCGATATGCCTAAGGCTCGAGCAACCCGGCGTCTATGCACTTGCCCCGGCCGATGAAGGCGTAACCGTCGTCGGTCGCGGAGAGCGTCATGTCCCCATCGCTGATCGCGATCACCATGCTCCAGCCGCGGCCCGCCTCGATCCCGGTGAGGACGATGTGATCTCCCGTGCGCTCCATGCCGAGGATCTGCGTCGTTTCGCCTCGGCGCGACGGCGGGCTAAGGAGCGTGATCGTGCTCGACTCCACGTCCACCCGTACGAAGCCGGGGGGCTCCGGATCCTGCCAGGGAGAGGCCGGCAAGCACTCCAGCTGGGGCCCGCACTCTTGCAGAGATCCCAGCGCACACACGGCCGCCGCCTCCTGCGCCGCACCCGGTGCGGGAAAGCTCAACGAGGCAAGAAGGGCGAACCCGGCCATCCCGTAGCATCGGCGTATCATGCGGCCTTTTAGTCTCATCGTTCTCCTGCGCCTTGTCCAACTCATCGTCCGGGGCCTCAGTTGACCCTGTAGCCGCGGCCCTCGAGGCACACCGTAAAGGCCCGTTCCCAGGCTTCGACCTGGCCCTGGAAACCCTCCTCCACGCGAGCCACATCGGCCTCGGTCTGCTGCCAGACCTGCTCGATCTGCAATTGAGCTTGCTCCTGCGTCATCTGGGTCTGCTGTTGGCCCTGCGCCTGGGCCTGCTGTGCCTGCTGCTCGGCCTGCTGTCTGCTCTGTCTCTGCCTCATGCCGCCGACCATACCGCCCGCCGCGGCGCCGACCGCCGCGCCGGTCCCCGCATCTCCGGCGATCGCGCCGCCGACCGCGCCCACGGCGGCTCCGCGAGCTCCACCGCGCAGCACGCCTCCCCTCTGCTGGCTCTGCGCCGCGGCCGCCTCGGCCTCCGCCTGTGATTGCTGCTGGATCTGCTGGGACTGCTGGTCTGCCTGCTGCTGGATCTGCGTGACCTGCTGCTGAGCCAGTCGGTCAATCTCCGCCAGCTGGGCGTTCTTCTCTTGCGCGGCGGCTATCGGGTCGAACTGGCTGCGCTCGCCCGCCCAGCCGTAGCAGGCTAGCTCGTCTTGCTGCTGCTGTTCGGACTCTTGCCCCTCGGCGGGATAGACGAAGAGTCCCGTGGGGTTCGTGTTCGATACCTGGCCCAACGCCGGGGCCGGCATGGCCAAAGCCCCCAAGGTCAGGACGATCAGAGCCGTACGATGATACCGATTTGCCATTCCAAGACCTCGCAAATGCGCTAGAAGTGAAAACCGGCGCCCAGGATGAGTCCGTATTGATCCGCCCTGTAGGCGTAGAAGCTCGGGGTGTTGGGCACGCCGGTCTCGTAATTGATGTAGAGGTAGCGAAACGCCAGATCTAGACTTACGAGCGACGAGATCTGGAAGCCGAACGTGAAGATCCCGTTGCCCGTAAACTTGGATCCGCCCGTCCCGGCATCGCCTCTGATGCCCAGAAACACTTTCCTCCCGAGGTTGGAGACGATTCGGAAACCGCCAAAGAAGTCAGCCCACGTCTTACTGATATCGAGCAGCTCGATGCCATCCGCGATGCCCGTGATCGTAAGATCCTGGTTCTGGTTGTTGATCCTGGTGCCTCCTAGCAGATCGAATTTCGTCTTCCCGGTCGGGTTTCCGCGGTACGCCCCGAAGAGCTCCGTCTGGACGATCGTGAAGCGGTACTCGCCGCGCGGTTGGATCGGGCCGGGCGTCTCGATGAACTCGATGTCATCAACGCCGAGCCGAATGTAAGCGAAGTCCAACCCGCCGAGCCCGTGGTTTGCTCCGCCTTCGAAGTGAAAGGAGAAGGCGAACTTCAGGTTCGACCAGATGTCGCCGAAATTCACGTCGATCGGCACCGTGACGTCACCCCCCGGAACGCCGATCGTGTTCTCCCCCTTGATGCTCGCCATCCAGAGGTAGGGCGTAACCTGGAACCACGCGCCCGTCGGGTCCTTGGCGGGCGATGGCACCTGGGCGCGCGCTTGCGTCGGCGCCGAGCTGAACGCGGCGAAACCGATTGCACATAAGGCCAACGCCTTGATGGCGACCCTCGGCGACCAGCGGTTCTGTTGGCTCATGGTATCTCTCTTAACGCCTCCTCTTGGGCCCTCGAGACCGACCGCTACTGCAAGCCGGGCGCGAAGTCCGTCCCGTACAGCTCGTTGATCTCCTCGTAGATCGGGCCCACGACCTCCGGCAACGGCACCACGCCGGAGAGCGTGAAGTCGGACATCGTGATCGCGCTCGTGAAGTCGGGGGCGATCTTCTCCTTCATCGGCGGGCTCGGCCAGATCTCCTCATCGATCGCCGACATCCGAACCTTGATGTCATCGCGCGTCACGTTGAACACCATGTAGTCCACAGCCAGCTCCAGCGGTCCGCCATAAGTCTTCCGCACCCGGTCGCGCACCTCCGGCTCCACGTCGAAGTCGTTGTAAAAGTGATAGCCGACGGCGAGGCGCGGCTCGGTCAGAGACATCACCTTTCCGAACTGTTCGGGCGAGGTGTGTCCCTGCGTGCCGACCGTGAGCGCCTCAAGAGGCGCGAATCCCTGCTTCGTGACGAGGAGCGTGGGCGGGAGGAAGCACTCGTGGATCGAGATGTCGGCTCCCTTCGTGTGATCGATCCACCACTGGTTGGGAACCGTGTCGCTCGAGTAGGCGAAGGTGAGCCCGTTCCACTCCAGGATGAAGCTGACGGCTCCGTCGAGACCGTGGACGGCCGGGATACTGCGGATGACGACGCCGTTCTCCTCGTAAATGACCTCGTTGACGCCGTCGAAGGCGAACTCGTTGACCTGGAGCTCGCCGCCGCGGAAGTCGACCACTCCCGAGCGGGTCCCGATATCCCACACGTACATCTCCTTCATGTTCTCCATCGCGGCCGCCGTTCCCAACTCGGGCGTCGAGCCGTTCGGTCCCCAGATGCGGAGGGGAACGAGCCGGTTCATTACTGTGCCGCCGAGCCAGAAGGTGGGAAGGTCTCCGTAGTGGTCGACGTGCAGATGGCCGATGAAGACCTTGTCGATCAGGTCGTAGGGGATCTTTTGGGCGGCGAGCCGCTCGTGGCAGCCGCTCCCGAGATCGAACAGAAACTTGTCCCCGTTGCCCAGCTCGACGAGCCAGCAGGCGGCCGCCTGTTTGGGCCTGACACTGGGCATCCCCGTTCCGAGGGCCACGACGCGCATCTCGTCGGGGGCGAGCTCCTCGGTGCCCGGGTAGTAGACGTCCAGCTCCGGTGCGGCGGCCCGGGCGGTTTGCTCCCCGGCGGGCCTGAGCTGCGTGGCGAGGTAGCCCAGAATGACGCCAACGACGAGGAGCGCGATCGCTCCGAGTCCTTTTGCGCTCATAGCGGTGACTCTTTCGATTCGAGGGTAGGTGACTTGGGCAATCTTGCAGACGGCACTTGACAGCGAAAGCCTCTCTTCTGCTATGTCTTGACTCGGACTCCAGAAACCTCCGGCTAGCCACCTCCCTGACGCGCAAGGTAGGCGGCGACTCATGTCGCTCCTCAGCTCAATCCTCTCCCGGCGGCCAACTGCTTGCCGGCGAGTCCAGGCTGCAGCGGTAGTTGGGGCTGGGGATCGTCGACATTTGCCGGCACCAAGTCCCGCTGACCACTTCGCCGGCGAGTTGCAGCGCGGCGCGTCGAAGCTCGGGGCTGAGGCGACCATCGCTCGGGTTGCCCTCGAACAGCACCGCCCTTACGGCGCGCTGGATCGCCTCCTCGTCCGCCTGGGCTCGAGCCGGCGCAGCCTGGAAGCGAGCGGGGGGAGGGAGATAGAGCCACAGCGTCGCTGCGATCAGGATCAAGACGATTCTGGTCAGCCGGTGATCCATGGATGGGCCTCCTCATTGCGTCCGGTGCCGTCGGCGACGGAAACGGCCGGCGAATGGGTTCGAGAGACGGCCGACAAACGGGTTCGAGAGACGGCCGACAAACGGGTCCGGCGGCGGGGCCGCGTGCTCGGCGCGGTCCCGCCGTGGCTTCCATTCGACGTGGTCTGCCGGAGGGAGTCAAGACCGAGATGCAACCGGCCGGTCCCAAGTCGGTATACTTCAAGTCTGGGTCCGATATTGGCCCGACTTTGAGCTCCATCGAGGTCTACGCGCTCCATCGATCTGTGCGGTATCACATGGCGAAGCCCGAAACGAAGCTGACGCGACCCGAAGTCTCCGGAGCCGAGAGCGTCCTCTCGCTTCTCCCGGAGGACTTTCTCGACGTGGTCCGCGACTACGAGAACCGTCTCGACCTCGAACTCCTCGCCCTCGCCTTCCAGTACGCCAGCGAGAAGCACGCGGGCCAGAAGCGCCGCTCAGGAGAGGACTTCATCCGCCACTGCGTCGAGGTCGCGAAGATCCTCTCCGAGATCTACCTCGATTCGGTGAGCATCGCGGCCTCTCTGCTCCACGATGTGGTGGAGGACACGGGCACGCCGATCGAGGAGATCCGCGACGAGTTCGGGGAGGAGATCGCGACGATCGTCGCGGGCCTCACGAAGATCTCCCGCTTCCGCTTCGGGTCCCTGGCGGAGCAGCAGGTCGAGAACTACCGCCGGCTGCTGCTGTCGATGGCCAAGGACGCGCGGGTGATCATCGTCAAGCTCGCGGACCGGCTCCACAACATGCGCACGCTGGAGCACCTGCCCGAGGAGAAGCGCCAGCGTGTCGCCCTCGAAACGCGCGAAATCTACGCCCCCCTCGCTCACCGGCTGGGCATGGCGCGAGTGAAGTGGGAGCTCGAGGACCTGGCCTTCAAGTTCCTCGAGCCGGAGGAGTACCGGGAGCTGGTGCGGAAGGTCGCCAGCAAACGGAGCGAGCGGGAAGGACTGATCGGGCGGATGGAGGAACCGCTGCTCGCCGAGCTCGAGGGCGCCGGACTGGAGGCGGAGGTTTACGGCCGGCCCAAGCACCTGTGGTCGATCTACCGGAAGATGGTGAACCGGAACAAGCCGTACGACGAGATATACGATGTGCTCGCGATGCGCGTAGTCGTGGCCAACGTCCGGGACTGCTACCATGCGCTCGGCGTGATCCACAACAAGTGGACGCCGCTCACCGAGCGCTTCCACGACTATGTCGCGAGTCCCAAATCCAATCTGTACCGAAGCCTCCACACCACCGTCTTCGGTCCGGGTGGCCGGTTGTACGAGATCCAGATTCGAACCAGTGACATGCAGCGGACGGCGGAGTTCGGTATCGCGGCTCACTGGCGCTACAAGGAGGAAGTCGAGCGCGAAGACGAGTTGGACGAACAGCTCGCCTGGTTCCGGCAGGTCCTGGAGTGGCAGCAGGAGACGCGAGAGCCAGAAGAGTTCATGGAGTTCCTGAAGATCGACCTGTATCACGACGAGATCTTCGTCTTCACCCCCGCCGGCGACGTCAAGCAGCTGCCGAAGGGCGCCACCCCGATCGACTTCGCCTTCGCCGTCCATACGGAGGTCGGCACGCGGTGCGCGGGGGCGCGGGTCAACGGCCGGATCTCGCCGCTCTCCCGGCCGCTGCGCAACGGCGACACCGTGGAGATCATCACCTCCGACTCCCAGACCCCCAGCCGGGATTGGCTGGGCTTTGTCCGCACCAGTCGGGCACGAAGCAAGATCAACCAGTGGATCCGTCGGGAGCAGTACGAGTCGGCGGTCCATCTCGGTAAGGAGATCCTCAACCGCGAGTGGAAGAAGCTCCGCAAGAGACCGGAAGAGGAGCAGCTCGATCGGGCGGCTAGCGAGCTGGCGCTGGAGGGCGGAGCTGAAGGGCTCTACGCCGCCGTCGGTCGCGGGGATCTAGGACTGACCAAGGCGGTTCGAGCCGTATTGCCCGAGGCGACCGCGTTCGCACGAGCCAGAAGGGCATCCGCATCCAGGGGATGGACAACCTGATGGTCCGGTACTCCCAGTGCTGCCAACCGGTGCCGGGGGACGACGTGATCGGCTACATTACCCGCGGTCGCGGTGTTTCGATTCACCGCACCGACTGCCCGAACATCCTAAACCTCGCCGACCGTCCTGAACGCCGGGTGGACATCGAGTGGGACACGGATGAGACGCAGCGGTTTCTCGTGCGGCTGGTCCTCGAGGGGACCGACCGCCACGGTCTGTTTGCCGACATCGCGCGCTCGATCTCTGATACCGGGACCAACATCCAGTCGGCCGACATCCGCTCGGTTGAAGGCGGCATGCAGGGCCAATTCGTGGTCGAGGTGGAGAACCTCTCTCACCTCAAGAAGGTCATGAAGCAGGTCCGGCGAGTGAAGGGCGTGATCGCCATCGAGCGGCGGGAGAGCTTCGGCGAAAGCGACTTGACGATCGAGACCCTCTGAAGAGACCCAGGCTTCTGAACGCCGTGAGCCAGACCTTCGATCTACAGCTCCCTTTCGAGCCCACCGGCGATCAGCCGAAAGCGATCGTCGAGCTCGCGGAGACGTTCGGCAGAGGCGACCGCTGGCAGACTCTCCTGGGCGTAACGGGCAGCGGCAAGACCGTGACGATGGCGGGGGTCATCGCCGAGCTCGGCAGACCGGCCCTCGTGATGAGCCACAACAAGACCCTCGCGGCACAGCTGTACGGGGAACTCAGGCACTTCTTCCCCCACAACGCCGTCGAGTTCTTCATCTCCTACTACGACTACTACCAGCCGGAGGCGTACGTACCGGAGACGGACACGTACATCGAGAAGGACGCGTCGATCAACGAGGACATCGATCGGCTGAGGCTCCGCGCCACGTCGTCCCTGATGGAGAGGCAGGACGTGATTGTCGTGGCGTCCGTCTCGGCGATCTACGGCCTGGGCCACCCCGCGGAGTATCAGGCGCTCATGCTCACGCTCGAGCGCGGCCAACGGATATCACGCCGGGAGATTCTCGAGGGTCTCGTCCAGATCCAGTACCACCGGAACGACCTGGACTTCAGCCGCGGCACGTTCCGGGTGCGCGGCGACGTCATAGAGGTACTGCCGGCCTATGAAGAGCAGGCGGTCCGGTTGGAGCTCTGGGGCGACCAATTGGAGCGGATCTCGAAGACGGATCCGCTGACCGGAGAGACGATCGCGACCCTGGATCGGGCCGCCATCTACCCGGCTACCCACTACGCGACAGGCTTCAACCGGCTGCAGATGGCGATCGACACGATCGGTCGAGAGCTCGAGGGGTGTCTTCCCGAGTTACGCGACGGCGGGCGACTGCTGGAGGCCCAGCGGCTGGAGACGCGGACGAAGTTCGACCTCGAGATGCTGCGCGAGCTCGGGATCTGCCCGGGGATCGAGAACTACTCGCGCCACCTGGATGGTCGCTCTCCGGGAGAGCGTCCGTACTGCCTGCTCGACTACTTCCCGGACGATTTCCTCTTTATACTGGACGAGTCGCACGTCTCGGTGCCGCAGCTTCGCGCCATGTACAATGGCGACCGGAGCCGGAAGGGGACGCTCGTGGAGCACGGCTTCCGCCTCCCTTCGGCGCTGGATAACCGGCCTCTGAGCTTCGAGGAGTGGGAGGAGCTGGTTCCCCGAGCGCTCTTCGTGAGCGCCACGCCCGGCGATTACGAGCTCGAACGATGCGAGGGCGTCGTGGTCGAGCAGTTGATCCGGCCGACCGGGCTGCTGGATCCCGAGGTGACGGTACGCCCCGTTCGGGGACAGGTGGATGACCTGCTCGAAGAGATCCGAGCGCGGACGGAACGGGGCGAGCGGGTGCTCGTGACCACGCTCACGAAGCGCATGGCGGAAGATCTCACCGATTTTCTCGCGGACCGGGGCGTCCGAGTGCGTTATCTGCACTCCGACATCGCCGTCATCGAGCGGGTGGAGATTCTTCGGGACCTGAGGCTGGGCGTGTTCGATGTCCTTGTCGGAATCAACCTGCTCCGCGAGGGCCTGGACATGCCGGAAGTGTCGCTCGTAGCGGTGCTGGATGCGGACAAGGAGGGCTTTCTCCGCTCGCACCGCTCCCTCGTGCAGACGATCGGGAGAGCTGCGCGCAACCTCAACGGGACCGCCGTCCTCTACGCGGACAGGGTCACCGACTCGATGCGCTATGCGATCGAGGAGACGGAGCGGCGTCGCCGCACCCAGGCCGCCTACAATCGCGAGCACGATATCGAGCCGCGCTCCATCGTAAAGTCGGTGGAGGAGATCCGCTTCACGACGGCGGTCGCGGACGCCCGGGACCGGAAGGAGCCGCGGGTAGCCGAGGTGCTCTCGGCCTACGGCGAGCTGGAGCCGGAAGCTCTCGTCGAGCGGCTGGAGGCGGAGATGAAGAGTGCGGCCGAGCAGCTGGACTTCGAGCAGGCCGCTCGGATTCGGGACGAGCTGTTCGAGATCAAGGCAGAGCTCGAGCCCGGGCGACGGTCCCGGTCTCCTCGCAGCCGCATCGGGGCGTTGAGGCGAACCGGTCGCTGAGTGGTGTCCATGGGCGATAGGAGTCTGAACCCCGGCGGGGAAAGTCAGCGAGTCGCGAGCGAAGCCGAGCTTCGCTGCTGGGCCGCCGACCTCGGGCGCAAGGCCGTTCGATCCGACGCGTTCGTGGCTCTGTACGGCCCGCTGGGATCGGGGAAGTCAACGCTCGTCCGCGCCGCCTGCCGAAGCGCCGGGGTCGAGGGGCCGATACCGAGCCCGACCTTTACCCTGGTGAATCGCTACCGCCTTCCGGACGGCGGATTCGTGCACCACGTGGACCTGTACCGGATAGAGTCCGAAGAGGATGTATGGGAGCTCGGCTGGCAGGAGCTGTTGGCGCGAAGCGGTCCGGTCTTCGTGGAATGGGCGGACAGGGCCGCCGCGCTGCTACCGGACGATCGGTGGGATATCCACCTCGCCTTTGCCGAGAGCTCCGATCGTAGGACGATCTCGGCGTACGCGCGGGGAGACGCACCCGGGCTGCCGGCCTGACGGGATGCTCATCCTGGCCCTCGACACGAGCACCGACATCGGATCGGTGGCTATCGGAGACGGAAACGCCGTCATCGCCGCTTCGACCGTTCCCGCCCGGGGGGCGCACTCAGAGTCGACGCTGCCGGCGATTCGAGACCTTCTGACGAAAGCGGACGTCGCCATCGGCCATCTGGAGGGAATCGCCGTCGGCTCTGGACCGGGGTCCTTCACGGGGCTTCGCGTCGGAGCCGCCCTCGCCAAGGGTTTGTGCTTTGCCCGCCGGCTTCCGCTCTACGCCTACTCGAGCCTCTCCGCCGTCGTAGCCGGCGTGTCGGTCGAGGGAGGCGCGTGCGCGATGTTCGACGCGAGAGGCGGACGCGTCTTTGCCGCCACGTACGCGTCGACGGTCCCGCTGGTCGACCTTGCAGCCCCCCGGGTATGGACGGTACCGGATCTGCTCGCCGAGCTTCAGCCGCTCGACGCCTGGACCTTCGGCGGCGATGGTGCGATGCGTCACGAAGGTCTGATCGTGGCGGCGGGGGGGCGATTGTTGCCGGAGGACCACTCGAGGCCTCACGCAGAGGCTCTGTTGCACCTGGTCCGCGAGCGGCCCGAGGGTCGGGTCGGGGACGTCCGCGGCTGGCAGCCCGAGTACCTCCTCCCTTCGGCGGCGGAGCGGATCTCGGATCGACGAGTGTTGCGATGAGGCAGCTGGGCCCGCGGTGGTTCGGCAGGACGCAGGGACCCGTGGAGGAAGACGGCAAGTCGCCGAAGGTGCGCCGCATGCGCCGCCAGGACGTCCTCAAGGTGGCCGAGATCGAGAGCCGGTCCTACTCGCTGCCCTGGTCGGCCTTCACGTTTCGATCCCTCCTTCGCCGGCCCAACGCGATCCTTCTCGTCGCGGAGGAGAACAAAGGTATTGCCGGCTACGCGGCGTTGTGGCTCGCGGCGGATGAAGCGGAGCTCGGAAACCTGGCCGTCAGACCCGGGCGGCGTGGGCGGGGGATCGGACGTGCCCTGCTTGGCCACGTGCTCGAGGAGGCCGCCCGAGGCGGAGCGCGGGCCGTGTTCCTGGAAGTGCGGGAGAGCAACGCCATCGCGCGGCGCCTCTACGAGGCGTCAGGCTTCAGGATCGTCGGCTCACGCCCGGACTATTACGCGTCGCCTCGAGAAGACGCCCTCATTATGCGTCTCAGACTCGATCGGCTCTCGTTGACAGTCTCGCGACCGGGCCGTTAATCTTTCGCTCTCTGGCGCTTCACGAGACCCTCTACCTTCGGATGTAGCCCCATGGCGCGTAGCCTCAACAAAGCGATGCTGATCGGAAACCTCGGAGCTGACCCCGAGGTGCGAACCACGCCTGGGGGTACCCGGGTCGCCACGCTCTCGGTCGCCACGAGCCGGACATGGACCGACCGTGGCGGGAGCCAGCAGGAGAAGACCGAGTGGCATCGGGTCGTGGCCTGGGATCGGCTGGCAGAGATCTGCGAGCGCTATCTGAAGAAGGGCGATCGCGTCTACATCGAAGGGCGGATCGAGTATCGCCAATGGGAGGGGCAGGACGGCCAGACCAAGTATACCACGGAGATCAGAGCGCGCGAGATGGTGATGCTCGGCGGCCGTGGTGACGCGCGCTTCGAGGGTAGTGCGGGAGCTCCCGCGGGGCGTTCGGCCGAGGGCGACTACTCGGACTTCTCGAACGAGGCGCTCGCCGGGGAGGACGATCTCCCGTTCTGAGCCACCGGGCGGCGGGACACCCGACGTTTCCCGGCGCCCCGCATCCCTTCCTCGGATTCAGAAATCCGGCAGAATCTCGACGACCGGCACCGTGACGTACCAGCGGTCGCCATCCTCCCGCACCGCCTCTACGGCATTCGACCCCAGCAGAGGCCTCTCAGCGCTCGCGCCGAGGGCACTCCCGTTCGTGATCTGGATGATCAGGAAGTGGGTCGGGGGCTGGACGGGGAACCGGAACCGGAGTCTGTCGCCGAAGATAAGCGTCTGCTGCCCCGCATCGTACAGGTCCACCTCCGAGCTCGGCCTGACGACGATGTCGTAGCCCGCTCCGAAGCGGGTCTCGGCCCACCCGGTCAGGACCTGCTCCAAACGCTCCGGATCGTGCTCCTTCAGGTACGCGATGACGTCCGGGTGCACGAGGTTCCGCAACGCGGGGCGGTCGGAGGCGTTCGCGGCCTTCACGAAGGTTTCCGCCAGCACCATCGGGCTTTCCTGCATCCGCGTGGCCCAAGAGGCGGCGATCACCACGCCAAGCGCCACGAGCAACGATGCGGCACGAACGCTCATTCGTACAACTCCCTGCACCGACAATGACCCATCGGCTCCCGTACGTTCCCCCGTAGCACGGCAAGAGGCGTACTCGGTTCCCGGGGCCGAGCCCGAGGCCGGGAGGCGCCGCCGTGTCGGCATAGACCGGTCGTCAGAGGCGCGCCCCAGGCCGGGGAGGGGCTGATCTGCCTCGGCAACTTTTTCACATGCGGGCACAAATTCCGCTACGGGAGCGACTTGCGGCGCAGTCGGCGCACGCCTCCGCGATGCGATGGAGCTCCTCGCTGGCGGAATGCGGGGGCAGCGATTTGCCGTTATGTTGTCGGCGGATCGCATCCTCCGCCCAATCGAAGGGATTGCAGGTATGCCAGCACCGCCGTGCGTGAAGCTCGTGGCTGCCGCGACGCGCCGTGAAGCCGTCCGCGGAGGGATGCTCGTGGCCCTGCTTCTGCTCCTTTCACCCGGCTTGGTTGGGGGACAGGAAGCGGGCCCCCCGGTCCACGAGGTGAACTCAGGGGACACCCTGTGGGGCATCGCGGTCCGATACCTGAGCACCGGGCCGAGATGGCGGGAGATCTACGACCTGAACGGCTCGTCGATCACCGACCCGGATCTGATCCTCCCCGGCCAGAAGCTGCGTCTTCCATCTCGTTCTGCCTCCACGACCCGTCCTGCGACGCGGGAACCCGAGGGGCCCGGGGAGGAGGCACAGGGGCGCGAGCCGCCCGCCGCTGATCGACAGACGTCGCCGCAGGAGGATCCGTTCGCGGGTCCGAGCCTCTTCGATCGATCTCCGCCGCGCGTCGTGACGCTCGGAGGGTTCGAGGTCGAGGAGCGGCCGCTTCTCCCGTCCGTGTCGAAGAACGACTTCAACCGGGCGCCGTTTCTCGCCGCGCCGGAGGATCTCGGCCCGACCGCCGTGACGGCGCGCCAGGTCGTGGCGAATCCCCTCAGGCTCAGGCTTCCCGAGACGATCCCCCTCAACCGGCAAGTCGTGTTGCTGCTGTCCGGGCTGCCGGCGGAGGTCGGGGACGATCTGATCGCCTTCAAGTGGAGGCATCGACTGGGCCGACACGGCCGAGTCGTCGAGCCCGTGGCCGTGCTGACGGTTCTCGAAACGAGGGGCGACTCCGCCAACGCGCAGGTCAGCCTGGTGTATGCGGACTACGAAGTCGAGGATCCCGTGATCCGGCCTTTCACGTACCCTGAGCCGCCGCCGGTGGGCGCGGTCCCCGCCGATGTCGGCGTCACGGGTCGAATCCTGGGCATCGCCAACAGGGGGCCGCTGCTCGGCCTGACGGAGGTCGCTTTTCTCGATGTGGGGGCGGAGCAGGGAATCGGGGTCGGCGACGAGTTCGTCACGTTCGCGCCCAACGTCGAGAACGCTGCGTCCGCCTCCGTGGACGACGGACAGGCGCTCCTGCGGGTCGTGCAGGTGCGCCCGAAGACGTCGACCGCGGTCGTCGTGCGGATGCGAGACGTCGGTACGATCGACGGCGCTCGGGTTCGCCTCGTTGGCCAGGCGGTATTTCCCGGTCTTTGAGCGTCCCGTGGCTGCCGACCGGGCTCGGTTCCCGCTCGTCTGACTTCCATGCGAGAGCAACCGCGAGATCATAGATGATTCTCGGGCTCCACCTCCTCGCCTTCGTCCTCTACGCGACGGCCTGGGTTCTCCAGCTGCAGGGCTTCCGCGGGGGAAGGCAGCCGGGGATCTCCGGAGTGAGGGTCGTGGGAGGCGGGCTCGCCGTTCATGCGGCCGGCCTCCTGCTCTACGCGCTGTCGTACAGAAGCCTCCCACTCGTCGGGCTGGGACCGGCTTCCAGCTCGCTGGCCCTCTTCATCTCCCTGTTCGTGCTCGCCGCCTCGGTGAGAACCGATCTCCGCGCGGCCGGCCTCTTCCTGCTCCCGCTGGTGCTGCTGCTGCTCGGCGAGGCCGTCGTCGTCGGAATCGAGCCGACAGGCCGGCAGATCGCGTTTCGCGGACCATGGTTCGTGCTGCACGTGTCCGCCATCTTCATCGGCTTCGCCGGGCTCGCCGCGGCATCGGCGGCCTCCATCATGTACGTGTTCCAGTTTCGCGCGCTCAAGCGGAAGACGTTCGGCTCCGTATTCGGATTCTTCCCTGCCTTGGACTCGTTGGATCGGCTGAACAAGGTGGGCCTGGCGGTGGGCTTTCCGGCGTTGAGCGTCGGCCTCCTGGCCGGCTGGAGCTGGACCCTCACGTTCGGGCGTGGCCTGGCCCTGGACAACCCGGGCACCATTCTCGGCATCGTGACCTGGGCGGCGTATCTCGTGGCGATTGCCGCGCGCTCGAGGCCGGGCCCCCGCGGGGAGCGGGCCGCCGTCATCAGCGCCGTGGCGTTTCTCGTGACCCTCGTGGCTTTCCTCGCTCTCCGGATCACGGCGAGGGAAACCGGCTTCTTCCTGTAGGTGCGGGACGCCTTGGCGGCAGACGCGAGGGACGGAGGGCGGGTGGATGACGCGACACTCGCTCTGGTCGGGCTGAGTCATCACACGGCACCCATCGAGTTGCGCGAGCGCGTGTACGTCGATGCCGCCAGCGTCCGTGATACCGTGCGCGAGGTGATGGCGTCGACCGCGATCCACGAATGTGTCGTGCTCTCCACGTGTAACCGCACGGAGTTCTATCTCCACGCGGCCGATCCGGCCTCCGCCGAGGCCGTGGCGATCGATGCGGTTGCCGCCCGGACAGACATGGGCCCGGGTGAAGTCGAGGCTTTTCTGTATCATCGCTACGGCCACGATGCCGTGCACCACCTGTTTCGAGTGGCCGGGGGACTCGACTCTCTCGTCGTCGGCGAAGCAGAGATCCTCGGACAGGTCGGTGACGCCTACGAGATGGGCCTCTCGTTGCCCGACAGCGTGGGGCCGGTCCTGCACCGCCTGTTCCAATCGGCCCAGGCCGTCGGAGGCGCGGTGCGATCCGAGACATCGCTCGGTCGAGGGGCGGCTTCGATTCCCTCTGCTGCGGTGCGATTGGCGGCCAAGGTGTTCGGATCCCTCGAGGGGAAGAGCGCCATGGTGGTCGGCGCCGGGGAGATGGGCGTCACGACGCTCCGCTGCCTCCTTTCCGAGGGGATCTCCGACGTCCTGGTAGCCAACCGGACGCTCGATCGTGCGAAGGAGACGGTGGCCCAGATAGGCGGCCGGGCGATCTCGCTGGAGGATGTCTGGGGGACGATCTCCGATGTGGACATCGTGGTGACCTCGACCTCGGCGGCGGAGCCGGTCGTCACGCATGACAGGCTGGAGTCTTCACGAGGGCAGGCCGGCTCGCCGCTCGTCGTCCTCGACATTGCCCTTCCACGGGACGTGGAGCCCGGCGTGGGCGGGCTTCCCGGCGTCTTCCTCTACAACATCGATGACCTTCAGAAGGTGGTGGGCGCCACCGAAGAGGCGAGACGAGCGGAGGCGGCTCCCGCCGAAACGCTGGTGACCGATCACGCGACGCGCTTCTGGAGATGGTACCGGTCGCGGGAGGTAGGCCCGCTCATCAGGGGGCTTCGGGCACACGGAGAGGAGATCCGTCTTGCCGAGCTGGAAAGGTTGCTGGTGGGGCTGGACGGGTTGAGCGAGTCGGATCGGGAACGGATCGAAGCCGCGACACGGAGGCTCTTGAACAAGCTCCTGCACCCGTCGACGGTTGCCCTCCGCCAGGCAGCCGCCGATCCGAACGCGATCGGATTCATCGACAGACTGAGTGCAGAGCTCAGGCTCGCAACGGGCTCGGGGCAGGCGCAGGGAGCGACCGAGGATGAGATCGAAAGCTCCGGGCCGGCGGACGGCTCGGCGGATGCCGAGAACGAAGAGACGAACGAAGCGAGAGGCTAATGGGTCTAAGAGTATTGGTGACGGGCGGCGCCGGCTTCATCGGCTCGCATGTGTCGGAAGCGTACCTCATCGAGGGGTGGGAGGTCACGGCGCTGGACGACTTGAGCAGCGGGAAGCGAGAGAACGTCCCCGACGGAGTCGAGCTCGTCGAGATGGACATTCGATCTCCGGAGCTGCCCGAGCTCTTGAGGCGGAGGCGCTTCGACGTGGTTAACCACCACGCCGCGCAGGTGGATGTGCGGGTCTCCGTGGCCAGCCCGCGCGACGACGCGTCGATCAACGTGGACGGCCTCCTGAACGTCCTAGAGGGGTGCAGGCGATCGGGCGTCGAGCGCGTCGTGTACATCTCGTCCGGGGGCGTCGTGTACGGCGAGCCGGAAGACCTTCCGATCGAAGAGACACGAGCAAAGGCGCCGGCGTCGCCCTACGGCGTCACCAAGCTCGCGGGAGAGCTGTATCTGGACTACTACCGGATCGTGCAGGGCACGCCGTCCGTCTCGTTGCGCTACTCGAACGTCTACGGGCCGCGCCAGAATCCCCATGGGGAGGCCGGAGTGGTGGCGATCTTCTCGAGCCAGGCGATGCACGGCCGACCTCTGATGGTGTACGGAGACGGGGAACAGACGAGGGATTACGTGTACGTGAAGGACGTGGCCAGGGCCAACCTCATGGCCTCGACCCTGGAGCTGGAGGACACGGGGACCCTGGACGACTTCGCCTTCAACGTAGGGACGGGAATCGAGACGAGTGTGAACGACCTCGTAGGTCGGATCATCGAGATCTCGGGGCATGCCGAGGTGGAGCCGCAGGAGGCGAGAGCCGGTGAGCTTCTCAGAAGCGCGCTCGACGTGCGCAAGCTGAAAAGCACCGGTTGGACGCCCCGGTACAACCTGACGGAGGGGTTGTCCGAGACCTATGCCTGGGTTGCTGCCGCGGAGCGAGACGCGTGACCCCTCTGGTGGCGGTCGTCGCGGCGGCGCTCCAGGAGGCCCGCCCCCTCGACTCGCCGTGGGACATGGTCATCCGTGCGACGCCGGCGACCAAGATCGTGCTCCTCGTCCTCCTGGCGTTCTCGCTTCTTTCCTGGATTCTGATCTTCTGGAAGTGGATGGAGTTCCGCCGGGTTCGGGAGGAGGGCGACGACTTCGTTCGGGAGATGGAGAGCTCGGCCGGACTCGCGGATGTCTACGCCGCGCTTCGAGGGCTCGAGGAGTCGCCCTATACGCGGGTATTCCGCCACGGGGTGAACTTCTTCACGGAGCTGCGGCCGCGTGCTCTCCAGGATCCGGTCGATCCGACCGAGGGGCTCTCGTCCACACAGCTGGATACGCTGTGGCTGGTTCTGGAGAAAGCGCTGTCCCAGGAGCGGGACGACATCGCCCACGGTCTTTCCTGGCTCGCGATCATCGGTTCGGTCAGTCCCCTCCTCGGCCTGATGGGCACGGTCATCGGCGTGATGAACTCGTTCATCGGGATCACCGCCCGCGGCAGTGCGAACATCGCGGCGGTCGCGCCTGGTATCGCCGAAGCTCTGATCACCACGGTCGTCGGCCTCGCAGTCGCCATCCCGGCCGTGATCGCCTACAACCACTACGCTGCCAAGCTCGGCCTGTTCACGAGCGAGCTGGAGGGCTTCGCGAGCGAGTTCGTCGGCACACTCGCCCGGGAAGGCCGACTGTGAACCGCAGATCTGCCCGCCATCTGGGTCTGGAAGTCCAGGCCGAGATCAACGTGACCAGCCTCGTCGACGTTGCCTTCACCCTGCTCATCATCTTCATGATCACGGCCCCGATCATCCAGGGAGGGGTGGAAATCGAAGTGCCGCGTGCCCCCTCGGCACCGCTCCAGGCGAGCGAGGGCATCGTGATCACCATCGACCGCGATGGCGGGCTCTACCTCGAAGACACTCCCGTCACGTTGGATGAGTTCGATGCGGCGGTCGTGCAGGTAATCAGACGGCGTGACCCGGAGACGGTCTACGTGAAGGGCGACACCAATGTCTCCTACGGGGTGGTGCTGCGCGTAATCGGCAAGCTCAAGGAGGCGGAGATCGAGGCGGTGAGCCTGATCGCCGAGCCCGAGGATCCGAGGCGTGGCGGTTAGCGAGCCTGCCAGGCACGGCGCCGAACCTTCCGAGCGCCGGATCCCGCGGTTTGCGGTGGTGGGCTCGATCGCCATCCACATACTGGCGGTGGCGGTCCTGTTTCGGGCCCCGTCCTCCCTGGAGGCGGTGCCCCTTCGCACGTATCGCGTGAGGCTCGTGTCGGCAGCGGCGGAGCTCGCCCCGCGCGAGCAGCGTCCATCTCCGCCGAAGCCGACGGAGATGGAGCGCAGGGAGCGCCTTCCGGAGCCGACCCCGAGGGAGACGCCCACCACGGAAGCCCAGACGAGCGTGGAGCCGGAGGTCGAGCCCACGCAGCCTCCGGCGGCGGCCGAGGAGAGCGGCGAGGAGACCGTCAATGTGCAGCTCGACGGGGCGGCCTTCGCCTTCCCGGAGTACCTGGAGAACATCGTCCGACAGATCAACCGATACTGGCGAAGGCCGACCGGCGGACGCCATCTGCGGGCCGAGATCGTGTTTGTCATCCACCAGGACGGCGGCGTGAGCGATATCGGCTGGGCCCAGAAGTCGGGTGACACGGCCTTCGATCTGGAGGCTCAGGGAGCCGTGGAGGCCGCGGGTCGCTCGCAGGCGTTCGGCCCGTTGCCCGATGGGTATCCGCGCGATCAACTGCGCGTCTCCTTCTACTTCGACCCGAGGAACTGACGTGCACCCTCTTGGCGTTCGCAGCCTTCGCGGATCGACCACACTCCGGGCCGCCCTGGCGCTGCTCGCGCTCACAGGCGTCGCCTCGCAGGCCCACGCACAGGAGGACGAGGGCGTTCGGCTCGGGATCACGTACCGCCCCGGATACGTCCCGGCGCTGGCTATCACGGATATCGATGCGGAGGCCCCCTTCGCCGCCGTGGCCGCGGCGATCGATTCGGTGATAGCACGAGATCTGGATTATTCCGATCGCTTCGAGATCCTCCCGGTGCCCGATTCGCTTCGCGTCGGCTCGGCCGTCAACTACGGCCTGTGGAACCAACTGGGCGCCGTGTGGCTCGTGGAGGGCACGCTCACCGTGAGCGGTCAACAGGCCATGCTCCGCATCGGACTGCACGATGTCGTCTACGGCTCCCTGAAGGAGGTGCAAGCTTTCTCCCTGCCTCCGGTAGCGTCTCCCGACTTCCGCATGGCGGTGCACCGGATCTCAGACGCGGTCGTGGAGTGGGCGACGGGCGAACCGGGAATGGCGGCGAGCCGGATCGCGTTCTCGCGGCGCGGCGGGGACGGCACCTGGGACATACACGTGGTCGACAGCGACGGTCAGGGCGTCGAGCGCGCGACCCGTCGGAATGCACTGGTGTTCTCTCCGGCCTTCTCACCGGATGGGAGCCATATAGCCTTCCAGTACCAGTCGAACTCGGGTGACGAGTCGGGCATCTACGATCTGGAGCTCGAAACCGGACGAACCAGCGCCGTAGCGAGCGGCAGCCTCATGCACCTGACGCCGGCGTTCGCTCCCGACGGTTCGCGAATCCTCTTCGCCCGTTACGCGTCGGGCGGCACGGAAATCTTCGAGGTCGGCCGATCCGGCGGCAGTCCACGCGCGCTCACGAGCACGGCGGTCGGCGACGTCCTCGGCCCGACGATCGCGCCGGACGGAAGGCGTTTCGCGTTTACCGGAAGCGCGGTCGGCGCGCCCCAGATCTATGTGCAGGAGGATGCCGGTGCGCGCCCCCGGCTGATCAGCCGGTTCGTGCGAGGCGCAGACAGCTACGCCACGTCGCCGGACTGGAATCCGCTGGACGACCGGATAGTCTACCAATCCCGGGTCCAGGGGCAGTTTCAGATCGTCGTGGTCAACGCGGACGGATCGGAGATGAGGCTCCTGACCTCCGAGGGCCGCAACGAAGACCCGAGCTGGGCGCCCGATGGACGCCACATCGTCTTCTCGTCGGATCGCGGGGGATACCATGGACTCTGGGTCCTCGACACGGTCACCGGGAGGACCAGGAACCTCCTGCGAAACAGCGAAGACCAGCTTCCTGATTGGTCCAATGCGCTGGGATCCGACCCATAGAAGGCCAGATGGCGCGCCAGCTTGGCAACCCCGAGCAGAGGCTCTAGCTTGCAGGCGAGGAGAATGAGCAAACGGCGTCGGCCCAGTCCCGCCCACCGACTGATGAAGCTCGAAACGCTGAAGGAGAAGAGTATGCGTCCAACGGCCCGCTGGACGGCGATGG
>JBDGZR010000076.1:0-13542 GCA_039588495.1 Gemmatimonadota bacterium | reverse complement strand
TGGGCTCGGTCGACGCGGTTTCGAGTCTCTTCGCGGCAGCCCGCCCGGCCTCGGTGACTTGCACGTCCGGAACCGGGAGCGCGGACCTCTGCGCTGGGGAAGAAGAGCGCGCTCGCCAGAGCTCGTAGCAGGTACCGATCCAAGCGCTGGTCGCGCCTAGCGCGACCAGCGCGATCGACTTGTCGTATTCTCGATTCAGCTCATCGCCCCAACGTCGGACCTGTCGGTGCGTGGACCGGAGGCGCCAGCGGACCTGGCCGCGAAACTGGCGCCGAGCCGTTCGCAGAAGACTATCGAGCGCCCACCCCTTAAGGAGCATGACGCGACCGTAGCCGCGGCCACGGACGAAGTGATGGGAAACTAGCTTCCCGATCGTACGGCACGGTGAGTTGTGAATCAGGGTGACATCAGCCGCCCGATAGGCGACGTACCCGCGGTCGGCCAACTCCTTGTTGACGACGGTATCTTCGCCCGCGCGGAGATCCTCGGGAAATCCGCCGACCTCGAGTAGCGCTTCCCGGTTGTACGAACAGTGAGCGGGAGCGCCCGGCAGCTCGGTGGACGGGCGGTTCGGGAGTACAGTGTTGTGATCGAGGAAGTAGGAAGCCCAACCGGCTCTCGTGCGCGTTCCGTTCAGCGTGGAGCCGGTGACCATCGCGTAGCCGAGATCATGGGCCTGCCGCCGGGCCTCCAGACTCCCCTGTGGCAGCTCGATATGAGACCCGGGAAAGGAAACGTAGTCACCACGCGCGACACGCAGGCCCGCGTTTCGGGCTTCTCCGGGCAGGGCCGGCTCCGGTAGCACTACAAGCCTTACGGTCGGGAAGCACTCACGCACAATGTCGGCCGTGCGATCCGAGCCGCTGGTGACCACGATCACCTCGAAGGGCCATTCGCACCGCTGCTCCACCACGGAGGAGACAGAGCGCTCGATCACATCCTCGTCATCCGTGGAGATCACGATGGCGGATAGAGCCGGTCGATCTTCATCGTACGGCTCGGGCTCCATGGGAGTATGGATGACGGGCTGCGCGGCCGGACGAGGCTGCCATTCGTGCACCTCGTCATCCGAGCTGAGAAGGTCCCGGTAGCTATGTTGGAATTCGTTGTCCGGATCAGCCTCTTCGTACTTCCCGAAGCGCAGGGCGCGACGCTCCGGCGTCAGGCTGGCCAGGTGCTGGATCCGGATCGTCGTACGTATCCACTTCTCGCGAGGAATCGTACGAGGGACCGGTACGAAGTGAAGCCGTCTCGAAGGGAAGCTCAATCCCGGTCCGCCGGAGAACAGACGGTAGACCCAGAGACCCGACTGGGTATAGTGCTCCAGGTCTTCCCACATTCGGAAAACCCTGAAGCCGTACGCGTAGCCTCGGATCGCATCTGATTGCACGAACTGTCTGAGAGCCTCGCCCTCCTCGGCCGCGATCCGCTCATCGGCGTCGAGCGAAATGATCCAATGTGGCTCCAGCTGTGCAGCGGCCTCGAGAAGCCGGGTCCGGTTGCCTGCGTCGTCCCAAGCTTGGTAGTCGGGTTTGGGAGGATTACGGAGAACAACGCTTACGAGCGGCTCCGATTCCAGCAGGTCTCGCGTTCTGTCCGTGCTACCGTCATCGAGCGCCAGGATCGTATCGGCGAAGCGACCGACCGATTCGAAGTAACCCGGAAGATCCGCTTCGCCGTTACGGACCGGAAGCAGACACGCGAGCAGGGGACGGCTCATGTCGGCCCAGCCCTAAGCGCTCAACTGGTCCGGCTCAAGAGTAGAAGTTGTAGAAATCATAGAAGTCGTGCTGCGAGGCAGCGACGCGCTGTACGCCCGTGACGTCGGAGCAAGCCGCGAGCACGCTGGCGAACCCGGTGGCAGCCGTAAGCGTCAGGCCGGTCCTAACGAGGCCCCGCACGAAAGCGCGCCGCCCGATGCGTCCGCTTTGGTAGGCATCGATCAGATCTTCTTGCGACATGGGTAGCCTCCCTTTCTAGAGGGGTTCAGATCAGGTAGACGCCGGCTCGAACCGGCGCCCGTTCCACACGTAATCAAGGCAGCGAGCGATGCGGCCGGGCAGCGCGGCTTCGCCTCCGTACAGCTGCAGCAGCTCCTCGCCGAACGTCGAACTTCCGACTTTCAGGCCCTCGCGATACTCGAAGTGCCACCACTCGACGGCCATGTACTTCGTCTCCCAACCCAGCCGCGCAGGAATGCGTTGCCAGGAGCAGGCCTCGAACCGGGCGGTGATGTCGACGAATGCCCCGACTCGTCTTTGGGGTGTACAGGGGCCGGTCGGCGTGCCGGTCCAGGTCAGACCGTCCAGCGATTGCCGCTCGCTAAAGGCTCTACTTCCCACGCTGCCGGGTCGCACGTGACAGAGAACGCGCCAGAGAGGAAAGCCGTCCATATCCCCATCGTGAAGAATCACGTATGGATCGGCGGGCCCCTGCATGCCGCTCGTAATGCATAGATCGATCGCTCGCCCCAGATAATGCAGGCTGGTCGGAATGCGATTCGCCGTCAAAGGAAAGCTCAACGGTCTCAGCCCCCCGTGGGAGGTGACCATGCCTCCTCTGGCCGAGATTTCGGCCATCGCGACCTTCAGCTGCTCTGCCGCGTCGGGCCGGACGAAGAAGCCCGAAGCACACTCCCCGGAGGGCTGACTCGCCTCGACGAATGCGACCGATCCGGGTAACGGATCGAGCTTGGGTCCGGAGGAAGAGGTCGCCGGTTCCGGGTTGTTTGTCGTCCCGGTCGCCGCCCGCGGCGATTCGGCCGTTTCTGACCGTGTCGTGGTGGTATCGCTCTCGAGGCCTGTCAGCGCAGGGCGCTGAAGATGGGCGGGACTGGACATCACCCAGCACTGTAACATCTACAACCTCTGTGAGAGCCGGTGGTTTGGACTCCCGTTTTTTTGCGGATTCGCTAGGATGGCCCAAGGAGCACCGGGAAGCAAGAGGTGGCTTGGTAGTGTGATCGTGGTCCGCGAGCGAGACGCCGCCCCTTTACTACTCCCGTATGGCCGCCGGCTCGACCCAGAAGCTCCTCAAGCTTTGCGGTGGCCGCCTGGACACGGGTTTGGATCTCGGGGTCGGCATCCTTCCACAGGTCCGCAAACCGGGCGTAGTACTCGACCGGTTTCTGCCAGTGTCCCGCACCCCCAAGAGGTCCTCAGAAGGCGAAGCCCATCGTCATGTACAGACCGGTCTGCTCCTCGCTCGTGGCAAGCGCGAAGGAGAGCACGGAGCCGGTGCCCCTGATGGCGATCCAGATCCCGCCGCCGTAGCCGAGGTGAAATCCGCCTGGAGATTCTCCATCCAGCCACACGCGTCCCAGATCGAACAGCCCCAGCAGACCGAAGCTCGACGGGAGGAGCAGGCGGTAGTCGAACAGGTCGAGCCTCAGCTCGGCGCCGCCGTACAGCGAGCCATCCCCCGCGAAGCGCTGCATCGGCCAGCCTCGCAGGCTCCCGGCACCACCGATGTAGGCCAGATCGAACCAGGGCGCGTCTCCCCACACCCTCTTTCCGCCGGCCCGAAAGCCCAGCTCCGAACGACGCAGCCCGATAGGAATCGCCGTCGTGGCCAGCCCCTCCGCCATCCCGTAGGTATCCGTCACGTCACCCAGCGCGGGCACGACCCGGCCGAGCATCTCGAAGCTGGCGCGCACCTCGGGCTCGGCGAGCTCGAACAGGCCCGGCTCCGCGGTTGCGATGTCGAAGCGCAGGTAGCCGCTCGTCTGAACAAAGCCTCCCGTGCCGTACAGGTCGGGAAACTGACCGATGAACGACTCCGGATCGTCTGCCTCGTTCGAGTACTGGAAGGCGCCGCCCATCCCCAGCGTGGCATGAGATCCGAGGTCCCAGCCGACTTCGAGGTTGGCTCGGAGCACGGTCCAGCGGACGTCGTGGAAGTCGGTTGACTCCCCGGGGACGCGTCCGGACTCGTTCCCGACTCCGTAGAAGTTGAGGATCTCCAGGCTCGATCCGTACGGGTTGGCCCGGAGGAAGACGGGTGAGTTCTGGAACCGGAAGTCCGTCTTCAGGTCAAGCCGGCCACGCCCCTTCGTCGCGACCGCGCCGGCCAGTCGAATCTGCGAGCGGTAGGGGTCGAGCCTGAAGCCGTAGTTGTGCCAGGTGTAGCCGCCGCCGAGGATCAGACCGAAGTCGGGGCTGTAGCCGCCGCCGAGCAAGGGATAGCCGTGAGATCCCCAGTGTCGCGGGGGCGGGGCGGCGCCCGACGAGGGAACGAGCGTCGGCGGGTCGTACGTTTTCCGGTCGATACGGATCGAGCCGGCCTGGCCCAAGATCCGGTTCGCTCCCGCCTGGTCGTACAGTCTGACGTTGCCCGTGGCCGTGGTGAAGCGGTATTCGTCATCACCTTCGCCGCCGATAATCCGCACCAGCACCGGAAGGTCCGACTCGCCGCCTATGACCACCCGGTCGTTGCCGCCCCAAAGGTAAAGCCGGACTTCCTGCGTCTCGCCGCGCAGGAAGCGCCGGCGCAGGTACGGCTGGGACCCCGGACGCGCGTCGCGCAACGTGACGACGGTAGCGCCGCGGTCTCCCGTCACCTCGGCGATCTCGGCCGCGTTCGTCGCGTGCACGTAGGGCTGCCGGGCGAGCAGCTCGTAGAACTCCTCGGCGATCCGCGGAAGGTCATCGCGGCGCTTCTTCAACGCCGAGGCCAGGAACTCCCCATCCACCTCCCGGATCGGGGGCGGAAGCCGCGACACGGCTCCCTGGATGACTTCATCCGTGAGCCGGGAGGAGATGCGCACCGCCGCCGAGTCCCAGGCAGGCCGTTCCAGCCCGGTCAGAAAGAGCCGATCCAGAAAGCGGGCGGTGTAGTGCAGCCGCACGATCTCGTCGTAGTCGCGGCCGAAGCTGGAGAGGTCCTGGAATCGGGTTCGGGCGAGGCTCGGGAACAACCCGGTGATGCGAGCGAACACCTGGTCGCGGTCCTCCGGGATCGGCTTCCAACCTGGCGTCGAATCGGCGCCGAACTTGGCCCACTTCCACTGCCCGGGATGCCGGTCCCAGTCGCCGAGATAGAGATCGAGGAGGCGCGCGGTGAGAAACGAACGGGCGTCGACCCGTTCACCGGGATCGTTGTGTGCCAGGTCGATCATCTCCCGGCAGCGAACGATCTCCTCCGCTCCGGCGAACGACATGAGCCACTCGTCGTCGTCCTCCGGGCGTTGGTGGAGAAGACCCAGCTCGCCGGCGAACTCCTCGTGGAACCGGCCCAAGGAGCCGTCGTCGGGGAGGAGCACGAGTTCTGGGCTGGCATGCAGCACGCCAGTGGCCGTGAGGAGCGAGTCCGCCACGAGCGCTCCCGCCGGGTACTGGGTGCTCATCTGGTCTTGCGCGATCTGCTCGACGAACGTGGCGCGGAAAACCTCCGGGACGACCGCTTTCGCGTACTTGAAGACTGATCGAAAAGCGTAAGGCATTCCGTCCGCGCCCCGGAACCAGAGCGACTTCGTCTGCTTTCGCCCACCGGAGCTCAGCGGGGTGAGTCCGCCGGCGTAGTGCTCGAGGTCGAGGACGGGAACTTGGATCTCGGTCGTCCAGGCGTTCCTCCAATGGTCTCCCCAGAAAAGACGATAGAACCATCCTGCCTCGTAGTTCGGTCCGGGCACGATCGACACGGAATCGGCCGCTGTCGTTTCGGTCGCCGCCTTGGCGGATGGCAGCGCGGCGGTCGCCGACAGCTGGCCGACCGAGCCGGAGCCAAGGAGCAGGACCCCGACCACCACGTACGCTAAGCGGGCGCGCAGCAGGGCATGCCTTTCGAGCGGGGGTTTTGGGCAGCGGTAGCTCACGACACACCTCCGATCTCGGATCGTGCGGTCGGGCAGGCGTCCGTCACGAGCGTCGGCGGGCGTCCAGCGCCGGCGTCTGCCCGGCGCAGCACGGTTCCACGTAGCAGCTGGGAGCTTGGGAGGGACGTATGCCCCCGATCTGTGGAGGGGCTGCAAGCCCTCCATGTGGTTTAGCGTAGGGCGAGGAAGGGCCGCCGCAAGTCAGGAGAACCTCTATTCTGCGACGTATGGTCGGAGGACGAGATCAGGAGCGTGGAGAGGCCGCGTACATACAGACGCACCGAATTCAGTGGGCCGCGGAAAGCGGTTGGCAGCGCGGGATTGTTACCGAGCGGTGTTAATCTCTTTTCACCGTTTTTGACGCTGCTGACCTAGAACCAACTTGAGACAACGCCCCTATCCGACTACCGAATAGGTGATTATCAGTCGGGGCGACCGAGCGAAGCCAACCGGCGACCCCCTGCTCCCAAAGCCGATGACGGGCGCGCGCTGGCGCTGGTGGGCGCCGGAATCCGCGCTGACTCCCTTCCCCGGGGCGCGTCAGCGCCCGTGGCCGCGTGTGGGCGCTGGCACTGTCGCTGGCACTGCTGAAGTCAGATGTGACGAGGGCGGCCCGTCTTCCTTACTCGTGGTTTGCCACGACGACACCGGCGTACGGACCCAGGCGAAGTCCGCCTTCGACGACGCGTGTGCTCCCAACGTGGAATCGCACGACTCCCGACGTACCTATCTCGTGCACCGACTGCGACATGTTGAGGTAGATGTCCATGCTTCGGCCACCGTATTCACGTCGATAGCAAAGTAGCTCTCTACTTGCGCACGAGCCTTCGATGAACTCCAGGCTTCCGAGCCGCAAGGCCGGCTCCGAGCGGCGAAGTTGGAGGAGGGACCGGTACGTGTTCAGGAGCGAGCCTGTGTCAGCTGCCTGACTCGCGACGTTGATCTCCTTGTAGTTCTGCTGCACGGCCAGCCAGGGTCGCGCGGATTCCACCGTGAAGCCGCCGTTCGGGCCGTCATCCCACTGCATGGGTGTTCGAACGTTGTCACGATTCAGGTTGAGATTGAGCAACTTCGCCCATCCGGGCGAAATCGGGCTGTACTCCCGTCCGAGCGGATCCAGCGCATCGTCACCCGGGATTGCGGCCGTCGTCATGCCGATCTCCTCTCCCTGGTAGATGAAAGGAATGCCACGGACCGTCAGTTGCAGCATCGCCAGGAGGCGGGCCCTGGCCGCGTCATTCTCGAGCCGGGTTATCGATCGCGGCCGATCGTGGTTGCTGAACACGTATGTCGGCTGCATCGGGTGCGGATAGAAGGCCTCGAATGCACGAATCTGCTCGCGAAAAAAGTCGGCGGTGAAGCTGAACTCGCTGACGCTGAAAAGGAAAACCGTGTGCAGTCCGTCTGCGCGTTCGCCGAGCAGTCTGCGAAGCGTCGAATGCGTGCCGAAAACCTCGCCAACCATGAATCGGGGCGGGTCGTATCCGTCGAGCACGCGTCGTAGCTCTCGCGCAAAATCAAATGTCTCCGGCTGATTCAGCGTGTACTTCTTACGCTGAAACTTCATCGCGGACATGGTGTGGTCCGGCAACAAGCGCAGACTGAACGGATTGTCGGCCAAGGACTCGGACTCGTACAGGAAGTTGAAGATGTCGAGCCGGAAGCCATCCGCACCTCGGTCGAGCCAGTAGCGCGCAACGTCAAGCATGGCCGGACGCACCGCCGGATTTCGGTAGTTGAGGTCCGGCTGAAAGGGCAGAAAGGCGGCGTAGTACCACTGGTTTCGGGTCGAGTCGTAGTGCCAGGCACGGGTGCCGAGGGCGCTGTGCCAGTTGTTGGGCGGGCCGTCGCCCCGACCGTCGCGCCAGACGTACCAGTCGCTCCTCGCATTGTCACGACTGCTTCGCGATTCCACGAACCACGGATGCTCGTCGGAGGTGTGATTGAGCACGAGGTCAAAGACGATCTTCATTCCTCGTCGATGCACATCGTCGATCAGCGCCGAGAGGATCAGCGAGTCTCCGTAGACCGGGTCGACACGGCGATAGTCACTGATGTCGTAGCCGAAATCAGCTTGCGGGCTTTCGAAGAAGGGCGACAGCCAGATCGTCTCGACCCCAAGGTCCTGCAGGTAGTCCAGCCTGCTCGCGATCCCGGCGAGATCGCCGATTCCGTCGCCATCCGAATCCTGGAATGAGCGCGGGTATATGTGGTACACGACCGTTCCGTGCCACCACGGGCGGGAGGGATCCGCATATGCCTCATCAGGAATTGCCATGGTGTCGGGAACCGGATCGACGACGGACCGAAGATTCGAATACACGAAAACGGCGGTCGCTAGAACCACGAGCACCACGACTGCGGCGAAGAGCTTCCTCATTGCTTCCCAACCGAGATGGAAGACGTGACCGGCTTCGGCCGCACGACAATCCGCACCACTTCCCTTCCCCTGCGCGCGTCAGCGCTGGTGGGCGCCCGTGGGCGCCGGCACTGTCGCTGGCACTAAGGACGCACCCAGCCCGCAGCGTCAGTCCTAGTGTCCCCCAGGGATCTATGGCCGTGGACCTATCAGGCCGAGTGCCACGATCAGGCGGCTCTGCATCGCGTTTCTCGCGATGACGAATCGCTGTCCATCCGGGTGGACGTCATATTGCGCGCTGAACTCCCACAGGTTGTCGGGAAGCTGGAACAGCACGTCGCGTCGTCCGATCGTTACTTCGTCCCCCACCGTCAGCTGATTCGCGATCAGTTGCCCTCGGGGATTCCAGTAGAAGAGCTCTTGCCCATCCGGTCCCCAGATCGGGTGTTTTCCGCCTCCGCTGGAAATCAGCCTCTTGTTTCCGGGTTCAGGGAAGCTCTGAACGTATACTTCGAGTTGACCGGACTCGTCCGACTGATAGGCCAACCAGCGACCGCTCGGCGAGACCCGGCCCGCGTCTTCCTGAAAACGGGTAGCGAGAAAGGGCCGTGGTTCTCCACCCTCGCTCAGCGGGGCGATCCAGATATCGCGATTTAGGGGAGATCCTTCGGAGTTGGTGAACACCAGGTAGCGGCCATCCGGTGACCAATCGGTAGGACGCTGAATCTCGTCCTGCACCACTACGGGATCAGGGTCCCCACCCTCGGCGGAGAGAACGTAGAGATCCTTGCTCCGCTGGCGGTCCGGTCGTCGGGAAAACGCAAGGCTGGTCCCGTCGGGATTCCATACCGGATCGTTGTTCAGCTGCCCGTCAAAGGTGAGCCGCGAGGTGGTTGCCACCGCCAGGTCATGAATCCGAATGTCTTCGTCTGGGAATCCGAGCTCACCGAAAGCAATGCGGGTACCGTCGGGTGAGAATCGCGGGAGCCAGAACTCCCGATCCCGGAGGAGAACCTGCTGGTTGCCGTCACGGTCTACGAGGACCAGGCCGAATCCCTCATGAGCCAGGGTGTAGGCGAGCGTCCCGGATGATGACACCGCAACCATCGCGGACCCTAAGGGCAAGGAAATGAAGGGCACGGAAATGCCCAATCCGTCCACCACACGGCGGGCGGGTCCGGCGGTATCGAGTTTCGCCACGTCGAAGGGTTGCGCAACGAGCGTTCCGTCGAACTGTACATAGACCAGGTGCCCGGACCGCACGTACCGCGGCGCGAGCCCCGGCACAAACACCCGGACATCTGCCGATTCGAGCGACACCACTCCGACACGCGCGGCAGGCCCGCTCCCCGCCGCGAACACGAGGGCGCGCGCACCGGGAATGAAGGCCGGACTCGTTATCGCGAGACTGTCGGCCAGTCGGTCCAGTACGTCGAGGAACTCGCGTGCACCCCCATTTGCGCTCACGGTGTAGACGTGGTTTCTTCGCCCCGCCTCCGCACCGAAGCGCCGATAGGTACTGAACACGATCTCGTCATCTTCCCCCCAGTCGGCCCCCCAGAGCTCGCCATCGAACTCGGTGATGGTGCTGGGCTCCCCTCCATCCAATCGAACCGTGCGGAGCGCATCCTCCGAACGGAACCCAAGCTCGGCTCCGTCCGGTGAGAAGAACGGCTGGAATCCGCCCTCTGTGCCGGGGATTGGGTGGGCTTCGAGCTCATCGAGCCGTCTTCGGTACAGCATCGATCCCGAGTCGGTTTGTGCGGCGTACACGAGAACCGACCCGTCTGGGGACAGGGCAGCCGAACCGGGTAGGATCCTGTGCGCAGAGTCGGATGCGATGGAGAGCCGGACGGGTCTACCGGGAATCTCTGGATGGTCCGGGATCGGACGCAGGATCCACACGGCGCTCGCTCCCGCCACGAGAGCCAGGCCAACAGCCGCCGTCACCAGCCTCCATGATGGGCCACGCCCCGTATCGGAATCCGCCTGGCCCATACTCGAAGCCGTGCTCCGGCGCACGAAGGTCACATCCGCCAGTGCCTCGGCGAACGCCGCCGCGGTCTCGAACCGGTCGGCCGGCAACTTCTCCAGCGCCGTCGCCGTGGCCGCCGCCACGTTCGGCGGTACCGCCTGCCGCAGGTCCGTGACCGGCCGGACCTCCTCGGTGACGATCTTTCTCATGATCTGCAGCGCCGACGTGCCCGTGTGCGGCGGCTCCCCCGTCAGCATCTCGTACAGCACGCACCCCAGCGAGTAGAGGTCCGTGCGGTGCGTGAGCTCCTTCTCCGCCGTCGCCTGCTCAGGGCTCATGTAGTGCGGCGTCCCCAGCGACAGCCCCGTCCCCGTCGTGCGTCCACCCGACGCCGCGCTCACCGCTAGCGCGATGCCGAAGTCCGCCACCAGCGGCCGGCCCTCCTGCAGCAAGATGTTCTCGGGCTTGATGTCCCGGTGCACGATCCCGTGCCGGTGCGCGTGGTCCAGCGCGTCGGCCACCTCGGTCGCGATCCGCACCGCCTCCTCGATCCCCAGCTGCTTCTCGCGCTCCAGCTTTTCCCGCAATGACTCGCCCTCGATGTAGGGCATCACGAAGTAGAGGAACCCGTCCGATCGGCCCGAGTCGAACAGCGGCAGGATGTGGGGGTGCTGGAGATGGGCCGTCGTCTTCATCTCTTGGACGAACCGGTCGGCCCCGAGGGCAGCGGCCAGCTCGGGACGGAGGACCTTGATGGCGACGCGGCGCTCCAGCTTGAGGTCTCGCGCCTCGTAGACGGTCGCCGTGCCGCCGCCCGCGATCTCCCGCACGATCCGGTAGGGCCCCAGCGGATCGCCCCGCCCAAGGCGGAGCAGCCGCCGCACCTCCGGGCCGGTCATGTGCTCTGCCAGCGCATCGAACGCGCCGGCGGCCTCGTGGGCGGCAAGCAGCGACCGGAGCTCGGCCTCGAGCTCCTCGTCGCCCAGCCCCGCAAGGAACTCGTCGCGCTCCGCGCCCTCACGCTCCAGCGCCTCGTCGAACAGCGCTCCGATCCGGTCCCAGTCCTCGCGGTTCATCCGACGGAGGTCCTCAGGCCAGCTCGCGGTTGAGCCAGGCACGGGCCACCTGCCAGTCCCGCTTCACCGTGGCCCTGGAGATCGCCAGCGCGTCGGCCGTCTCCTCCACCGTCATTCCGGCAAAGAACCGGCACTCGACGACGCGAGCCTGCCGGTCCGAGATCTTCGCCAGCTCTTCGAGCGCCCGGTCCAGGTCGATGAGCGCTTCGATCGCAACCTTGCCGCGCTCCGGCTCGGGCCTCTCCTGCGTGCCGATGGGCACGTGCACCCCTCGTCGCTTGAGCCGCTGCCGCCGTTTCGCGTAATCGGTAAGGATCTGGCGCATCAGGCGAGCGGAGAGGGCGAAGAAATGAGCGCGATCGCTGAACTGGATGCGATCGAGGCCGACGAACTTCATGAACGCCTCGTGGACCAGGCCGGTGGTCTGAAGCGTATGGCCCGGTCGCTCGCGCCCCAGCTGCTGGTGGGCAATCTGATGCAGCTCTTCGTAGACGAGGGGAGCGAGCTCATGGATCGCACCCCTATCGCCAGCGCGATTGACCTCCAGGAGGCCCGTGATTTCGTGCGGATTGCGAGGCCGCGGAATTCCCAGGTCGTCCATGGCGCCCAGACTCGTTTCCCCGGGTCATGCAGTCGTCGGCCGAGCTTTCAATATGGGAACCGGCTCCCATTCCCGATAGTTACGCCGCGCACCCCGACCGGCGCAGGCTTTCCCAGGCAGGCCTCCTGAGCCCCTCCGCCCCGGTTTGTCGCCTTGCTCTATGAGAGGCACAGAGCCTCCTGAGGGACGCACCGGATCCCCGAAGACAGGCACCGAGCCCCTCCGTTTCGACCGGCCGCAGCGTGCCAAGCCGACGGCGCGCATGCGGCCTACTTTCCCACGTCGGCAGGAGGGATAGCCGAATGAGACGGCTCGCCCTGATTCCACTGTTGGCGTTCGCGCCGCTCTTCGTCCTGCCTGCGTGCATGGAGGAGTCGAGCACGGGCCTGCGCGCACCGCCGCCCACGGGCGCGCTCGAGATCTCCACCAGTACGACCGGTGTGAACATCGACAGCGATGGCTATACGTGCGTGATGGACTTCAACTCCCGCGATCCGATGGGCGTGAACCAGACCGTCACCCTGACCGGTCTCTCCGTGGGCGACCATAGCGTGGCGCTTATGGATATCGCCCACAACTGCCAGCTGAGCGGCTCCAATCCCCGCTGGGTCAACGTCGCCGCTGACAACGTGGCCCAGATCACGTTCTCCATCATCTGCGAATAGCGGACCCGCCCAGAGCGCAAACGGGGGGCGGTTCCTTCAGGAGCCGCCCCCGCTCGCACTCATGTCCTACTCGGTAGCTGGAAAAGGTCTCTGGGGTTTCGGCGCTGGGTCACTTGGCACGTCTGTGCGAAAGGCAGGTGCGCTACCCTACAAGGCCTTTAGCAGCGGAGCATTTGCGGCGAGCAGTGCCAATCGTTTGTCACTGTTCCTGACACTGCCAGCCTACAACCCACCTTATACAGAGCCCCTATCCGAATGTTGGATAGAGGCTTATCAGTCGGGGCGGCCGGATTCGAACCGGCGACCCCGTGCTCCCAAAGCCGATGGCGGGCGCGCGCTGGCGCTGGTGGGCGCCCGAATCCGCGCCACTTCCCTTCCCGGGCGCGCGGTGAGCTTCTTAGCCCCCAAGGCTAGGACTGCGGGAGGACGCCAAGATCCTTCAGTGTGAAGGGGCAGTCCCTTTGGGCTGCCCCTTTCGCGCTTTCTTGTCCAGACTGCTCCTAGCGGGCAAACCGGCGCGTCGGCGAGTTAGGCAGGTGGTCGTTCAGGCCGGACGCCGGGATTCGGCCTGCAGTGCCCAAAGGCAGTGACACCCCCACCTAGCTTCCGGCCTGGACAGAGCCAGGGAGTGACAGGAATGCGCCCTTAATCTCGCCCACCGAAACAAGAAAGCTACGATCTCCGGCGGTTTCTCGTCCTAGTGCCTACTGCGTCACAGGCAGGCGGCCCGGCCTAGCCCCGCTCCGCGAAGATTTCGTTCAGCCGCTGTTGGGCAGCCTCGACGCGAGGCTGAAGCTCGGCGTCGGCTTCCTTCCACAGCTCGACGAAGCGGGCGTAGTAGAGGGCCGCGTTCTCGAGGTCGCCGGCTTCGTCGTGCAGAACCGCAAGCCGCTCCAGCGCAGGGCAGAGCCGGCTCGCATCCCAGCGCACCCTGTGGCTGTCAAACGCGTTCACGTATCCCGCGTAATAGGCGATCGCGGAGTCCCGTGCGCCCGCCTGATCATAGACCTGTGCCAGCGGACTGTACCGACAGAGCGTGCACGTCCGGTTCTCG
>JBDGZR010000075.1:0-13602 GCA_039588495.1 Gemmatimonadota bacterium | reverse complement strand
GGGTAGCCGGCCAAGCAGCTGAGACCGCCTGAGACGGACCGCGATCGCGTGGCCTATACCTTATAATCCTACCCGGATCGCGCGCAGACCTCGCCCAGGAAGTTCGCCCAGCTGGGCGCGAGTCGCCGAGAGCCACGACTCTAAGTAGATTAACTCCAGCTAGTTAGCCGGGGTGGCGGAAAGGCAGACGCGAGGGACTTAAAAGATGGTGCGGCTCACCGCGAAGTTGACTGTTTCCGCTCATCTTCGCGGTTTTCTTATCTATTCCAGATAACTTCAGACCCCGATATTCGCTGTTCTCACCACATAAGTTCGCCCAGTTTCTTCGCTGAGCTCGGATCGCCTCTTCTAAGCAGCACCGGCCTAGCCCTGCTGCATCGAGTCGGGGAGGGCCTCGAACGCTTCGTACGCGCGCTCGGCGAGTCCGGTACCCGCCTCCGCGCGGAAATCGAGCGCGCAATCGACGCCAGCCGCCTGCAGCTCCTCGACCTCGTCCCGGTGGCGCGCGGTAGCGGCAATGATCCCGTCATAGCCCCAACCCCGGGCTCGTTTGACGATGTCGAGGATAGCGGCCTGACTGCCGATCGCGAGCGTCACGATTTTGATCAGTCCTCTCCGCTCGAGGCGTTCCCAGAAATCCACGTTCGTCGCATCACCGAACACAACGTTGCGGCCAGCTTCCCGATGGCGCTGCACGACCTTCTCGTCAAAGTCGAGCGCGATCAGATCCCGGTCGCTGCGCCGGGCAAATTCTTCATACGCCGCTGTGCCAACCCTTCCCATGCCGACGACCGCGATCTCGGCCGCCAAAGGCATCACCTCCTCGTCCTCAGGTAGAAGCCGATCCGTCCCGAATCGCGTCAGCCGGGTACGCACGCGCTCATACAGGTCCTGGGCGCGAAGGTTGAGAGGCGAGGCGAGCACGAAGGAGACTGACAGCGCGATCGCGAGGATGACCAACCACTCGGCCGAGATCCAACCCTCCTTAGCGCCCACCGCACCGACAATCAGGCCGAACTCGCTGTAGTTGGCGAGGGTCAGTGAGGTGACGGTGGCGGTGCGAGGGCGCAGACGGAATCGGGTCAGCAGCAGGTAGAAGAGCCCGACCTTGATCGGCAGGACGACGATGAAGACGGCCGCAATGCCGATCCCGGCTGCTGACGGAAGACCCGAAAGGCCGATGGTGAGAAAGAACCCGACGAGGAACAGATCCTTAAAGGACAGCAGCGCCTTCGACAGCTCCTCTGCCTTCGGATGCGTCGAGAGCAACACCCCGATTATCAGAGCACCGAGATCGGCCTTGAGCCCGACGCCGGAGAAGAGCGCGGCGCCGGCGATGGGCAGCAGCCAACCGAGGAGAACCAACAGCTCTCCATGACCGGAGCGATCGAGGACCATGAAGAGTAGCGGCTTGACCAGCAATAGCCCGATCAGTGCGAACGCCCACGGCGAGGGTGCCTCGCCGGCCGATGCGGTCAGGAAGAGCACCGCCAAGAGGTCTTGTACGATCAGGATGCCGATCGCGATGCGGCCATGGCGCGAATCGGATTCGCCCTTTTCTTCGAGCACCTTGACCGCGAAAACCGTGCTCGAGAAGCTCGCGGCAAAAGCGATCACCAGGCACGCCGTCAGGTCGAGGCCCGCAAAGAGCGACAGACCGGCGGCCGCCAGCCCGAAAACGAGGGCTCCGAATAGCACCACCGTCATCGCCATGTGGATCGTTGCGGTCGCCCAGATCTCCGGGCGGAGCAGGCTCCGTACTCGCAGCTTCAATCCGATTGAAAAAAGCAGCAGGTAGATGCCCATGTCTGCAACGAGCTCCAGCGTTTCATCGCTTTCGACACCGAGGCCGTTGAGTACGAATCCGGCGACGAGGAAACCGATAAGCGGCGGTAGCCCGACCTGCTTGACCAGGAAACCGAGGACGAAGGCGACGGCTATCCAGACTGGGTCCACACGAAACTCCTCTCACCTCGAACTGTGGTGATCGACTCACGCTAGCATGCTCATCCGTCCCCTGATCCCGGGCAGATTCGGGCGCCAAGACGGGCACGGGAGGGGCACGATCGAGAAATGTTGGCTGCCCGGCCAGATCTGTGTAGACTTTCGTCTCTTGCGTGCGCTCTGAAATCGGCTTCAGTCGGGGAACGGCGAATGAAGATCAAGGTGAGCTTGGATGTAAGTCCGCCCATACTGCGACCTTTTGTGGCGCTCGCTTTCCTTGCTCTGGGTGGCTGCTCGGGCGCCGAACCTGATCAAGAGCGCAGCATGGTCCGTCCGGCGAAACTCATCGAGGTCGAAGGGTCGAGTTCCGTTCGAACTATGACGTACCCTGCGATCATCGAGGCTACCTCTGCTGCGGAGGTCACCTTCCAGGTTGGAGGGCTCCTGCAGGAGCTGCCGATCCGCTCCGGGCAGACAGTCGAAGAGGGAGCCCTGATCGCTCGTCTTGACCGGAGAAACCTCAGGAACGAGCTCGCGACCGCACAGGCGCGGTTCGAAAGAGCGGAGTCTGATTTCTTGAGAACGGAACGCCTCCTTGCCGCGAACGCGACTTCTCGGAGGGCCTTCGAACAGGCCCAATCGGAACGGGATGTGGCGCGAGCGGACCTCGACACGGCGCGGAAGCGCCTGGAGGACGCGACGCTGCGCTCGCCCTTCTCCGGCGTCATCGCGGCCGTTCATGTCGAGCAGTTCCAGAATGTGGCGGCCCAGGAGCCCATCGTTACGCTGCAGACGACCGGAACCGCTGAAGCCGCGTTCCAGGTTCCGGCAAGAACGGTCGCGACTTCGAGCCAATTCGAGACCGAGGAGACCGTCGTTCTGCTCGACGCGGTGCCCGACGTTCGGATCCCAGCCGTTTTCCAATCCGTCACGACCCAGGCTGATCCGGAGACCCAGACCTTCCTGGTCAAGTACGCGTTTACGCCGCCGGCAGACCTGGTCGTCCTACCCGGGATGACGGGAATGGTGGAGTCCCGCGTGAGGTTCATTCGAGACGGTGGACTGGCCGATCTACCGGAAGTGCCTACAAGCGCGGTCTTGTCGGACGGAGAGGCTCGCTACGTCTGGGTAGTGGACCAGAACACCATGACGGTGTCTCGACGGGAGGTGACCCTGGCTCCGGGCGTTGGCGAGTCGCTTGCCGTCCTGGGTGGTCTCGTGGAAGGTGAGCTCATCGTCGGCGCCGGCGCGTCCTATCTCCACGAGGGCATGCAGATCCGCCCCTACGAGCAGTAGGGAATGCTCATGGGTCCTGCAGAATTCGCAATCAAGAACCGACTGATCAGCTTTATCGTCATCGCCTTGGCATTGGTCGGCGGATGGCAGGCCTATCGGTCCATGCCTCGCTTCGAAGACCCCGAGTTTACGATCCGGGAAGCCCAGGTGATTACGCCGTACCCGGGAGGGACTCCGGAGGAAGTCGCCAATGAAGTCACCGAAGCGCTCGAGACGGCGATCCAGCAGCTGCAGGAGGTCCACGAGATCCGTTCCGTGTCCTCGGAGGGGATGTCGCGAATCACGGTAGAGATCAAATACGAGTTCTCGCGGACCAAAGACGAGCTGCAGATCATCTGGGGAAAGCTTCGGAACAAGGTCGAGGACGCGCAAAGCTCGTTGCCGCCCGGTGCGGGCAGGTCCATCGTCGACGATGACTTCGGCGATGTCTACGGTCTGTACTACCTCATCACCGGCGACGGCTTCACCCCCAGCGAGGTGCATGAGTACGCCAAAGCCCTGCGCACGGAGCTGCTGACGGCAGAAGGTGTCGCGAAGGTCGCCCTCCACGGGGTTCAATCGGAGGCCATCTACGTCGAGATCTCGCGGGAGCGTGCCGCCGCCCTGGGGGTCTCGGTCGGACAGGTCTACAACGACCTGGCGAGACAGAACTCTGTCGTATCGGCGGGCGACGTGCGGATCGGCGACCGACGCCTGGCGATCGAGCCGACCGGAAACATCAGCTCCGTCAGCGCGATCGAGAACGTCGTCGTATCGACGGCCTCCGCCGGTGCGCTGGTCTACTTGCGCGACATCGCCTCAGTGCGCCGCGCGTATCGGACGCCGAATCTACTAGTCCGCTACAACGGCCGCCCCGCGATCGCTCTGGGCGTGTCCAACGTCACGGGAGCCAACGTCGTTCAGATGGGGCAGGCGATCGACGCTCTTCTCGCAGAGGAAGAGTCCCGTCGGCCCCTGGGCATCGAGATCCACGAGTACTACCACCAGGCCAAGGTCGTCGAGGCTGCGGTGCAGGACTTCGCACTAAGCGTGCTTCTGGCCCTCGGGATCGTACTCGTCACGCTGCTGGTCTTCATGGGGCTACGTGCCGGTGTCGTGATCGGCGCCGTGCTCTTGCTCACCATCGCGGCGACCCTCGCGATCATGGATCTCACGGGCATCCCGATGCACCGTATCTCTCTCGGCGCCCTGATCATTGCTCTGGGTATGCTGGTGGACAACGCGATCGTCGTGACCGAAGGCATCCTCGTCGGTGTCCAGCAGGGCCGGCGGAAGCTGGACGCCGCCAAGGAGATCGTGAGCCGCACGAAATGGCCTCTTCTCGGGGGCACGGTCGTGGGCGTCCTGGCCTTCGCGCCGATCGGGCTCTCACCCGGAAGCACGGCCGAATACACCGGCCATCTCTTCTGGGTGGTGATGATTTCGTTGCTGCTCAGCTGGGTCTTCGCAATCACCGCGGCACCGCTGTTTGCCGACTTGCTGTTCACAGAGCGGTCGAACGCGGAGGGCGAGCCGGTTGGTGAAGGTCGGTTTGCGAGCCGCTACAAGGGCTTCATGCGGCTCGTGCTCGGCCGACGCTGGGTGACGGTCGGCATCGTATTCGGACTCTTCGTTGTCTCCATGTTGGGCTTCCGGTTTGTCAAGGAGGGTTTTTTTCCGGCGTCGACGACACCGCAGATCGTCGTCGACTACTGGTTGCCCGAAGGGACCCATATTTCGCAGACCGAGGCCGATGTGGTGGAGATCGAAGAACGGCTCATGGACCTAGACGGCGTGGCGGGCGTTCACGCGCTCGTAGGTCAGGGCGGACTTCGGTACATGCTCGTTTACGGACCTGAACCGCCCAACTCTGCCTTCGGACATTTCTTGATCCGAACGGAGGGCTACGAGCAGATCAGCCGCCTCATGCCGCAGATTCAGCAGTTCCTCGATGAGGAATACCCGAATGCTCAGGCCAAGGTGTGGCGGTTCCAGCTGGGACCCGGCGGAGGCTCGAAGATCGAAGCGACCTTCTCCGGCCCGGATCCAATAGTGCTCCGCCGCCTGGCCGATGAGGCCAAGGCGATCATGGCCGCCGAGGGCAGCGCGATCTCCATCCAAGATGACTGGAGACAGCAAGTCAGCGTGATTCGTCCCATGTACTCGGAGACCCGCGGCCGACGTCTCGGTATCTCGCGCGAGGACGTGGCCACCGCGCTACAAACGAACTTCTCCGGGTACAACGTCGGCGTATACCGAGAGGGCGACGAGCTCATCCCGATCATCGCGAGGGCGCCAGCTCGGGAACGCTCTGATGCGGAGAACATGGGGGAGATTCGTGTCGTCAGTCAGGTATCTGGTCGCTCCGTTCCCCTGTCGGAGACCGTGGACGGCTTCGAGACAGCCTGGCGCAACTCGCAGCTGCTGAGAGTGGACCGCATCTGGACGATCAAGGCCCAGTCCGATCCGCTCCCTGACGAGCTCGCATCCGCCCTGCTGCAAAGGCTCAGACCCGAGATCGAAGCGCTGGAATTACCCGACGGGTACAGGCTCGAATGGGACGGCGAGTACGGGGACAGCAAAGAGGCCAACGGCAACCTCGCGAGCACCTTGCCGCTGGGGTTCCTCGCCATGGTGCTTGTCGTCGTGGTCCTGTTCAACGCGCTGCGACAGCCATTAATCATCTGGCTTGTTGTCCCGCTCGCGCTGATCGGAGTGGTCCTGGGCCTGGTCTTAACACAGACACCCCTCGAGTTCATGGCCATCCTGGGCCTTCTCTCGTTGTCGGGACTTCTGATCAAGAACGCCATCGTGCTTGTCGACCAGATGGACAAAGAGATCGGTGAAGGAAAGCCTCGCTATGAGGCCGTGATCGACTCGGCGGCCAGCCGTGTGCGCCCCGTCACGATGGGTGCACTAACGACGGTGCTCGGGGTCATGCCGCTATTCTTTGATCCCTTCTTCAAGTCGATGACGGTCGTTTTGGTCTTCGGCCTGACCTTCGCCACGCTTTTGACGTTGATCATCGTGCCCGCGCTGTACGCCATCTTTTTCGGGATTCGCGCCAATGAAACGGCTTGACTGGCCCGCTCTGAAACTGTCGCCCCTGACGCTGGGAGGCGCGCTGCTGCTGACGGCCTGCGTCTCTTCTCGCGAGGAGGCAGCGACCGCCGCACGCTCCAGTCTTCCAGAGACGCCCGACGTGTGGGCTGCTGCGCAAGCCGCCGTGGGTGACGTCCAGGTCGGCTGGATCGACGCCTTTGAGGACGAGACCCTGAGGGCGCTCGTGCGCGAGGCGCAGGAGAACAACAGGGACCTGCAGGCGGCGGCAGCGAACGTGGAACGATCCTGGGCTCTTGCGAGACAAGCCGGCGCGGCGCTGCTGCCGAGCGTGGATCTCGCGGCGGGCGCAGCCCAGTCGGGAATCGTCGGCGAGTCGAGTTCCGGCAACCTTGATGTGAGCTTGCAGGCGAGCTGGGAGGTCGACATCTGGGGTCGTCTGCGGGCCGGTAGGCAGGCGGCGGTGGTCAGTGCCGAAGCTGCGGAAGCGGACCTCCGCTACGCGCAGCATTCCCTCGCGGCCGCCGTGGCGGACGCTTACTTCGTCGCGATCGAGGCTGGGCTTCAAGCGAACGTCACGCGCGAGACCTTCGAGGCCCTGACCGAGACGAACCGAATCGTCACGGTTCAGTACGAGAACGGTTTCGCGTCGTCGGAGGAGCTTGCGCTCTCCAAATCCGACCTGGCAACCGCCCAGGCTTCACTGGCCGCGGCAGAGGGTTCGCAGCGTGATGCCCTGCGCGCGCTGGAGCTTCTGCTCGGCCGATATCCTGCAGCCGATGTGCAAGTCCGAGAATCCCTGCCGGGAGTCCCTCCCGCCCCGCCCGCGGGAGTCCCTTCGGAGATCCTCGAGCGTCGACCGGATCTCATCGCGGCCGAACGCAGGGTGGCTGCAGCTTTTAACAGCCTCGATCAGGCGAGGGCGGCTCAGCTCCCGCGGATCAGCCTGACGGCTGGCGCGGGCGCATCGTCCGATCAGCTGTCGAGTCTGTTGGATCCAGGCAACGTCGCGTGGTCTCTGGGGACGAACCTCCTCGCGCCGATCTTCGATGGAGGCGCCCTGGCGGCCCAGGTCGAGGCGGCAACCGCCGAGCAGCAGGGGGCGATCGCAGCGTATGGCCAGGCGGCGCTCAATGCGTTCAAAGAAGTCGAAACCAGCTTGGACCAGAACGTCGTGCTCTCGGAGCGCCAGGCGTCCCTCAGCGTGGCCGCCGCGCAAGCGAGCGAAGCTCTACGCGTCTTCCAACTTCGCCATCAGGAGGGCGACATCCAGCTGCTTGACGTGTTGACGGTCCAGCGCCGGGTGTTCTCTGCCGAAAGCAGTCTCCTCAGCGTCGAGCGCGGTCGACTGGAGCAATGGGTCAATCTGAACCTGGCTCTCGGCGGCAGCTGGGAGTAACGCGTTACCTCAGGCGTCCGTCGTTACTACACAACTTCCTCCTAGGAGCCCGCTCTCGCTGCGGGCTCTTTTCATGGGGAGAGGGCGCGTTCGCGCAGACACAAGTTCCAAGTAGGAACCCGCACGGAACGCAAGGAGCCCGCTCTCGCAGCGGGCTCTTTTCATCAGGTGGGCGAAGTGGAGGGCGAACGACGCACTTCGTTCGCTTCGCTTGCATCGGATACCGGGGCAGGGCGCGCAGCAGCTGAGACCAGCTGAGACGGACCGCGATCGCGTGGTCTATACCTTATAATCCTACCCGGATCGCGCGCAGACCTCGCCCAGGAAGTTCGCCCAGTTGGGCGAGAGTCGCCGAGAGTCACGACTCTAAGTAGATTAGCTACAAATAGTTAGCCGGGGTGGCGGAAAGGTAGACGCGAGGGACTTAAAATCCCTTGGGCTTCGGCCCGTGTGGGTTCGATTCCCACCCCCGGCATAAGGACTTACGAGGTTCTAGACGTGTCCAGTTATGCGGCGACCTTGCCGTTACCGTGCCGGCCCGACAAGACCATACGTCGGCGCACAGTAGATACAGCCTGCCGCTTTGCTTATGGTGGAACAAATCTCGCCCGATTGCTCGTTTCTGAGGTCCCCAGGTGTTGGAGGATAGTGGTGTACTTGCCTGCCGTATCGCGGCCCGCCAGCCGCGTTCCACGATTCGTCACACAGCGGTCCGTTCCGGGACAGTTCTACGCCGTGGCTCGCTTGACCGTCGCTTGACTCGCTCTTCGTACTCTCCAGCCAAGAGGAAGGTGGGACGATGCGACGATCGATAGGATTCTTCTCGGTGATGGCGGCACTCAGCGTGGCGGCCTGCGGTGCCGACCTAACAGGCGCGTGTTTCGCTGCTGCCGGTTGCGGGCCGCCGCCGCCGCCAGCGCCGCCGCCACCACCGCCGCCGCCACCACCGCCGCCGCCACGGCCGGTGATCGTCTCCGCCGGCAGCAACCAGAGCTGCGGGGTGACGGCGGCGGGGGCCGCCTACTGCTGGGGCCAGAACGGCTTCGGCCAGCTCGGGGACGGCACACAGACGGACAGCAACGTGCCGGTGGCCGTATCGGGCGGGCTCATCTTCCAGTCGGTGAGCGCTGGCTTCCACAGCTGCGGGGTGACGAGGGCGGGGGCCGCCTACTGCTGGGGCCATGGGTCTGAGGGCCAGCTCGGGGACGGCACGAACACGGTCGGCAACAAGGTGCCGGTGGCGGTATCGGGTGGGCTTACCTTCCAGTCGGTGAGCGCCGACCTGTCACATAGCTGTGGGGTGACAACGGCGGGGACCGCCTACTGCTGGGGCCAGAACGACTTCGGCGGGCTCGGGGACGGCACGAACACGAACAGCAGCGTGCCGGTGGCGGTCTCGGGTGGGCTCACCTTCCAGTCGGTGAGCGCTGGCGCCTCCCACGGCTGTGGGGTGACGACGGCAGGGGCCGCCTACTGCTGGGGCCAGAACCAACTCGGTAAGCTCGGGGACGGCACAAGGGCGGACAGAAACGTGCCGGTGGCCGTATCGGGTGGGCTTACCTTCCAGTCGGTGAGCGCCGGCAACCAGCACAGCTGCGGGGTGACTACGGCAGGGGCCGCCTACTGCTGGGGCTTTGGCAGCAGGCTCGGGGACGGCACGAACATAAACAGCAACGTGCCGGTGAACGTATCGGGCGGGCTTACCCTCCAGTCGGTGAGCGCTGGCTCATTCCACAGCTGCGGCGTGACGACGACTGGGGCCGCCTATTGCTGGGGCCGAAACGACTTCGGCGGGCTCGGGGACGGCACGAACACGGACGGCAGCGTGCCGGTGGCCGTATCGGGTGGGCTTACCTTCCAGTCGGTGAGCGCCGGCTTCGCCCACAGCTGTGGGGTGACGACGACTGGGGCCGCCTACTGCTGGGGCCAGAACCAACTCGGTAAGCTCGGGGACGGCACGAACACGGACAGCAACGTGCCGGTTGAGGTTGACCCTCCCTTCTAACAACAGGGGGCGGTTCCTTCGGAGCCGCCCCTCTGCGCATCTGACCTTGCCGTTACCTTGCCGAACTGAACGGGAATCATCGGAAAATCCGGACATCTCGAGGCTCGCTCAGAGCCCGGATTGTACCGTATTGTCGGTCTGTTACCGATGAGTCCCCGGGGTGGGCCGTGACTTAAAATCCCTTGGGCTTCGGCCCGTGTGGGTTCGATTCCCACCCCCGGCATAAGGAGTTACTGCAGTTCCTTCCTGAGCTGACAAAGGGTGACTTTAACCAAACTTTGACCATTCGCGAGCGGTACGATCTTTCGTTGGAAATCCCTCGTGTCGGCTCCTCATTCTGGCCCTGCATCCCCCCCAATCTCGTCCTCGGGGAGCGGGCTGGTTGTGATCCAGGTCTCTAGTGCGTCTCCCAAGCGTCCTAAGCGAACAATACTGTCGTTCTTTTCCATTAATAATCCAAGCAAGATAGGGCTCATGCTGGAGTAACAATCTGTTTCACAACGCCTTCTGCCAGGTACTCCTCAATCGGTCTTCTTCTTGCTTGCTGACACGGGGATTCGGCTGATATCTCTTTAACGCTGGCTTTCTACAGACGGCTATCCCCAGCTACCGTTGCTGCGGGTCCATGCCCGGAGAGAAGTAAGATGAAGACTTCGCTACGACCGAACGTCTCCCGGCCTCTGCTTGCTGCCTCGCTGGCGGCTCTCGTTTCCTTTGGCTGTTACGATCAAGCAGCGGAGCCGCCTACCGCTCCCAACGCGACTCCTGATCTGAGCGCGGCTTCGGGGCTGTCTTCCGCGTTCCAGCAGGATCTCGGGCTCGCGCTCGCTGCCCAGAAGCGCCACGGAGACCGTCTTATGGCGATCGCAGGCGTTGTCGGTCACGGCGTTGGAATCGTCGATGGGGAGCCGGGGGTGAAGGTCTTCCTCGCAACACCGGGTGTTGCTGGCGTTCCTTCGAGACTAGACGACGTTCCCGTGGCGGTCGAGGTGACGGGCATGTTCGTGGCTGGAGGCACGACCGACGAGACGAGACCCGCGCCTAACGGATACTCGGTCGGGCATCCGAACATCACGGCAGGCACGCTCGGAGCGGTGGTTCGGGATGCCTCGAATCAGTGCTACATCCTCAGCAACAACCACGTCCTTGCAGATGTTAACAGCGCGGCGATCGGGGACAACACCTTGCAGCCCGGTCCCTTTGACGGCGGGCAGAACCCGCAGGATGCGATCGCCACTCTGGCCGACTTCGAGCCGATCGACCTCAGCGGGGGCGACAACGTGATGGATGCTGCGATCTCGGCGATTTTCTCAGCAGCGGATGTTACTGGCTCTACTCCCGCTTACGGAGCCCCTTCAGAGACCGCTTACAAGGCCAGAGTCGGTACGGATGTGCAGAAGTTTGGACGCACGACTCTGTGGACTCACGGCGAGATCGACACAGAAAACGTGACGGCGAGCATTTGCTACGAGTGCGCGGGCCCGTTCTGCCTTCGGTGCAAAGCTGCGGCCACCTTCGTCAACCTCCTTTCGATTCCGGACGCCACGGCCACTGATGCGAGCGGCAACCCTGCGAACTTCAGCGACGGCGGCGACTCGGGATCTCTGATCGTCACGGAAACCGGCAGCAATCCGACGGCGCTTCTATTTGCCGGAAGCTCGACGCGGACGCTGGCCCACCCCATCCAGCCGGTGCTTACCCGGTTCGACGTGGAAATCGAAAACAGCTTGAACCAGTGCACTGGTGGCGGTACGCCGGTGGACGACCCACCGAGCGTGAGCATTACGGAGCCGAGCGAAGGAGCAACAGTTTCCGGCAGTAGCGTGACCGTGGCTGCCGATGCTTCGGATGACGGCCTCGTGACCCAGGTGGAGTTCTTCGCAGACGGCTCGAGCATTGGAATCGACACGGACAGCTCGGATGGCTGGTCGGTGCTCTGGGACACGACAGGAGAGGTGAACGGTTCGTACCCGCTGACGGCGACAGCGACCGACAACGCAGCTACGCCACAACCGACGACCAGCGATCCGGTTAACGTCACCGTAGAAAACTCAACCGGCGGTGGTGGCGACATCAGCTTGAGCGCCACCGGCTACAAGGTCCGAGGGCTGAAGACGGCCGATCTGGAGTGGAGCGGCGCGACGTCCACCGACGTAGACGTCAAGCGTGATGGTTCCGTGATTGCCACCATACCTGCTGGCAGCAGTCCCTACACGGACAATATCGATCAGCGCGGCGGAGGCTCGTACACCTACGAGGTGTGCGAGGCCGGAACCTCGACCTGCTCGAACGAGGCAACTGTCAACTTTTGAGCAACGATGAGGAACATGCGGAAGGGGCGCGACGTGCATCGCCCCCTCCGCTCCTCTTCCGGCTTCATTCGACTCTCACTCCAATCTCCCCTTCCAACGTGTTGCGGCTCGCCCTTTCGGGTAGCCTCTGCCCGCGGCTTATTCATTGCCCTCAACCTTGCGATCCTGCAAGCGTGCTCGAACCAACGATCGGGTCAGAGTGAACCGTTATCGGATCGCGAGGTGACGCCCGTGTCGATCCAGGAGGTCCAGGAGGCCCATACGCCCGCGTGGATGTCGATCCCTGGTGTGGTCGGGACGGGGATTGGACGATGCGATGGAGAGCCCTGCATCAAGGTCTTCGTTGCTCAGAGGACTTCCGAGATTGATCGGCGGATACCCGATCATGTTGAGGGTTATCCCGTCAGTGTGGAGGTGACCGGACCTTTTAGGGCGCTGGATCCCGACAGCGGATAAGTCTTGAGCGGTCTTTGATTCGGGGGCGGTTCCTTCGGCTCCACTCTACTGGTATCTGAGGTTCTGACTTTGCCCGTACTTTGCCCGAACGTACGGCACGGGAGAGAAAACCTGGAAGGAGTTCGGGCGAGAACACCGCTTTACTGCGCCGTTTCTTCCATGTCGTGCCCTGTAGTCCACCCGTTTTGGCGGACTTAAAATCCCTTGGGCTTCGGCTCGTGTGGGTTCGATTCCCACCCCCGGCATAAGGAGTTACGAGGTTGTCCACATAGCCGGCTCTCCTGATTGGGAACAGATTTGGGAACAAACTACAGACTACCCGCCGACACTTAGCTTCTGGAGCTAGGGAGTGCCTCGGCGTCGCCACTCCCGCAGAACCTCCAGCTTCCCGCGTTCCAAGGCCCACCGCTCGACCCAGGCCGGGCCGAGTAGCTCCTCCAGCAAGCGCAGGTAGGCGAGGTCACGCTTGAGCGGATCGGGCGAGCCCAGGTCTGAGAAGTCGAGCACGTTTCCAGGATAGCTGGTGGGTCTCGACGCGGCGTCAACCGCGCTCCACGCTCCCATATGGGTAAGGACCGCAACAGGAATGGCATCTAGACAAAGAGGCCCTCTCGCGCTGTCCAGGAGTGATGCGAGAAGGTGTACAGATACCAAGACACGTACAGACACCAACTGACGCGGATTCACCAGCCGCACCTAACGACCCTACTGCTGGCACTGATCGTCGCGGCGGTCGTGATAGCCCTCGCCGTTGTCACTTTGGCCGTCCTTCTGACTGGCTGGCCGCCCAGGTAGCGGGCCGCATCCAGCCCCTCCACGCTTCTGATCTCGTCCTCGCGAATGAAGCCGATTATTTTCACCGCCCCCTGAGCCAGCGCCAGACCGCGGCGCCGGCCAGCAGTAGCAGAATCCAGTCCAACGGCACTCTGTAGCGGGGCATGTATATGACGACGTAGTAGATTAGCGGGTAGCAGATCAGCGGCGTCATGAGCGCCGCCCGTTGCGGGTGTGTCATCGCCGGCAGCGAGTGCCACGCCCCCAGCAGCGCGAGTATGGTGAGGCCCGTGACCGCCAGGGCCGTCCCCGGTCGGTGAAAAGGTCCGAGCCAGAACTGCGTTGTCCGCGAGACCGTCAATCCGAGAAACTTCCCC
>JBDGZR010000074.1:0-20690 GCA_039588495.1 Gemmatimonadota bacterium | reverse complement strand
CCGCGACAAACTCCACGACTCGAAAGGCTTCACGCTCATCGAGCTGCTGATCGTGGTGGTGATTATCGGTATTCTGGCCGCGATCGCCATTCCGCAGTTCGCGAGCACCAAGGAAAAGGCGTACGATGCGTCCGCGAAGACCGACACGCGGAACATGATGGCTGCCCAGGAAGGGCACTTCTCCAACAACAACACGTACTGGGGTGGTGCCATTAGCGCCGCCACGGACGGCGGGACCGCCGACATGGGTGGCGACGTCTTCCGCGCCAGCCCGAACGTGGCCATCACGGCGACGTCGGCGACCAACGGCTACACGATCCAGTCGAGCCATTCGGCCTCCGGGACAAACTGGTGCGTGGACACGACCCCCGGCGCCAACGCGAGCGTGCACAGCTGCTAGACTGACGGGGGGAAGCGTGGCCTCGGCTCGGCGGCCGAGGCGAGGGGGCCGGCCGTGCGCTGGCTGGCCCCGGCTTGGAGAGGCGTGGCGGTACGACCGCCACGCCTCTTTCTTTATGCGGTCTCTGATGCGGTCGAGTGTCCTGGTGCCATCAGGATCCCACGACCGTCCCCGGCCCTGAACGGATCGAGAGTCGTGATGTCGGAGCGGTCGGACAGGTTGCGGAGTGCGGTGGCGATCGGAGCGGTCGTTCTCCTCGGCGCCGCCTTCCTCTGGGAGGTGCTCTCGCTGACGGGCGTTCCCATCGCGCGGGACATGCAGCTCTTCTTCCTTCCCCAACGGCGCCTGCTCTGGGCCTCGTTGCAGGCCGGCCACCTGCCGCTGTGGACGCCCTTCCTCGGTAACGGGACGCCGCTCCTCGCCAACTTCCAGTCCGGGGCCTTCTATCCACCCAACTGGCTTTACGCCGCCTCCCCCTTCTTCGAGGCGTTCAACGGCCTCCTCGTGCTCCATTTCGTCCTCGGGGGCGCGTTCATGTACCTGTTCTGCCGAGCCGCCGATTATGGCCGTTCTTCGGCGAGCACGGCGGCCATCGGGTACATGCTGGGCGGCTACTTCGTGTCGCTCACCAACCTGTTGAACGTCCTGCAGGCCGCCGCCTGGGCTCCGGCGGTTTGCTGGGCCATCCTTGTTTACGCGAAGTCTCGTTCGACCAGGTCCTTTGCCCTTTTGGTGGCTGTCCTCTGGCTGGCGTTCATCGCCGGCGAGCCCCTTACGTTCGCTCTGGCCGTCGCCCTCGGAGGCGGCTACGGAATCGTGAGGTACCGGCGCGGCCGCTCGCGGCGCGGCGCACTCGCCCTGATCGCTTCTCTCTCGCTGGCCGGAATCCTGGTCGGAGGACTGGCGGCGATGCAGGTGCTTCCCACCGCCGAGTTCGTATCGGAGTCCGATCGGGCCGGGGGTCTGAGCTACGAGGAATCCGAACGGTATCACCTGGAGCCGGTCCGGTTGATCCACCTGGCCGTGCCGCCCGAGTACGGCGACCCGGTCTATCGCTTCGGCCGCAAGGCCATGCTCGTGACCGTCGAGCCCTGGCTGTTCTCGGTCTACCTGGGCGTCGTGGCTCTCGTGCTGATCGCGGCCGCCCGCCTGGACCGCGAACGGCGCCTTGAATCGCTCTACTGGGCTGCCGTAGGGGCACTGGGGCTCATCCTGTCGCTGGGTGACGCGACCCCTCTCTATGGGTTGCTGTATCGTCACCTCCCCGGCTTCGCCTCTTTCCGCTTCCCGGAGCGTTTTCTCTTTTTGACCGGGTTCTCGGCGGCGATGCTGGCCGCCACCGGTCTGTCGGCGCTGCGCGCGACTCAGCGACCCGTCCGTCTGGATGGCGTGTTGGGCGTCGGGGCTCTAGCCATCGTGACCGGAATCCCGATCGCCTGGTCGGTCTACGCGGAATCGCTGAGGGTTTGGGGGGAGGCGCATCTGCCCGAAGCCCCCTTCTTCCAGAACTTCGCCTTCGCGCACGCCATGTGGGCGGGCAACCTGTGGCGGATCGCAGTGCTGGTCGGGATCGCGCTCCTCGTCATCACGCTCTACCGGCGAGGCGTCTTCCGTGAATCGCTGCTCGTCGCGCTCTTGTTGGCTCTCTTGACGCTCGACCTGTGGACCGCGCACCGACAGCTGACACCGGTGGCCGATCGCAGTTTCTTCGACGAGGCTCCCGTTCTGGCGAGCCTCGTCCCCTTCGAGGCGTTGCGGACCGATTACCGTTATCGCGCCAGCCCGTTCGACAAGGACATCACCCGTTTTCACACGCTGCCCGGCCTCTCTCTGGAGTCCGAAAAGTGGACCTGGCAGCAGACGGTCCAGCCGGGTCTGGGCGCGCTGCAGGGAATCCTCACGCACGACTCCGGGGATGCGATTCACCTGTCGCGCGCGGTCGCCCAATCGACCTTCCTCGCCATGCTTCCCGACGAGAGCCGCTGGCGCATTCTGCGACTGGCGAGCGTTCGCTGGGTCTACAGCTTCCACGGATACGAGCGGGATCTCTACGGGAGCCGCACCCGGCTCGATTCGCTCCCGGGCTTCGTGTACGAGCTGAGGGATCCACTGCCCCGAGCGTACCTGGCAGACGAAGCGGTGCTCGTCGATGAGGAGATCGAGGCGTTCAACGCATCGATCACGCGCGAGTTCGAGCCGCGCCGCCAGGTGGCGCTGCTCGCGGCGGAGGCGGCGGAGGTGGTGAAGGCTGGCCTCCCGGCGGTCCAAGCCCTTGCCGATGAACCGAATGACGGGAGCGGCTCCGCTTCCCAGCCAGCCGCTCGGATCGTCGCCGACGAAGGGACGGAGATCCGAATCTCGGTGTCTCCTACGGCAGCGGGATATCTGGTGCTGACCGACTCCGACTACCCGGGTTGGAGTGCCCGCGTGGACGGAGAGGAGCGGCCGATTCTGTTGGCCAACTACTTCTACAGGGCCGTTCCGGTGCGACCGGGCGACCGCGAGGTCGTCTTCACATACCGGTCTCGCCCCTTCGAGTGCGGCCGGCGGATCTCGGCCGCGACGCTCGTTCTCCTGGTCCTCGGGCTCGGACTCGCTCCCGTGATTCGTAGGCGGATGGCGGCCGGATCGCGCGGGGGTTTGCCGGCCGACTAGCAGAGCTCGAGGCAGCCGGCGATTGATCGGAACTTGAGAGACGCTCCGATCCTCTCTCCATGCAGCTCACGACACCCACGGCCGGATTCACGCTCCTGCGGCTTCTTGTCGCCATCGCCCTCCTGGGGATGGTTCTCACCGGATCCATCTCCGGAGCGCGCTCGCTGGCCGGAAGCTCGGAGCTCGCCGGTGCTTCTCGCGTTGTTCGAGGCCACCTCATCTACGCCCGCACGGTAGCCATCGCGCGGCGCGAGGTCGTCGAGCTCACGCTGACCCCGGCGGGCGAGCTTCTGCTCGTCGATTCCCGAGACTCGGTGGTTCGCCGCACGCCCCTGTTGGGCGTCGCCGGCTTTCATCTCGATTCGGCGAACCTTCGGCCCACCACGCTCAGGTTCAACGCTCGCGGCCAGGCTGCCCCGGGAAGCGTCTACCTTCACGGCGGTCGGTCCGGCGTCCGCTTGGTGATGAACTTCGTCGGCCGGGTTCGAGAGGAGAAGCTCCGTTGACCGGATCCTCTCCCATCGGCCCGGAGGGGTGTGGCCTGATCGAGGTAATCGTGGCGCTGACGGTTCTCTCGGTCGGCTTGCTGGCCACCGCCGGCCTCGTGCGCGCGGTCTCTCTACTGGCGGACCAGGCACGTGCCGAAGGCGATGCGGCCCTCCTCGCGCAGCAGCAGATCGAGGCGGTGCTCTCGGAGCACGCGGCGGCACCCTCCTCGCGCGAAGATACGCTCCAGTTCGGAGATCGGGAGTACGCCGTCGGGATTACCCTCGACGCCGTGAAGCCGTCTCTCCAGCGCATACGAGCAACGGTGGTCCAGGTCGGCTCGCCCGGCTTCGGCAGCGGTCCGCCGCGCGTCCGGTCTTACGGGACCTTCCGCCGAAGTTCTCTGCCCCGATTGGCGCCCCCGGCCAACGCCGTTCCGTGAGCCGGTCGAGATCCGGCCAGTGCCGGGCGGCCTGGAAGAGTGGCTGCTCGCGGGCCGGGTTCTCGCTGATCGAGGTTGTGCTCGTTCTCGCGCTGCTCGGAGCCGTCTCCTCGGCGGCCGTCTGGCTGTTCATCAACAACTCGCGCTTCTACGAACGCAGCGACGATACGATCGGCGCACGCGAGAACCTGCGGGCCACGATCGACCTTCTCGCCGCCGAGGTTCGGGGTTCGTCGTCCGCCGACTTTCTCGTAGCGGCTTCCGATTCAATGACGCTCCGCTTCGACCTCTCTCGGGCGATCGTCTGCGACTCCACGGCTCCCGATGAGGTCGCGCTGGTCGTGTTCGACACGGTGCGGGCAGCCAACGTCCCCTCCAGTTTTCGAGGCACCGCCATCTCGGAGCCCTACGATTCCATCTTCACATTCCTGGATGGATGGCGGCTGCCCGTGACCGGGAAGGGCTCTGTTCCGAGGGCGGCCTGCGAGAGGCGGGGAGGTTCGGTCGACCTGCCGTCGTCCCGCTTTCGAGCGGTAACCGGCTGGCGAAGTCGGTACGGGAAGCTCCCTCCAGTCGGCTCTTTCGTGCGGGTATATGGGAGGTTGAGCTACCGCCTCGGTGCTTCCTCCTTCGAGTCGGGTCTCGGTGTTTGGCGGAACGGACAGGAGCTTGCCTCGCCCTTCGCCGACGGATCCTCCTTCAGTTACGTCCTCGAGGGTGGTGGGGAGCAGAGCGCCGTGCCGGTCGAGGCACTGGGCCGCATCCGGGCGGTTCGCATCCGCCTCGAAGCCACCGGGCGGTCTGCAGGAACGCGCTTTCAGCCACCGGTTCGACTGCCGGCCGAACACCGTGTTTTCCTGCGGAACTAAAGGACATCCACGCTCCACTCTCCCTGTTTGACAGGCGTTTACACCTCCTTTACGTTTGGCCAGACCCGCCTTCAAGACCCATCTGCCGGCTTGCTTCGGAGGGTGGCCGGCGACAAGAAACAATACATGCTCTCATTAGGCCGAGGCCGAAAGAAAACTGTAGGCGTCGATCTCGGGAGCGGCTACATCAAAGTGGCCGTGATCGACCACGGGAAGGAGTTCCCGCAGATCGAGCAGCTTGCGATGCGTCCTATCGACGGTGAGGCGATCGTCGATGGCGACATCGTCGAGCCGGGGCTCGTCGTCGAGTTGCTCACCACCCTGTTCGATGAGGAGCAGATATCGGCCAGAGATGTCGTCGCGGGTGTGGGTGGTCGCGACGTCATCATCAAGCTCATCCGGATGGACCGAATGGATGAGGCCGAGGCCCGAGAGGTCATTCCCTGGGAAGCCGAGCAGCACGTCCCGTTCGAGATGGACAACGTCCAGCTCGACTTCGAGATCACGGATCCGGATGGCGAGGGCCTGCAGATGACCGTCCTCCTGGTGGCGGCCAAGAAGGAGGTCGTCGAGGACCGGGTGGCCATCATGGAGGAAGCGGGACTCGCGCCCCGGATAGTGGACGTCGATGCCTTCGCCCTGCACAATGCTCTCGAGGTGAACTATCCGGCGGCCATGGAGGGACTGACGGCCCTGATCAACGTCGGGCACGACACGACGACGGTGAACGTACTCGACGATGGGATTCCGCTGCTGACGAGGGACATGAGCTTCGGCACGCGCCAGCTGGCGGCGGAGCTCGAAGCCGAGCACGGAATGGAGCCGGACGAAGCGCGCTCAGTATTAAGAGGGGAAGGCTCCGGCGCCCTCTTCTCGGACTTCCTCGCTCAGAGAGCGCACGAAGTGGCCAGGGGCGTGGAGCGCGCGGCCGCGTTCCTGGATACCCACGAGATCGGGATCGGGATCGGTCGGCTGTATCTGTCAGGCGGAGGTGTCCGGGTTCCGGGCCTCGCCGAGTCTCTGGCCGACCGGCTCGGAGTCGAAACGCAGATCACGAGCGCCTTCGAGCAGATTCAGATAAAGCCCGAAGCGGTGAACGGCGTCGACCTGGATGCCGTAGCGCCGATGATGATGCTGCCGGTTGGTCTCGCGTTGAGGAGACTGGGATAGCGGCGCCGGAGCGTGGAACGAAGCGGGTAGAGGCCCCAGAATGATCGAGGTCAACCTCCACCCCGCCGGGGCAAAGGCCAAGGCGAAGGCCAAGGGCCGGCGTCGAGGTGCCGGCGGCCCGGCCCTGGGCCGACGCGGCGCGCGGAACCCGTGGGCGACCGCCATGATCGCCGCTCTCATCGCGGCGCCCCTGCTCATGGGCGCCATGTGGTTCCTTCAGCGGTCACAGGCAGGCTCACTGGAGGAACGCCTCCAGGAGGCCAGCGCCGACTCGACCCGCCTGGCCGATCTGCGCGTTCTGAGCGACAGCCTGACCTCCCGCCAGCGGCTCGTGCGAGACCGTGTGGAACTGATTCGCGGGCTAGACCGAGACCGCTTCGTGTGGCCTCATATCCTCGACGAGGTCAGCGGCTCGCTTCCTGACTTCGTCTGGCTGACCTCGATTCAGGAATCGGCCCCGCTTCCCGATCTTACGCTGGAGATCCGCGGCATGGCGGCGACCGCCCTGGCGGTCACCGAGTACGTCAGGCGGCTGGAGATGTCCCCTTATCTGGGGCTCGTGCGAATCCTGGGAAGCCAGCAGATCCCAGTGGAGGGCGCCGATCTCGAGGTGCACGCCTTCACGCTGCTGGTCGACTACACACCGCGACCCGAGCCGCGAGGCGTGGGAAGCGAGACGGGGGCCTGACATGGGCTTCCTCCCGGACGACCTGGAGGGGAGGATCTCCGACATGGAGGCCCAGAACGAGGTCGCGCGAGCTCGTACGGTGAATCTCGACGGGCTGCGGGAGGACCTGGTGCTCGCGGAGCGCCGCTTCGCCGCCCTGGAGCGCCTCGTGCCGACCGGCGAGGAGATCCCGGAGATCTACGAGGCGATCGCCTCGGAGAGCGAGGCGCTGAGGCTGGACATGCGCAACGTCATCCCGATCGAAGCCGAGGCCGACTCTGGCGCGTACTTCATGCGCCAGAACTGGGAGATGGAGGTCGAGGGGTCGTACCACGACATCGGGCGCTTTCTCGCACGCGTCGCGTCGTTCGATCGAATCGTGAGGCCTCAGGTGCGCGAGATCCGCCCGGTCGAAGGGGCGGGCGACGGCACGCATTCGGTAACGGTCTACTTCGAGCTCGAGACCTTCGTGCTCCCGCTGGGTTCGGGAAGCGCGGGCGAGGGTGGGGGAGGAGAGTGAGAAAGCTCCTCTCCGCCGGCTGGGTCTTCGTCGCCCTTCCTCTCTTCCTCCCGGCGAGCGCGCCCGGACAGAGCTCCCAGGATCCGCTCAGTGGCGAGGTATCGGACTCCATCCTCGGATACGAGCGAGAGGTGTTCGAGTACTCCTCCGGTAGGAGACGAAATCCCTTCCGGCCTTTGACGGCCTTCAACACAGGTGGCCCGCGCTTCGAGGACCTCGAGCTGACGGGCATCGTGTACAGTCCGGAGGTCGGCTCCGTCGTGGTCATCGCCGATCGCACCAACGAGCAACGATACAGGCTTCGTGAGGGGGAGCGCGTCGGAACGGCGCGAGTGCTCGAGATCCGGCCCGACGAGGTCGTGTTCGGGATCACCACCTTCGGCGTGAGTAGACAGGCAATCCTGCGTGCCAAAAAGGAACGGGGACAGGGAGAATGATCGTCCACAAGCTGCTCGCCATCATCCTGGCCGCTGTGACGTTGAACACGGACGCTCTTCCAAGCTCTGAAGCGGTTACCGAGGTCAGGATCGCCGCCGCCAGAGGCGAGACCGAGATCGTGATCATCGCCGAAGGCGATATCCAGGTCAGCGATTTTCTTCTCGACGAGCCGACACGGCTGATCCTGGACCTGCGTGGGGCCCACCACGCGCTGCCTCGCTACGCCTACGAGGAGATCGGCCGGGGCGGCGTGATCCGGATGCGGACCAGTCAGTTCCTGGACGATGTGGTGCGCTTCGTGATCGACCTCACCGTCGCCCCGACGTACACCGTGTCGGTGAATCGCGGCGTCGTGACGGTGAGGTTCCGCAATCCGGGGCCGCCGTTCGAACCGTGGAGCACCAGCCTCGACGGCCTGCAGAGCGAGATGGCGCTCTCCGCGCCGGGAGCCGAGGAGCTCGAAGCGGGCAATCCTGACGTCGTGACGATCGACGTGGTCCCCGCTCTCGTGACGATGCCCGGCGTCGACCAGCAGCCCCGCATCACGGTCACGTACGACAGCGCCAGCGTCCTGGACGTGATCGCCGGCTTCGCGGAATTCGCCAACATCTCGATCGTTCCGAACGCGGGCATCGCGGGACAGTCGGTGAGGGGCGTCGAGATTCGGGACCGTCCATGGGATGAGGCATTGGACGCCATCCTGGCGGCCCAGGGACTGGGCTGGCGGGTCACCAGGGGCGGCATCATCGTCGTGGACCGCGTCGACAGCCTCCTGGCACGCGAGGCGCTCCAGAGCGAGACTCGCGTTATCCGGATCAACTACGCCAACGCCGATACGGTCGCGGCGACGCTCCAGCAGCTGGTCACGCCGGAGCTCGGTCAGGTCGTCGCCTACCAGGCGACGAACTCGGTGATCGTCACCGACATCCCGCCGGTCGTCGAGCGGATGGACAGCCTCGTTTCCGTTCTGGACCGGAAGATCCCGCAGGTGGCGATCGAGGCGAAGATCGTCTTCGTCGACCGCACCGATGTCTTCGAGCTGGGGATCGTGTACGACCTGAAGCAGGTGGCGGATGGTACGCCGTTCGTGACCCAGGGCCTCAACCAGGCGGTCGCGGTCATCGACCCGACCAAGCCCCCGCAGGTACAGGACCTCAACGGGGACGGTATCATCCAGCCGGACGAGCAGTTCTTCGAGCTCACGAACAACAACATCGTGAACGTGGCCGGAGACGCCGTCGCCACGCTGGCCAACGCCAACAACCGCGTGGCGCAGCCCGCCCTCTCGCTGCTGACGACGCTGGCCTTCGGCGGCTACTCGCTCTTCGCGTGGATCGAGGCGCTCGAGGCCAATCAGCTGGCGGATGTCCAGGCGGCTCCCTCCGTGCAGGTGTTGGACAACCACCGCGCCTACATCCAGGTCGGCGAGCGAACGCCCGTCCGGGTCCTGGAGGAGGGGGCACAGGTGGAGAACGCGCGGATCAACGTCTTCTTCGAGGACACCGGCATCATCCTCGAGGTCACGCCGCACGTCACCAACAACAACCAGGTGCTCATGGAGCTTTCCGCCCAGCGCTCGGGCGTCGAGCAGGCCACGAGCGACGTCGGCTTCGTGATCAAGCGCCAGATCGGCGAAACGCGCCTCCTGGTGGATGACGGCGAGACGGCCGTGATAGGTGGACTCACCCTCTCGGAGGTTTCGAGGAGCACCACCGGCATACCGGGCTTGATGAACCTTCCCCTGCTCGGTGCGCTCTTCCGCACGACGAAGGAGCGCGAGGTCAAGATCGACCTGATCATTCTCGTCACTCCGCACATCATGGAGCCGTCGTAGCACCGGGAGGTACGAGCCGACTCACCGCACGTCCCCGCACGGCTCTTTCGGCCCCGGGCTCAGCGAAAGGCCGGGCCCGGGACTCTCGCTTTTCGCAGGCACCCGCTAAGATTCGCCACGCTTTCGTCTGCCCCGGGAAGGTTGAGCCATGAATCCGCGATGCTGAGAGCCATTCGTTTCACGACCGCCGGTGAGTCCCATGGGCGAGGCCTGGTCGTGATCCTGGAGGGCATGCCGGCGGGCCTGGGCCTCGATACGGGAAGCGTGGCCGCGGAGCTGGGACGCCGCCAGCTGGGATATGGCCGCGGGGAGCGAATGCGAATCGAGCGGGACGAGGGCGAGATCCTCAGCGGCGTGCGGCTGGGCGAGACGCTCGGCTCTCCGATCGCGGTCTGGATCGAGAACCGCGACTTCGAGAACTGGCGTGTGGCGATGTCGGCAGATGCCGTTCCGGAAGCGGATGACGAGTCGCTCCGCAGGGTCCACCTGCCCAGACCGGGCCACGCCGACCTGGCGGGGCTGCTGAAGTACGATCGGGAGGATGCCAGGGACGTGCTGGAGCGCTCCAGCGCCCGGGAGACGGCAGCCCGGGTGGCGGCCGGCTCCCTTACAAAGTCCCTGCTCGCGGAGTTCGGGGTCACGATCGGCAGCCATGTTCTGAGGATCGGTGACGCCGAGGCGGCGTCCGCCGTCGACCCGCCGTCCGATGCGGCCGAGATGAACCGAGAGGCGGATGCTTCTCCGGTCCGCTGCCTGGACCCGACCGCCGCCGCGGAGATGATGAGAGCGATCGACACCGCGGCCGCCGCCGGAGATACGCTCGGTGGCGTGTTCGAGGTGGTGGCGTCCGGCCTTCCGGTGGGTCTGGGAAGTTACGTTTCATGGGAGGAACGTCTTGATGGCCGTCTATCCGCGGCGCTGATGTCCATCCAGGCGATGAAGGGGGTCGAGATCGGTGCCGGTTTTCTCGCCGCCCGCTCGGCGGGCTCGGAGGTCCACGACGAGATCGAGCCGGACCCGTCCAGGACCGGCTCGGGCGGCTACCGAAGGAGACGAAACAACGCCGGCGGGTTGGAGGGCGGCATGACCACCGGAGAGCCGGTTGTCGTCCGCGTCGCGATGAAGCCGTTGAGCACGCTCATGCGGCCGCTCGACAGCGTGGACCTCCGCAGCGGCGAGCCGGCTCGTGCCGTGCGCGAGCGTAGCGACGTGTGCGCGGTTCCGGCCGCGGCGGTAGTCGGCGAGGCGATGGTCGCGCTCGTCCTGGCTGATGCGATGCGGGAGAAGTTCGGCGGCGACTCGCTCGGCGAGATGCGGACCAATCACGAGGCGTACCTCGAGCGCCTGAGCCGTCGCGGCGGGAAGGAGTGAGTAGTCCGGCGAAGCCCGAGAAGGTCATCCTCGTGGGCTTGATGGGGGCCGGCAAATCCACGGTGGGAGGATTGCTGGCCGACCGGCTCGGCTACGCCTTCGTCGATCTCGACGCTGAAGTGGAGGCTCTTGCCGGCCGATCGATCGCGGAGATCTTCGATGCCGGCGGCGAGACGCTGTTTCGGGAGCTCGAGGCGGAGGCGACGGAGCGGCAGGACGATGCCACGGGCACGGTGCTGGCGGCGGGCGGCGGCTGGATGGTCAGACCCGAGCTCCGGGACCGGTGGCCCGGCTCCGTTCGCGTCTGGCTGCGCGTGACGCCGGAGGAGGCATGGGACCGGTTATCCGGCGATGCCGCGGCCCGCCCGATGCTGGATCCAGGTCGTCCGAGGGAATCGCTCGAGCGGCTGCTCGGGGAACGCGAAACCGCTTATGAGCAGGCGGAAATCAGCGTCGCCGCCGGCGATTCATCGGGAGGAGCGGCGGCTGAGGAGACGGCGGATCTTATCGTCCAGCTGCTGCCGTTCGCCGCCCTCTCGGCGCCGCCTCACGGACCGGCGTCGGGATCCTGACAGCGATTTGCGGGTTATGCGAGCCGAAATGGGGGGGTCAGCCAGAAGAGGAATGAAGTGACGGAACAAGGCTCTCGAAGCAACAACGAAAAGCACCTGGTCGTCGTCGAATCGCCGGCCAAGGCCCGGACCCTCGGTGGCTATCTGGGCGAAGGCTACCGGGTCGAGGCCACGGTGGGCCACGTGCGCGATCTACCGAAGAGCGGTCTCGGGGTGGACGTGGAGGCCGGCTTCGAGCCCGAGTACGTGACGATCGACGGCAAGGGTCCCGTTCTGAAGAAGCTGCGCGCGGTGGCGAAGGAGTCTGCCGACGTTCTTCTCGCCACGGATCCAGACCGCGAAGGTGAGGCGATCGCGTACCACATCGCCGAGCAGCTCGGCTACGAGAAGAACGGAGAGAGGTTCCGCCGCGTCCGCTTCAACGAGATCACGCGACGGGCCGTGCTCGAGGCGGTGGAGCACGCTGGTACGCTGGACATGGGACTCGTTGAGGCGCAGCAGGCCCGTCGCATCCTGGACCGCCTAGTCGGCTTCAAGCTCTCGCCGCTCCTCTGGAAGAAGATCTCTCGCGGCCTTTCGGCCGGCCGCGTCCAGTCGGTGGCTGTCCGGCTTCTCGTCGAGAGGGAGCGCGAGCGCCGGGCCTTCCGCTCTGCCGAGTACTGGGACCTCATGGCCCGCCTCGCGAGCGACGGTCACGAGTTCAAGGCGATTCTGATCTCGATCGGTGAGGACCGAATAGCCTCGGGCCGGGACTTCGATGAGACGACGGGCAAGCTCAAGGCGGGCCGTGAGGTTCGGCTCCTGGGTTCCGAGGAGGCGGGAACGCTTCGCGACCGGCTCGCGACGGTTCCGTTCCAGGTGCGCTCCGTCGAGCAAAAGACCTCCAAGCGCAGTCCCTACCCCCCCTTCACGACCTCGACGCTGCAGCAGGAGGCCAACCGGAAGCTGAATCTCGGAGCGCGGCAGACGATGCGTGCCGCTCAGACGCTCTACGAGGCCGGACACATCACGTATATGCGCACGGATTCCGTCCAGATCTCGAGCGAGGCGGTGGACGCGATCCGGCGGACCGTGAAGGAGCGGTACGGAGATCAGTTCCTCAGCGACAAGCCCCGCCGCTTTCAGACGAAGTCCAAGACGGCCCAGGAGGCTCACGAGGCGATACGACCGGCCGGAACGAGCATGAGGACGGGGAAGGAGCTCGGCCTGCACGGCAGAGAGAAGCAACTCTACGAGCTCATCTGGAAGCGATCACTGGCTTGCCAGATGGCCGAAGCGAGGCAACGGCAGCTCACGGTCCTCATCGATGCGGACGGCGCCGTGTTCCGGGCCACCGGGAAGGTGCTCGAGTTCGCGGGCTTCTTCCGTGCGTACGTCGAGGGCTCCGACGACCCGCGCGCCGCACTCGAAGACCAGGAGGTTCTCCTTCCCTCGCTCGACGAGGGTGACGAGCTCGACCTGCGGGAGCTGGAAGCGCTCTCCCACCAGACGCGTCCTCCCGCGCGTTACACGGAGGCGGCGCTCGTCAAAGCCCTCGAGGCGGAGGGCATCGGCCGTCCGAGCACGTATGCGGCGATCATCTCCACCATTCAGGACCGCGGCTACGCGCGTCGCGAGGCGAAACAGCTTGTGCCGACCTTTACCGCCTTCGCGGTCACGCAGCTGTTGGAGGAGCACTTCCCCGACCTCGTGGATCTCGGCTTTACGGCCGGGATGGAGGATTCTCTCGACGAGATCGCGGAAGGCGAGATCGAGTGGCGGAGTTACCTGGAGAGCTTCTATTCGGGAGAGGAGGGCTTCGAGGCTCGCGTTCAGGAACACGAGTCACAGATCGATCCCCGCCAGGCCTCCACGCTGGAGCTCGCCGATCTCGGAGCGAAGGTGCGGATCGGTCGATACGGTCCCTTCCTCGAGCTCCAGCGTGAAGGGGACCGGCTGACCGCCTCGATTCCCGATGAGATTGCACCGGCGGACCTCTCCAACGAGGAGGCCGTCGCCCTGCTGGAGAAGAGCGCCCAGGGCCCCCAGGAGCTCGGGACCGACCCTGGCACGGGGAAGCCCGTCTACCTTCGCACGGGCCGATTCGGACCCTACGTGCAGCTCGGCGACGAAGAGGAGGCGCCCGGCAAGGGTAAGGGTAAGAAGGGTAAGAAGAAGGCGAAGCCCCCACGGACCTCCTTACCGAAGGACATGGAGCCGGAGGATGTGACGCTGGAGGTGGCGCTCAAGCTGCTCTCCATGCCGTACGAGGTCGGGAAGCACCCGGAGACCGGCGAGCCGGTGAGGGTGGGAATCGGACGCTACGGGCCCTACGTCGTGCACGACGGGGACTACCGGTCGCTGAAGAAGGATGACGATGTGCTGGATGTCTCGCTGGATCGGTCGTTGGAGCTCCTGGCGGAGCCGAAACGAGGCCGTCGGCAGAGCGCGGCATCGAAGCCGCTGAGGGAGCTGGGGCCTCATCCGGAAGATGGTAAACCGGTGAACGTGTACGATGGACGTTACGGGCCCTACGTGAAGCACGACAAGACGAACGCATCGGTGCCGAAGGGCGAAGAAATCGACTCGCTCTCGTTGGAGGCAGCGCTGGACCTGATCGCGAAAAAGAAGGCCCGCCCCAAGCGCGCCAGGAAGAAACGGTCGGGCTGATCGGCACCGAGGCCGGTGCGGTCATGAATGAAGCGGTCGAGGGGTTTTTGCGCTACGCCGGGACCGAACGCGGACTCTCGGCCCACACCGTGGCGGCCTATCGCCGCGATCTGGGAGAGCTCGTCGGTTTCTTGCAGGGATACCTGGCCGCCCCGGAATGGAGTTGGGAGACCGTCGACCGGATGGCGATCCGTTCCTTCCTCGGCTCGCTCCAGAAGCGGGGTCTGCAGCGCACGACGATCGCCCGCAAGCTCTCCGCGACGCGGGCCTTCTTCCGCTTCCTCCACCGGACCGACCGCATCCCGCACAACCCTGCTCGTCTCGTGCGGGCGCCGAAGCGAAGCCGCAAGCTGCCCGCCTACCTGAGCCAGGTGCAGGCGGACGACCTCTTCGTGCTGCTCAGAGCACACGCCGAGCAGGACGGAGGCTTTCTCTCCGTCCGAAACCGCGCCCTGATGGAGCTACTCTACTCGGCCGGCCTTCGCCTGGCGGAGGTGGAGGCGCTCGACCTGCAGGGCATAGACCTCCGCAGCCGGCAGGTGCGCGTGCTCGGGAAGGGCAGAAAGGAACGAATCGTCCCGTTTGGCGGTCCGGCGGCCATGGCGATCAAGGCCTATCTTCCCGAGCGGCGGCGCCTCGTGGAGTCCAAGCGCAGGGAAGAGGCCGAGAGATCCGGTCCGAGGCCGCGGCCAACGCTCGACGCTCCGCTTTTCGTCTCGCGTCATGGACGACGGCTCTCTCGGCGTCAGATCCAGCGTACGGTCGGAAGCACGCTCGAGAAGGTCGCGATCGGTGAGGGGCTCTCGGTGCATGCGTTGCGCCACTCGTTCGCCACGCACCTGATGGACAACGGTGCGGACCTGGTGGCGGTGAAGGAGCTGCTCGGGCATTCTAGCCTTTCAACGACACGGATCTACACGCACACTACCACCGAGAAGCTGAGGCGCGTCTACCGGCAGTCGCATCCCCGTGCCTAGCGGATTGCCGAGATGGACACCTTCGGCTCAGCCCTCCGATCCACGCGGACCGAAGCCAACGACCATGCGATCATGAAAAGCGACACCGCATTCCGTGGGACCACCGTCGTTTGCATCAGACGGGACGGGCAGGTGGCCATCGGGAGCGATGGCCAGGTGACGATGAACGACACCATCGTGAAAGCGCAGGCCGAGAAGGTGCGGACGATGATGGACGGGAAGATCCTGGCCGGCTTCGCGGGCAGCGTAGCTGATGCCCTCACCCTGTTCGAGAAGTTCGAGGCGAGGATGGAACGGCATCCCGGCAACCTGGCGCGCGCGGCCGTGGAGCTGGCCAAGGAGTGGAGGAGCGACCGCTACCTTCGACGACTCGAGGCGCTGCTCGCGGTCGCCGATCGCGAGCAGAGCCTGCTGATCGCCGGAAGCGGTGAGGTGATCGAGCCGGACGACGGCGTCCTGGCCCTGGGCTCCGGGGGTGCCTATGCGCTCGCGGCGGCCAGAGCGCTCATGCAGCACTCATCGCTCGGAGCGGCCGAGATGGTGCGCGCCTCCCTGCAGATCTCCGGGGAGATCTGCGTGTACTCAAACTCCGAGATCACCGTTCTGGAACTGGAAGAAGAGAGTTGAGGGAGTAGTCGTGGAAGTTCCGGTCACCGAGCTCCAGCTCGACGAAGACGCGTCCCAGCCGGTCGTGCCCGGCCAGGACTCCGCGGATGAGGGGGCCATCGCCAGCGACAGCGGTCCGGCCGCCGCCGATCCGGCCTCCCTCACACCGAGGCAGATCGTCGCCGAGCTGGATCGCTACATCATCGGTCAGAGCGCCGCCAAGAAGTCCGTGGCGATCGCTCTGCGAAACCGATGGCGTCGGCAGCAGGTGGAGGACGAGCTTCGCGACGAGATCCTCCCGAACAACATCATCATGATCGGGCCGACCGGAGTCGGGAAGACGGAGATCGCCCGCCGCCTGGCCCGTCTGGCAGGCGCACCGTTCCTCAAGGTGGAGGCCTCCAAGTTCACGGAGGTCGGGTACGTGGGCCGCGACGTCGAGTCGATGGTTCGTGATCTCGTGGAGATCTCGATCAACATGGTGAGGGGCGAACGGGAGGATGAGCAGCGCGAGACGGCCGCGCGGCGGGTCGAGGAGCGGCTTCTGGACCTGCTTCTTCCCCCCGCCGCGGACACCAACAACGATCAGCCGGCCGCCGAAGATGGCGGCCACAGGCATTTCCTGGTCGGAAGCAGCGGGGTCGCGGAAGAGGAGGCCGATGACGAGCTGACTGCACGTCGGCGCCGCACGCGCGACAAGCTGCTCGGTTTGCTGCAGGACGGGAAGCTGGAGGAGCGGGAGGTGGAGGTAGAGGTCACCGACACCGCGATGCCGATGCTGGATCTCCAGGCGCCGGGCATGGACAGCCTCGACTGGAACATCGGCGAGCTGCTCCAGGACATGATGCCGAAGAAGACCCGGCGTCGCCGGATGAGCGTTGCCGAAGCGCGACGAGTCCTGTTCTCAGAGGAACTGGACAAACTCATCGACATGGAGGAGGTGATCGACGACGCGCTCGACCGCGTCGAGAACATGGGCATCATCTTCCTCGATGAGCTCGACAAGATTGCCGGCGAGCGGGGCGGCGGAGGCCCGGACGTCTCTCGCGAGGGCGTGCAGCGGGACCTACTTCCCCTCGTGGAGGGGTCCACCGTGCAGACGCGCTACGGCATGGTGGCCACCGACCACGTGCTCTTCATCGCGGCGGGTGCCTTCCACGTCTCCAAACCCTCGGATCTCATCCCAGAGATGCAGGGCCGGTTCCCTATCCGGGTCGAGCTGAGAAGCCTCACAGAAGAAGACTTCGCCCGAATCCTGACGGAGCCGCGAAACGCGCTGCTCACGCAGTACAGCGCGCTGGTCGCTACGGAGGACCTGCAGCTCGAGTTCATGGAAGAGTCGATCCGCGAGATCGCGCGCATCGCGTCGGAGGTGAACCAGCGCACCGAGAACATCGGCGCTCGGCGCCTCCAGACCGTGCTGACGACGCTCCTCGAGGACGTGATGTTCGACCTGCCGGACTCCGGCGCCGGCGGAACGCTGACGATTGACGGCGAGTTCGTTCGGGAGAGGCTGGCCGCGATCGCCGAGGACGAGGACCTCCGCCGCTACATCCTCTAGCTCGCGCCCGAGCGCCAGTGGTACCATCCGGCTCGCCGCCGCTGCCCCACAGGACGCCGCCGGCTCCGTTTTTACCGCTCGGTAGGATCCAGCTGGGTGGCTCGACTCCCTCAGCGCACGACGTCGGTGGGCGAGTCCAGGAGGATGTAGGTCCCTATCACGATCAGAAGCACCGGGATCAGGTACGCACCTCCTCGCTCCAGCACGCGCACGACTCTCTCGTGGGTCGACAGGAAGCGGGCGAGGGCAAGCCAGCCGACGGAGCAGGCGGCGATCGTGGCTAGGATCGGAACGGCGAGTCGCGTCGCCGAGTCCGAGAACAGCGCCACAAAGGTCGCGAGGCTGTCCCCACTCGCGGCGACCGTGAGCAGAGCCACCGGCACGACGCCAGTCTCCAAGAGAGTTTCGCCACGGCCCGCCTCCGGTCGCCGAAGCCGAACGAGGTGCCACAGTCCCAGCCCGATAGGGATCAAGCCCAGATAACCCAAGAGCTCGGCCGGGAGCCGGTGCGTTGCCAACGAGAGTCCGGCCGCAGCGATCGCGACCAGGAGGATGCCGGTCAGATAACCGGAAGCCACCGCCTTCCGTTCATCCGATGCCCCGAGCAAGCCGACGAGAATCAGCAGATTGTCGAGGCCCGTCGCGACGAAGCTGGCTGCCGCGACCGATATGATCGAGATCAGCTCCAAGGGCCTTCCTTGAAGGGGGGGTTGGCGGATCCGACGCTTCCGCTGACCGCGGTGCTCGCCACGTCCAGATGAGTAGCGACCGACTCGTGCGCACACAACACGCCTCTCTTGACGGGCCTGCCAGTTTTGCATACCAGACGCTTCGGGGGTCGAAGGGATGGCGCGGTCGACGCCGAGCACGAGTCCACGGGTCAAGCGAGAATCAAGAGAACCTGTAAGGCGAGGAGGGAGCCGGGTGACGGGAAGTCGTGAGACTCACTTTCTGTCGATCGCCGAATGGTCGCGGGGTTCGTTGGAGCGGCTCCTGGATCTGGCGGACGCGGTCAAGGAGGGTCGGGTGGGGGCCGACCGACCGCTCGACGGCCGAACGCTCGGGATGGTCTTCGCCAAAAGCTCTACCCGGACGCGCGTCTCGTTCGAAGTGGGCATGTACCAGCTCGGCGGACACGCCCTCTTTCTCTCTTCCGCGGACATTCAGCTGGGTCGAGGCGAGACGATATCAGACACGGCCCGCGTCCTCTCCAGATATCTCGATGCCGTAATGATCCGCACCTTCGCCCAGAGCGACGTCGTCGAGTTCGCCGAAACCGGCTCACTGCCCGTCATCAACGGACTCACCGACCGCTACCACCCTTGTCAGGTCATGTCGGACCTGATGACGGTTCGCGAGGAGTACGGGACGCTCGAGAATCTGATCGTCGCGTGGATCGGTGATGGCAACAACATGGCCAACTCCTGGCTCAACGCCGCGGCGCGCTTCGGCTTCGAGCTTCGCCTGGCGTCGCCCGAGGGATACGACCCGAACGCGGACGACCTCGAACGTGCGTCGGAGGCCACCACCGTAACGTTGCTGCGCGAGCCTCTGGAGGCTGCACGAGGCGCCCACGTCGTGACGACGGATGTGTGGGCGTCCATGGGACAGGAAGAGGCCGCGGAGCGCCGCCGCAGGGCGCTCAGGGGTTACTGCGTCGATACGGACCTGATGGCTGCCTCGGACGACGCGATCTTCCTCCATTGTCTTCCGGCTCATCGGGGCGAGGAGGTCACGGATGAGGTGATGGACGGCCCGCGATCACGCGTCTGGGACGAAGCCGAGAACCGCCTGCACCTCCAGAAGGCCCTGCTGCTGGCGCTCATGGCGGAGTGACCGACACCGGAGACACGCGGAACGGAAGAAGGAACGACAGCATGGCCGAGAGTTCGGAACTGAAGACGACTCCGCTCCACGAGGAGCATGTACGTCTGAACGCGAAGCTCGTCCCGTTCGGCGGCTTCGCGATGCCCGTGCAGTACCCCTCGGGCATACGGGCGGAGCACGCGGCGGTCCGGGGCGGCGTCGGGATCTTCGACGTGTCCCATATGGGCGAGTTCCTGGTCACCGGCCCTCAGGCCGTCGACCTGGTGTCGTACGTGACGACGAACGACCCTGAACAGCTGGTGATCGGGCAGGCTCAGTACAGCGCGATGTGCCTGGAGAGCGGCGGAGTCGTGGACGATCTGATCGTCTACCGAATGGGAGACGACACCTTCAGGCTCGTCGTGAACGCCGCCAACATCGCGAAGGATTGGCGGCACATCTCCGCGTACCAGGACCGGTTCGACGCGGATCTGCGGGACGAAAGCGACGGGATCGCGCTGATCGCCATCCAGGGCCCTGCCGCGCAGGCGGCCCTGGCCGGTTTGACCGCCGCGGACCTGGACGCGATCGCCTTCTACTGGTTCGCAGAAGCAGAGGTTCTCGGGGCGCCGGCCATGATCAGCCGCACGGGCTATACGGGTGAAGACGGCTTTGAGCTCTACCTCGATGCCGGCGACGCGACGCGGGTTTGGCGGGCGCTCCTGGACGGCGAGACGGAGGTCACGCCAGCTGGTCTGGGGGCCCGCGACACCCTCCGTCTCGAGGTCGGCTACGCCTTGTACGGAAGCGACATCGACGAGGAGACCACGCCCCTCGAAGCTCGACTTGGCTGGCTCGTCAAGATGGAGAAGGGGGAGTTTGTCGGCCGGGCTGCGCTCGAGGCGCAGAAGGCCGAGGGCGTATCGCGACGATTGACCGGCATCCGGCTCACCGAGCGGGGCTTTCCGCGGCCGGGGCACGAGGTGGTCTACGGCGGCCGCTCGGCCGGACCCGTTCGGAGCGGCACGGTGGGCCCGTCGCTCGGTTACGGGATCGCCACCGCCTACCTGCCGCGGACGGCCGCTCCGGGAGAGCCTGCCACGGTCGTGATCCGGGAGAAGGAGGTCGGCGCGGAGGTGACGCGGATGCCCTTCTACACGGAAGGGTCGTTGCGGCGATGAGGGGCGCCGCAGGGATCGCGTCCCGCCGATGAGCTCCTCGCCGATCCGTGAGGGTGCCACGGTAAGAGTCGCCATACTCACGATCTCGGACGGCGTGAGCGAAGGCTGGCGGGAGGACACTTCCGGCGACCGTATCGATGCCTGGGCACGGGAGCGCGGATACGCCCTGGCGGACCGCCGGGTCGTCCCGGATGAAGCGCCGGTGATCGAGGCGACGCTACGGGAGTGGTCGGACCAGGGCGCCGCCGACATCGTCGTCACCACGGGAGGCACCGGGATCGCTGGCCGAGACGTGACCCCCGAGGCGACGGCGGCCGTGCTGCAGAGGCCGGTCCCCGGAATCGCCGAGTGGATCCGGGCCGCGGGTCTTGAGAAGACCCCGTACGCCGCGCTCAGCCGGGGCCTGGCCGGCATTCGGATGCGCACCCTCATCGTCAATCTTCCCGGAAGTCCGGCGGGCGTTGCGGATGGTCTGTCGGTCCTATC
>JBDGZR010000073.1:0-14063 GCA_039588495.1 Gemmatimonadota bacterium | reverse complement strand
CGCCGAGATCAGCTCCGCCGTGCCGCGATCCTGTGGAGCCACGGTCTCCACGACCGGGATGCCCAGGATCTCCGCGAGGCGAGCCGAATCGATCCGCCCTCCACGTTCGTCGAGCTCGTCCAGCATGTTCAGGACGAGGAGCATCGGTCGCCGAAGCTCGGCGAGCTGCAGGGTCAGAAGAAGCGCCCGCTGCAGGTTCTTCGCATCGGCGACCTGAACCACCGTCGCGTCCGGGTTCTCCTGGAGTATGTCGATCGTGACGCGCGCGTCTTCGCTGCGTGCCACGAGATCGTTGAGACCCGGCGTGTCGATGACGCTGGTCGTCTGGCCGTCGAAGCTCGCACGGGCCCGAACCACCTCGACCGTGGTGCCCGGGTAGTTCGAGACCGTGACGTACCTCTGCGTGAGGTTCCGGAACAGGACGCTCTTACCGACGTTGGGATTGCCGACGAGGAGTATCTGGCCCTCGCCGACTCGTCCCTCTGTCGGCGACTCGAGGGTGCTGTCGTCCTGTACCGCGCAGTGCGTCAACACGCCCTTCCTTCCCGTCTACCGGGGGGTGCCAAAGCGAGCAGTTTAATCTAGTTGAGAACGATTCTCAACTCTGTCGGGAGAGGCACCCGCGAGGGTGTGGGGGATTTCCGTACGGGGCGGTACAGAGAGTACAACGCTCGGCGACGAAACACGTCAGCCTCGAGTCGCTTCGTCCAGAAACGACGCCAGGTGCGCGCTGAGGTCGCGAGCGTCATCTCCGGCGCCGTCGATGAGACTGGATTTGCGCCGTCGCAGAAACGGAATGCCCATCAGATACATGCCGGGCGCCTCCGTGACGCCGCCGTCGTGTCGGATCCGTCCCTTGCGGTCGAAGACCGGCACATCGAGCCATGAGTAGTCGGGTCGGAACCCGGTCGCCCAGATGATCGTCCGGATCTCGCCGCTCGTGAGGCTAAGTCCCAGTGGGGGAGACCCCTCGAACCTGGTCGGCTCGAAGCGGTGCGACGGCTCGACGGTCTCGTCCAGCCCGTTCTCGGTCGCCCACTCGTCGATCCGGTCGAGCAGGCGGTTCATCTTGAGGTCGGAGAGCTCGCATTGGTTGGGCAAGGACCCGGAGAACTGGGCGTTCCCCTCATTGATCCCGGCAAGACGGCCGATGAGCCTCACGCCGATATCCGTCAGTGAGTTCAGGTCGATCGTGCGGCGATCGTCGGACCCGGCGAGCTGGGGCGAGGGCAGGTTGCGAACGCGTTCGAGGTTATCGTATTCGGTGTAGTGTTCGTCGAGCACGCCGCACCGGTCCATCCACCACTTGATGTCCATGCCCCGATATACCCGCGGGACTCGCACGTGCTCACCCACGGAGAGCGTTACGGGCCTGCCCGAGCGGTGTACCTCCGCGGCGATCTGGGTCCCGGTGGCCGAGGCGCCGACGACCATCACGCCGCCTTCATCCAGTTGATCCGGGTTGCGGTACTCCAGGGCGCTGAGCGTTGCGATCCGGGGCGGCACCGAGTCCGCGAGTGAGGGCACGCTCGGGAGGTTGCAGGCGCCGCTCGCGATGACGACCGTCGGCGCGCTCCAGACCCCCCGGTCGGTCATCACCTCGTACCCTTCATCGACGCTGCGCAGAGAGGTGACTGTTGTGCGCGTCTCCACCGGCGCGGAGATGACCTCCGCATAGCGTTGGATGAACGCGATGGTCTCCGCCATGTCGCGGAAGCCATCAGGCTGCTCGCCCTCGTAGCCGAAGCCGGGAAGCCGGCTCTGCCAATTGGGTGTCAGGAGCCGGAGCGAATCCCACCGCTCGGTCTTCCACGAGTTCGCCACCTCGCCCCGCTCGAGAACGACGTGGTCGATGGAGCGGTCGGAGAGGCAGCGGCTCATGGCCAGTCCGGCGTGGCCCGCACCGATGATGACAGCGGCGGTGCGCACGGGAGTTACTCCCGGGATCCGGCGGCTATTTGACCTCGACCGAGACGTTGGTCGGGTTGGTGATGACGTCGTAGACGGCGGAACGCTTCTGTGACTGCGCGACCACGGCGCGGATCTCCTCGGGTGTGGCGTCCGCGTCGATGTCGTATGTCACCTTGATGCCGTCGAAGCCGTTTCGCACGTCGCCGTCGATGCCGAGGATGCCCTGAATATCCATTCCGCCTTCCAGGGTCGCGGTCACGGAATTCAGCTGGATCTCCCGCATCTGGGCGACCGAAGCGACACCCGCGGTGAGGCAGCTGGCCAGGCCCGCAAGGACGAGCTCGACCGGAGTGGCACCGTGGTCTTCCGACGCGAATACCTCGGGGTGATCGGCGTCGAAAGTGAACCGGCTCTTGTGCTTGTGTTCCTCACCGAGCCCGAAAAAGCCCTCGACCGTGGATCGGCTATGCGTGCCGCCCACCCACTCGCATGTCGCGCGCCATTTGAATTGGGCGGCTTGCGGGGCGTTCGACAGGGCCTCGCGGGCCTCGAGCAGCGCGTCGACGTTGACACCGTTGTCGACAGGGATGGCGGTCTCCATGGGGTCCTCCTTGTCTCGACTCGAAGGGTTCAGGACGCTCAGACTATGCTGGTAGGAACCACTGGAGGCAAGAGTACGGGACCGGTGGCCGGCAGCTCTCAGGGACCAACAGGGCCGGCTGGAGCACCGTTATATGTGGGTCCATGTGGGGCCGATCCGACCGCTGCTTGATCGAACGACCGGCGAAACCGCATCTTCGTAGCCATACTTCGTAGCCATACGCTTGAACACTCGAAGACGAGGTCCGGATTGAGCTTGCCCATCACTCGAAGTCGCTACGACGTCGTGATCGCCGGTGCCCGGTGCGCGGGAGCCTCGACCGCGATGCTGCTGGCGCGCCGGGGGCTGCGGGTGCTGGTGGTGGACCCCGCTCGCTACGGAAGGGACACGCTCTCGACACACGCGCTCATGCGCGGTGCCGTTTTGCAGCTCCATCGCTGGGGCCTGCTCGATAGGGTCCGCGCGTCCGGTGCGCCGCCGATCCGGACGACGACCTTCCATTACGGCGATGAGACGATCGAGGTGGCCATCAAGGAGAGCGATGGGGTCGACGCCCTGTGCGCTCCGAGGCGGACGGTGCTGGATGCGGTCCTCGTGGACGCGGCGCGGGAGGCGGGGGCGGAGGTGGTGTACGGCGAGTCCGTCGTCGATCTCATCCGCGACGATGGTGGTCGAGTTCGCGGCGCGAGGATCTCGGGGGCGGACCGCGAGGTGACCGACATACCGGCCGACCTCGTGATCGGGGCCGACGGGATGCGATCGCGCGTCGCCCGCATTCTCGAGGCCGAGGTCGACTACGAGGTGCCCGACGCTGCCTGTTCGATCTACGGCTACTGGCCGGACGTGCCGCTCGATGGCTACCACTGGTTCTACGAGCCCGGAGTGAGCATCGGGACCATCCCGACCAACGACGGGGACACCTGCGTGTTCGTGCTGCGCCCCCGGGCCGAGTTCGAGGAGCGGCGACAGGAGGGGATCGAGGCTCTGTTCCACGAGGGGGTGGGCAAGGTCTCCACCGAGCTCGCGGAGACAGTCGTGAAAGGCCCTCCGTCCGGTAAGCTGCGAGGCTTCGCCGGTTCCCCGGGTTTCCTTCGTCGAGCCACCGGCCCGGGCTGGGCGCTCGTCGGGGACGCCGGGTACTTCCGAGATCCCATCACCGCCCACGGCATCACCGACGCGCTTCGCGAGGCCGAGCTCCTCACTCGCGTGGTCGCGGATAACGGTGACGAGGGTCTTCTGGAGTACCAGCCCGGGCGCGACGAGCGCGTGAGGGGTCTCCTCGACGTGACCGATCGCATCTCGGCCTTCGACTGGAGCCTCGAAGAGGTGAAGGAACTCCATCTCCGGCTGAACCGGGAGATGAACGCCCAGGTGGATGTTCTGAGAGCGCTGGACTGAAGCGTGGCGCAGGCGGCCCCGAGATGGAGGAAGGCCGCGCCGCCAGGCGGAGTGCACCCCTACAAGCTCGAGAGGTGGTATGGCGATGGAGGTTGGTGATACCGCAAGCCGAAGCCTGACCCTGACCGCGGAGCACGTCGCTACCTTCGCGCAGCTAACCGGCGACTACAACCCGCTCCACTTCGACCAGGACTTCGCCTCCAAGACGAAGTTCGGACGCCTTGTGGTGCAGGGTGGATTGACCACCGGCCTGCTGCATGCCCTGGTCGCGATGGATCTCCCCGGCCCGGGTACGGTTTTCCTGAGCCAGGACTGGAAGTTTACCGCCCCGGTCTTCATCGGAGACACCATCACCGCGCAGGCCGAGGTGACGAGCGTCCACTCCACCAAGCCTGTCTGCCAACTCTCCATTCGCGTCCTGCGCCAGGACGATGAGGTGGTGCTTCAGGGTGAGGCCTGGTGCTACACCTTCGGGTAATGCGGTAGCCCGGGGACGCAGGTCAGCTACTCGATTCGTCCTCGAGCTCGCGAGCGCGAGCGGTCAAATCGTCGGCTTCGGCGTTTCGGTCGAGGCCCCGCAGCGCCTCCGCCAGGTCTTCAAGGCTCGGCGGGATCGAACGGTGATCGGGGCCAAACGCGGCTTCTCGGATCTCCAGCGTGCGGCGGAGAAGCGGCTCCGCTCGCTCCCACCGTTCAAGCTCCAGATACACCTCTCCCAGACTTCCCAAGCTGGCGGCCAGGCGGGGATGGTCGGCCGGAAGGGTTCGTTCCTTGATTTCGACGGCACGGGTGAGCAGGGCCTCAGCCTGCTCCCATTCTCCCAGGTCCTTGTTCACGCCCGCGAGGTTGTGGAGGGCGTCGCCCACCCTCGGATGCTCGGGACCGAACGAGACCTGATAGACTTCTAGGGCACGCTCGAACAGGACCCTCGCCTCCTCGAACTCCCCGCGGCGGGCATGGATGACCGCCAGGTTGCCCAGCGTGTTGCCGACATCGACGTGATCCGGGCCGAGGGTCTTCTCCTTGATCGTCAGGGAGCGCCTGAACAGCCCTTCCGCTTCGTCGAGGCGCCCCTGGGAGCTGTAGACCATGGCCAGGCTGTTGAGGCTGCGCGCGACGTCGGGATGATCGGCCGGGAGGCCGGCTTCCCGGATACCGAGAGCACGGGCGTACAGCCGTTCCGCGTCATCGAGCTCCCCTCGCCGACGATGGATGCTGGCCAGGTTGATGAGAGTCGTCGCCAGCTCCGGATCGTCCGGTCCGAGCGCCGCCTCCTTGATGACCAGCGACCGCTCGAGGACGGCCTGCGCCTCGTCCAGCTCACCCCCTCGGAGGAGAACGACGCCCAGATCCGTCAAGCTGCGGCCGACGCGCGGATCCTCCGGGCTGTACAGCAGTTCCTCGACTTCGATCGCTCGAGCCTGTAGGTCGCCGGCCTCCTCGAATCGGGCCTGGTTGCCGTACACGGTAGCCAACGCCTGCAGACTCGCCGCGACATCCGGGTGAACCTCTCCCAGCTCGGCGGTACGGATCTCCAGCGAGCGCTCGAGCAGTCCTTCCGCGTCCGCGAACAGCCCGAGCTTCCGGTAGACATCGCCGATGGTGAGTAGGAGCCGCGCCTGAATGAGCGGTTGGTCCTGCAGATCCGTGGTGACGCGATCGGCTCCCTGATCGAGGATCTCGCGCGCCGTGATCGAATTCCCGCGCGCCTCGTCCGGGTCCGAGACCTCGAAGAGCTGCACCAGGAAGTCCGAGACCTGCCGCGACGTCTCGGCCTCCGTCCTGGCGACGGCCTCGGCGCGAGTGGCGCGCACCATCCCGATCGTGGCCGAGACCGCACCCGCGACCAGGGCGACCGCCACGATGGCCGTCGCGACGACGCCGGCCTTGTGGCGGCCGACGAACTTGGCCGTGCGGTAGAGGACCGAGTCGTCCTGGGCGATGACGGGCTGGCCATCCAGGTAGCGTTCCACATCCTCCGCCATCTGCTCGGCCGACGCGTACCGGCGTTCCGGCTCCTTGCGCAGCGCCATGAGGACGATCCGGTCCATGTCGCCCTTCAGCTCGCGACGCAGCCGCTGCGGCTCGGTGTCGCGCGCCAGGCTGATCGGGTCGGTCGGCCTCTTCGCTCCCTGCCCATCCGCCTTGCCTGGTCCGTCCGAGACGACCGGCGTCACCATGGACCGGCCGACCGCTTCGCTCGGCCGTGCCGGTTCATCCTCGGTGATGATCCGCTCCGCTTCGGCTGGCGTGCGGCCGATCAGCTGGAACGGCCGTCGCCCGGTGAGCAGCTCGTAGAGCACAACCCCCAGCGCATACACATCCGTGGCCGTCGTGACGGGCTCGGCCCTGACCTGCTCCGGGCTCGCGTACTCGGGTGTCATGAGCCGGAGTCCGGTGCGAGTCTCCGGAGCGCCCCCTTCCATGAAGGTCGGGTCGAGCATCTTCGCGATCCCGAAGTCCAGCAGCTTCACGTGGCCCTCGGGCGTGACCAGGATGTTGGAGGGCTTGAGATCTCTGTGAACCACGAGGTTGCGGTGCGCGTGCTGGACGGCGCGCGCCACGGTGCAGAAGAGCTTCAGGCGGCGCTTGATCCCGAGTCGGTTCCGATCGCAGTACACGTCGATCGGGACGCCCTCGACGTACTCCATGACCAGGTAGGGTCGGCCGTCCTCGGCCACCCCTCCATCGAGGAGGGCGGCGATGTTCGGATGGCTGAGGGCGGCGAGGATCTGACGCTCCGTCTCGAAGCGACGGCTGAGTTCCGTCGTTTCGGGGCCGCGCCGGATCATCTTCAGCGAGACCCGCTGCTTGAACTGTCCGTCGGCCCTCTCGGCCAGGTAGACGACGCCCATCCCGCCACGTCCGATCTCGCTCGAGATCCGGTAGGCGCCTATGACGCTCCCGACGGGGGCCTCGCGGTTTTCTCCGGTCGCCGGCCCGGATGCTTCGTCGTCCAGGAGGCCCGAGGTCCGGGAGTGGGCCGACAGGAGCGCCTCCACCTCACCTCGAAGCTCGGAATCTCCGCCGCACGCATCCGATAAAAAGGCGGTCCACTCCGCCCGCGGCCTGTCCAGAGCTGCCTCGAAGATCCCCTCGACCGCCTGCTGCTTCTCGCGGTCCACGCGCTACGACTCCGCCTCCGGGTAGAGCTCGCGGTACAGCCAGGCACGCGCCTTCACCCAGTCGCGCCGCACCGTTCGCTCCGAGACCTCCAGGACGGCGCCGATCTCGGCCTCCTCCATTCCGGCGAAAAAGCGGTACTCCACGACCTGCCTTTGCCGCGGCTCCAACCGCTCGAGCGCGCGGTCGAGCGCGAGCATCTCTTCCGGTCGAAAATCCACGGCGTTGTGGCCGTCGGACAGAGTCGTGACCGCCCAGTCCCCGCCCCGTTTCGCCGCCATCCGCCGCCTCGCGTGGTCGACGAGAACCTGCCGCATGGCTCGGGCGGCGATCGCCAGGAAGTGGGCGCGGTCGACCGCGTCCACCCCGCCGCCAGCCAGCTTGACGTAGGTCTCGTGGACGAGGGCCGTGGCGTGAAGGGTGTGCTCGGGTCGCTCGCGTCCCAGCTGCCGCCCGGCCACGGCGCGCAGCTCCTCGTACACGATGGGCAGCAGCCGGTCCAGAGCGTCTCGCTCGCCGCCGCGAACCGCATCGAGAAGGCGCGTGAAGTCCCCCGGGGAAACGGCGTCGCCGCCTGGTCCCGCGTCGTTCAGGGGCGTGGGGTCGTCGGGGCTCATGGCGAGCCGAGTTCGTACATGTCGTCCCTACCTGGATAACCTCGCCGCTCGCGTCGCCCAACGGGGCGCACGGGGAGGACGTCCGGTCGAATCTGGACCGGAGCGCGGCAGGCTACAAGTGGAGGGGAGCTCGGCCGTGGACGGCTACTGCCTCGCTTCCACCGCGACCACGTAGCGAAGCTGGGAGTTCGAGATGTAGCCCATCGTTCCGTTGGGACCGTCGACGCGGATCATGCCGGACTGCTCGGGCACGAGAGACTCGCCCGGGATCTGGTACGTGGAGTTGTCGTATGTCTGAATCTCGAACCGTCGGGAGACGGTCTCGGAGATGTTCACCACGTAGACGATCTGGTGCTGCTGGACAGCGGCGACGACCTCGCCGTCCGACTCCAGCACGATCAGCCCCATCTGGTTGTGCGCGATGCGGTCCGCCGTCACCCGGAAGGGCGTGTTCTGCTGGACCTTCACCTCAAACGTCGAGGGACCCTCCTGTGCCACGGCCGGCGCCAGAAGGGCTGCCGACAGGCACAGCAACGAGATTAGCGAGCCGAGCTTCCACGTGGTCTTCATGGTGCCTCCGTTGACCTTCGGTCCTGGACCGGTGACCTCTCAAAACGGCCCGCAAGGAAGGTGTCGACTCCCGGCTCCGCCGGTCCACGGCGCGTCGAAGGTGTCCTCGCGACCCCGTTACCCTCTCCTATTACTGACGCCTGAGTGCCCGGGTGGTGCACATCCATCGGGATCGCGGTCTTGGATCGAACGCGAAGATCCTGTTCAGGCTGCCCGCCGTACCGCCATATTCCTCGGCGGACGCGATAGACTGGCCTCTACGAGGAGTTTAGATGAACCAACCTGATCGACTGCCGGCCCGGGTGTCCGGATCGCGCTGGGAGCTGGTTCGCGATGCGCTCGTCTTCCAGGGGAAGCTCTTCGTTGATGGATTGCGGGACGCGGCGATGATACCACTCTCCATCATCGCGGTCGTCATGGACGTCCTCGGCATAGGTAGCCGGGCGGGCCGCAACTTCTACGATGTCGTCCTGTTCGGCCGGCAGACGGAGCGGTGGATCGACCTGTTCAGCGCGGCCGACCGGCTCCTCCCCGAGAGCACCGAGGACAGATCGCCCGCTGGCCTGGACGCCCTGGTGGCGCGGATGGAGGACATCGTCGTCGACGAGTACCGACGAGGAGGCATCACCACCTCGGCGAAGGACGCCGTGGATCGCGCCCTCGACAACCTGCAAGGACGCGGACGACGATAACGCTCCGGTCGTTACCGAAGGTGGAGCTCCACCTCCATTTGGACTGCTCGCTCAGCTACGCGGCGGTCTCGGCGCTCGACGCCTCGGTCACCGAGGCCGAGTACCGCCGGCGTTTCGTCGCGCCGCCGAAATGTACGGACCTGGCGGACATGCTGAGCCGAGCGCCCGCCGGCTTCGGCCTCATGCAGGATGAGGAGGCGCTTCGTCTGGCCGTCTACGACCTGTTCGAGCAACTTGGCCATGATCAGGTCCTTTACGCGGAGATTCGCTTCGCGCCGCTGCTTCACACCGAGCGCGGCCTATCCGCGAACCGGGTCGTGGAGATCGTGGACGAGGCGGTCACGGCGGCGAGCGGGGAGTCCGGAATCGAGGCCGGCACGATCCTCTGCACGCTGCGTCACTTCTCGGAGGCCGAGAGCCTTCGCACCGCCCGACTTCTCACGGAGCACGAGGCCGGCTCGGTCGTCGGGCTGGACATCGCCGGAGACGAGGCGGGCTATCCGATCGATGCGCACGTACCGGCCTTCCGCCATGCGATCGAGCACGGGATCCACAGAACGGCGCATGCCGGCGAGGCGAGAGGCCCGCGGAGCGTGTGGGAGACGCTCGAGCACTTCGAGCCCTCCCGCATCGGTCACGGCGTGCGCAGCATCGAGGACGCCAGCCTGGTGACTCATCTGAGCGGGGAAGGGGTCCACCTGGAGGTTTGTCCTACCTCCAACGTGCAGACGGACATCGCGGCGACCCTCGCGGAGCACCCGATCGAGCGGCTGCGTGAAGCCGGTGTCGCGCTGGGCGTGAGCACCGACGGGCGGACCCTGTCCGATGTGGACCTCACCGGGGAGTACGGCCGCCTGCACGAGACCTTCGGATGGGGGCCGGAAGAGTTCCTCGCGGCCAACCTGAACGCCGTCGAAGCGGCCTTCGCGCCGGAGGAGGTAAAGAAGCGCGTCGCCGAGCGCCTTCGAAGCGCCTACCCGGCCGAGCTCCAGTCGACGACGCCGACCGTATGATTCGGATGAGTATCCGCGCCCTCTCCGTCGTCGCCCTCTTCGTGCTCGCAGCGCTGACCGCCGGGATCGCCCTGCGGGAGACCACCGTATCGCAGCGGGTGACGATCGCGGCGGGTCCGGACGAGGGGGAGGCGTACGCTCTCGCCACCGCCATCGCCGAAGTGGCGGAGCGCCACTATCCGCGCCTCTCCGTGGAGGTCGTCGAGACGGCGGGCGCGGGCCAGAACATGCGGCTTCTGGAAGAAGGGCGTGTCGAGCTGGCGACCGTGCAGGCGGACGCCCGAATGGGGCCATCCGCGAGGATGATCGCCATCCTCTACCCGGACGTCTTCCAGCTCATCGTGCGAGAGGACTCCGGGATCGAAAGGGTCGCGGACCTCGTCGGGAAGAGGATCGCGCTCCCTCCCCAGGGTGGCGGGCAGTTCTCGACCTTCTGGTTCCTCGCCGAGCACTACGACCTGGATCCGGCGGGTCTTCAGGCCGTGCCGATGTCGCCGGCCTCCGCGAGCTGGGCGCTCATCGATGGTGCGGTGGACGCCACGTTCCGCGTGCGCGCCGCCGGAAACCCGGCGATCCTGGAGCTGATCGAGGCGGTCCCAACCCGCCTGATACCGCTCGGGCAGGCGGCGGCGATGCAGCTGAGGCGACCTGCCCTCCAGCCCGGAACGATCCCGCGGGGGTCCTACCGAGGCTTCCCGGCCCTGCCGGAAAGCGATCTCCCGACGGTGGCCGTTCAACGGCTCCTGATCGCCCGCGGCAGCCTGGACGATGCCGTCGCCTTGAAGCTGACCCGGATTCTCTTCGAGCGGCGCCGCGAGCTGATGAACCTCACCTCGCTGGCCGGCTTCATCACTCCTCCCAATCTGGGCGGCGGCACCTACATCCCGGTCCATCCGGGCGCGCAGCAGTTCTACGACCGTGACAGGCCTTCCTTCATACAGGAGAACGCCGAGCCTCTCGCGCTCGTCGTCACGCTGGCCGCGCTGATGATCTCCGGGCTCTTTCAGCTGGGTTCGCGGCGCCGGAAGCGGAGGATCGATCTCTACAACAAGGAGGTGCTCGACCTGGGCGCGAGCCTCGATCGCAGCACCGATTTGAACGAGGTGCGTCGCTGCCGCGAACGACTCTTCGAGTTGGCGGCGGGCGTTGTCGACGACGCGGAGGTCGGCCTGATAAGCCCCGAGGGCTTCAACTTCTTCTGGTTCACCTGGAGCATGGTAAACGGGAGGGTGGAGGAGCAGGCATCGGTCCTCGAAGCCACGGCTTCCGCAGCCTCGGCTCCTGCACCCGAGGAGGGGTCGTGAGTCGCCGATTCGTGGTGCTCGCCCTCGCGGCGCTGACGTTTCTCGTAGTGGTCTTGGCGTCCTACGCCCGCACGGTGCGCTCGGAGGTCGACGACGCCAGCGGCTACCTCCTTACGCTCATGGAGCTTCGCCGCTCCGCGCTCGAGGACTACCTGGAGACGGTCCGCTCGGAAGCCATCCTTTGGGGCCAACGGGAGGCCCTGCGCGGGGCGATCGTCGAGCTGGAGCAGGGGTGGGACCTATTGCCGGGTGACCGCACCGAGCTCTTGCACAGGTTGTACATCGACGAAAACCCTTTCCCGGTGGGCGAAAAGCACCGGTTTGAGGCCGCCGGAGATGGCTCCATCTACAGCCGGGTGCACGGGGACGTCCATCCGAGAGCGCAGCGATTCCTGAAGAACCACGGCTACTACGACGTCTTCCTCTTCGACCCTGAGGGGAACCTGATCTACACCGCGGACAAGGAGCGGGACTTCGCCACCAACCTGGACACGGGGAGATGGCGGGATACGGGTCTCGGACGGGCTTTCCGGGCCGCTCGCGACGCCGAGAGCGAGAACTTCGTGGTGTTCACCGACTTCGAGCCCTATGAACCGAGCGACGGTGAGCCGGCCAGCTTCGTCGCGGGCCCGGTTCGAGCGGAGGACGGGAGCCTGGTCGGTGTTCTGGCGTTCCAGGTGCCCGTGAACCGTATCAACGAGATCATGCAGTTCACGGGCGGCATGGGAGAGACCGGCGAAACCTACATCGTCGGCCAGGATCTGCTGATGCGGAGCGACTCGAGATTCGCGGATTCTTCGACGATACTGCGGACATCGGCGGACACGGAGACGGCCCGTCGTGGTCTGGCGGGCGAGACGGGAGTCGACGTGGTCGATGACTACAGGGGCGTCTCCGTGCTCTCGGCCTACGGACCCCTCGAGTTCGAGGGGCTACGTTGGGTGGTGATGGCCGAGGTCGATGAGCGGGAAGTGCGGCGCCGGGCGCGGGAACCGCGGCGGCTTCTCGCGACGGCGTTTCTGGGCTTGGCCGCGATAAGCGCCATCGCCGCCCTGCTTATCACCTATCTGATGGGGCGTGCCGAGAAGCCCGAGCCGTGGAGGAAAGAGACCTGACCGCCTGAGGTCACTCCTCCGCGTCATCTCGATCGATGCGGGCCTTGAGGTCGACTTCCCACTCCGCGACGACCCCGTCCTTGATTCGCACCCGCACCTGGCTGATCTCGGCTGAGCCCAACTCTGGCACCGCCCGACAGGCTTCCTCCAGCGCCGAGTTGACCGCAGCCTCTACTCCCTCCGTCGATCTTCCGCTGAGCTCGAGAGTCGCGACGTGTGATGCCAGGAGCGTGCTGTCCGTGGTTATCGTCTTGGAGAAATAGCGGTGGCGCGCCCGACGCTCCTCCTGCTCGTAAAGGCTCTCCGCGATTCCCTCGGGAAGCTCCAGCTCCCTGCGAAGACAGCGCAGAAACTCGGCCTCTTCCGGATCGACCTGGTGGTCCTCCAGTACCTTCTCGACCGCCTTCCCGTACACCGTTCGGGCCGTCTGCTCGTGGACCGCCGTGATGTCCTCCGACTCCAAGCCCAGGATGTGCTTGAGGTGGGCCAGGTCCGCGCGCTCATGCTCCGTGAGCTCGTGGTCGTCCAGACACTGCTTCAGAAGACGTCGATAGAGATCGCGGCATGCGCCGCGATATTTGCGATCCAGCGTCACGCCGTGCTTTGCGGCGGCTTGCGCCACGTCCTCGGCGCTTACCTCACGCAGCTCGGCGCACTCGGCCAGAAGCTGTTCGACCTCGTTGAGGGCGGCGGTACGCTTGCGGCCGAACAGGCGGCTGCGCTGGCCGGCTTCGGCGTCTCGGGTATCGAAGGGTCTCGCCACGGCGCGTCTCCTTCACATCCGTACAGGGTTTGAGTGTCGCCGAGGCCCGGTGTTGCGGGCTCGCGTGTCGCCTAAGCTTGTGAAGTGAGCGCCGGCTGACCAGAGGAAAGCCCTCCACCCGAATCGAGCCGGCGTCCGGTAGCGGCCGGACGGCCTGTCCGGGCGAGGGTCAGGGAGGCGGTCCGGGCAAGGGCCAAGGGGCCGATCGAAACAGGGAAGGGAAACTCCCTACAGCCCGTCAAAGCCGTTTCCCGACAGACGCTTGAGCCTATCCCTCCTACCTTGATTTCGGTACACGGGGAAACCGGTTTAGGACCGGTTCGATCCGTGGATCCGAAGGGTGGGAAACACAAAGAGTTGGAAAGTCCTGAGCCGCGCTACCCGGTCGAAGCGACGGCCAAGCAGCAGGCAGGAAGGGGAATATAATGGCAGCGGACGGGCCCACCGCCGATCATTCGAATTCGACTTCGGCGAACGAAGCTTTCAAGTCACACTATGGGGATTGGGTCGGTTTCGGAGTCATCGTGGCCGTCGCGATCCACTTCGCGTTCTTTACGCTATTTCCGAACCTCAAGGCGGCCGATTTGAGCGGTGACGTCGACGCGATCGAGGCCATCGAGCTGCCGCCCGAGGTGCACGTCCCACCTCCGCCCGAGATGATCGCCCGGCCGGCGACCCCGAAGGTTTCGGCCACGACGGTGGATGAGGACGTGACGATCGCACCGACCACCTTCGAGTCGAATCCGGTCGAGAACCTGCCTCCGCCTCCGACTGCGGGTGCGAATCCCGATGATCGGCCGACGTTCATCCCGTACGACGTTCCGCCCAAGCTGAAGAATCCGGGCGACATCCAGAAGTACCTGAAGCAGCACTATCCGCCGACCCTCAGAGAGGCGAGGATCGAGGGCAAGGTGATCCTCTGGATCTACATCGATCGCGCGGGAGAGGTGCAGAAA
>JBDGZR010000072.1:0-14537 GCA_039588495.1 Gemmatimonadota bacterium | reverse complement strand
TGGAGGCCGAGGCGGAGGTCGAGGAAGTGGAGGCCGAGGCGGAGGTCGAGGAAGTGGAGGCCGAGGCGGAGGTCGAGGAAGTGGAGGCCGAGGCGGAGGTCGAGGAAGTGGAGGAGGACAAGGAACGGTAGGGTCCGCCGAGGTTCCGATGAGATATACAGCTGCGGGGTCCGGTAGCCCTATTCCGGACCCCGTTTCATTGAGGATTCACCGAAGCGTGCGGCGCCGAATACTGCTGGCCGGACTATCGGCGGTACTCGCGGGCGGCTGCGCGTCCTCTTCCGAGAGAGGCGTGGCCGAACCGTCGGGTATCGGTACGGAGGAGCGAGAGGCCCTTCGTTCCCTGGATGCTCTGGTCTCGGCGGGCAGCTTCATCCGGGCTGGCGAGCTGGCGGATTCACTGTTCTCCGCCTGGCGCTCCGATCCGAGTCGCGCGTCAGCGGCGAACCGAGCGCTCTTCGTCGGTGCGGTGGCGCTGCAGACGGCGGGCGAGTCGGAGACCGCGGCCACTCGGTACGAGACTCTGATCGGACGCGCGTCGGGAACGCTCTTCGAGATGGCGGTCGGCCGGTTGGCGGATATCCGGGTCCGGAACGGTCAGGAACTGCGTGCCTTGCAGTTGCTGCTGGAGTATCCGGGATCCATGAGCGAGGAATCCCGGCGGGTGATGCGGCAGGCCGCCGGGTCCATCACCCTCGGCGAGCTCGAGGAGCTGGCCGCCTCGGCAGATCCCGGCCGGGCGGGTGGGTTGCTCCGGGCCGAGCTGGCCCGGGCGCTGGCGCTCGGTGGTAGGGACGATTCGGCGAGCGCCGTCGCGCGACGCGTTCTGGATGCGGAGGCGTGGTCTTCCGACCGGGAGCTCGCCCGACGGATTCTCTCGGGTGACTACCGGGAGGCGGCACGGGTACGGATCGGACTGGTGATCCCACGATCGGGCCGTTTCGCCGCTGCCGGCGAGCTCGTGGAAGAGGGGGCGCGGATCGCGCTTCAGGAGTACGAGCGATCCGCCGGAGCGTTGCCGATCGAGCTCGTGGTCGCAGATGACGGCTCCGGTGAGACGGATGTCGTCGATCTCGTCCGGCGGTTGGAACGCGACGGGGTCATGGCCGTCGTCGGCCCGATGCGCTCGGGGGCGTTCGCCGAGGCGGCGGCTGGTCGGCGAGATGACCGACTGCTGATGGTCAGCCCGACCGCCACCGACGTCCGGGATCCGGTCGAGAACGCGTTCACCCTGTGGGCCCGGGACCGGCGTCACGCCGACGTGGCCCGGGACGTTGCGCAGTTCCTCAGCGGTGATGCCGGCCTGACGCGACTCGGCGTTCTGTATCCGTTCGGCCCCCTCGGACAGAACGCGTACCAATCCTTCGAGCGGGCGGCCCGCCAGACGGGTGCCGCCGTTGTCGCGGCCAGCGGATACCGGCCCGATACGACGACCTTCCAGGACCCGATCGGCAGGCTCGCGGTGGCGGGGCCGGAAGCGATTTTCGTGGATGCGGATGCCCTCCCGACGGTGCTACAGCTCACCCCTCAGATTCCCTACTACGGCATCGAGGGCATGATCGTGGCCGGCAGCGCCCTGTGGGGCGCCCCGGAGGCGTTACGGCGGTTGGAGGGCACGATCGGTAATGCCTGGATCGTGGGCGCGTACGTGGATCGGACGGCCGAGGCGTCCCCGTGGGCCACGTTCAGGGACCAGTACGAGCGGGAGTACCGAAAGTCGCTTCGCGACAACATGCTGCCCGCCCTCGGATACGACGCCATGCGCCTGATTCTTTCGGCGCTGGGCCGCTCGGGCACCGCCGATCCGGCGCGAGTGGCGCGTGCGGCGGCGGAGCTCGAGGTAGCCGGCGCGACCGGTCTGTTTCGTCTCGATCCCGGGACATCTACGGTGATTCGCCGGACGTTGATCCGCGCGTTGCGCGACGGCACCCTTCGACCCCTCGATGTCGCATCGCTGCTCCAGTGGCGGGACGTGGAGGCGGAAGAGGCGGCCCGCAGGGCAGAGGCGGCAGAGGATGAAGGCGGATGACTCCAGAGCCCGTCGTGAGGATGCTCAGATGACGATGCGCGCCAAGCTGCACGAGCTCGAGGAGCTGCGACGCGCCAGCCAGGAAGGCGGCGGCGCCGAACGGCTGGCTCGCCAGCATGAAAAAGGGAAGCTCAGCGCACGCGAGCGGTTGGATGTGTTGTTGGATCCCGACTCTTTCGTCGAGCTGGACCGCTTCGTCGAGCATCGGTGCACCGATTTCGGGCTCGAGGACCAGCGATACCCTGGAGATGGGGTCGTCACCGGGTACGGGACGATCGACGGCCGGACCGTCTACGTGTTCAGCCAGGACTTTACCGTGTTCGGAGGCTCGCTCTCGGAGGCGCACGCCGAGAAGGTCGTGAAGGTGCTGGACAACGCGCTCAAGGCCGGCGTCCCCGTGATCGGCCTGAACGATTCGGGTGGTGCGCGCATCCAGGAGGGCGTCGTATCGCTCGGCGGCTACGCGGACCTCTTTCTGCGCAACACGTTGGCCTCCGGAGTGATTCCTCAGATCAGCGCCATCCTCGGCCCATGTGCCGGCGGCGCGGTTTACTCGCCCGCCATCACCGATTTCATCTTCATGGTCGACGGCATCAGCCACATGTTCGTGACGGGTCCGAACGTCGTGAAGACGGTGACCCACGAGGACGTGAGCTTCGATGAGTTGGGCGGCGCCGCGACGCACGCCCGGACTTCGGGCGTCGCGCACTTCGCGTACGGGGACGAGATCGCGGCGCTCCGGGGCATCCGAAGCCTCCTCGGCTATCTGCCGGCAAACAACACCGAGGCCCCGCCCGATGTCGAGTCGGTAGATCCGCCGCCGCAAGCGGCTGAAGAACTGCTCGACATCGTGCCGGATCAGCCCAACAAGCCTTACGACATGCACGACGTCATCGGCCGCATTGTGGATGGGGGCGACTTCTTCGAGGTGCACGCGGAGTACGCGAGGAACATCCTCGTCGGCTTCGCCCGGCTGGGCGGAAGAGCGATCGGTATCATCGCGAACCAACCCGCGGTCCTCGCCGGGGTCCTCGACATCGACGCCAGCCTCAAGAGCGCGCGCTTCGTGCGCTTCTGCGATGCGTTCAACATCCCGATAGTGACGTTCGAGGACGTGCCTGGCTTCCTCCCGGGCGTGAGCCAGGAGCACGGCGGGATCATCAAGCACGGGGCCAAGCTGCTCTACGCCTACTGTGAGGCGACGGTGCCCAAGCTTACCGTCATCACGCGAAAGGCTTACGGTGGCGCCTATGACGTCATGTCCTCCAAGCACATACGTGGCGACCTCAACTTCGCCTGGCCCACGGCGGAGATCGCCGTGATGGGTCCGAAGGGTGCCGTCGAGATCCTCTATCGGAGGGAGATCGCGGCCGCGCAGAATCCAAAGGAAAAGACCGAAGAGCTGGAGCGCGAGTTCCGCGCGAAATTCGCGAACCCGTACCAGGCGGCCGCACGCGGTTACGTCGACGATGTCATCGATCCACGCCATACGAGGCAGCATCTGATCTCCGGCCTCGGGGCGCTGGCGAACAAGCGGGACGTGAATCCGCCCAAGAAGCACGGCAACATCCCTCTTTGAACCAGCCACCGTTCTCCCGGCTCCTGGTGGCGAACCGGGGCGAGATCGCGGTGCGCGTGATCCGCGCCTGCCGCGAGCTGGGCGTCGAGTCCGTGGCCGTCTACTCCGAGCCGGACCGCCTGGCGCCGCATGTGCTGCAGGCTGATCTGTCGGTCCCGATCGGGCCCGCCAGGGCGACCGAAAGCTATCTGGATGGCGGCAAGCTGATCGTCGCCGCCCGTCAAACGAACGCGGAGGCGATTCACCCGGGATACGGCTTTCTGGCCGAGAACCCTGATTTCGCCCGTGCCGTCGGTGAAGCTGGCATCGTCTTCATCGGCCCGCCTCCGGAGGCGATCGCGGCGATGGGCGACAAGCCCCGCGCCCGCAAGCTCATGCAGGATGCCGGCGTGCCCGTCGTTCCGGGCTCGGATGCGTTGACCGGGGGCCAGGATGCGGCGGCGGCCGCACGTGATATCGGCTTCCCTCTGATGCTCAAGGCGGCCGCGGGCGGTGGCGGGAAGGGCATGCGGATCGTACGCGCCCTCGACGAGCTGGAGCCCGCCCTGAACCGCGCGCGAAGCGAGGCCGAACAGGCGTTCGGCGATCCACGGCTCTACCTGGAGCGGTTTCTCGAGCGACCGCGTCACATCGAGATTCAGGTGCTCGCCGACGAGTTCGGAGCGGTCGTTCATCTCGGGGAGCGCGAGTGTTCGATCCAACGCCGCCACCAGAAGCTCATCGAGGAGTCGCCCTCTCCGGTGGTCGACGCGGCGCTGCGGGAGCGGATGGGGCGGGTGGCGATCGAGGCAGCTCGGGCCGTGGGGTACCGGGGAGCCGGTACCGTGGAGTTCCTCTTCGTCGACGGCGAGTTCTATTTCCTCGAGATGAACACCCGAATCCAGGTGGAGCATCCGGTGACGGAGCTGGTTACCGGCGTGGACCTGGTACAGGAGCAGATCCGCGTGGCCGCCGGGAGTCCGCTGGGTTGGGAGCCGGATCCGGGCTGGCCTCTCGGCCACGCGATCGAGTGTCGGATCGGCGGTGAGGATCCGTTCAACGGCTTCCTCCCGTCCGCCGGCCGCATCACCGAGCTGGAGGCACCGGCGGGACCGGGCGTGCGCTGGGATTCGGGCATATCGGCGGGCGCCGAAGCGGGGCTGAACTACGATCAGATGCTCGCGAAGCTCGTGGTCCACGGCGCCGACCGCTTGCAGGCGATCAACCGGATGCGACGTTCGCTCGAGGAGCTGCACGTCGCCGGCATCATCACCACGCAGTCGTTTCATCTCGCCGTCATGGAAGAACCCGACTTCCTGGCTGGTCGCCTGTCCATCGAGTACGTGGACGACCACCCCGATCTGCTTCGTGACGCCGATCCGCCGCTGTTGGAAGCCGCGGCGATCGCCGCGGTCCTTCTTGAGGAGGAGCGGCGCGACACGCCCAGGCCCGAGTCGGCCCGGGCGGATGGCCGACCGCGGGTGCGTCAGCTCAGCGGCTGGCAGCGCGCGGGGGTGGCGGACGGAGCTGGCTGGGGGCGCCGCTCGTGAAGTACTACGTGACGGGGGCAGGCGAGACCCTGCTGGTTGAGGCGACCGAGACCGGGGTTCGCATCGCGGATCGCGAGCTGGATGCCCATATCGACACGGTAGCCGGTTCGACCCGTCGCCACCTGCGCATCGGCGAGCGTGGAATCCCGCTCGCGGCGTGGCGAGCCGATGACGGATGGGTGATGGAGATCGGCGGCCGCGTGGTGCGGCTTGCCATCGAGGATGAGCGCACGCACGCGATTCGAGAGCTTGCACCCGGCCTCGGGGCCGGAGCCCCTCGAGAGGTTCGCGCGCCGATGGCGGGGCTCGTGCTGCGCCTGGAGGTCTCCGAGGGGCAGCACGTCGACTCCGGCACGGGGTTGATCGTCATCGAGGCGATGAAGATGGAGAACGAGCTCCGGGCGCAGGGGCCCGGAACCGTCGCCTCGATCGCCGCGAAGGAGGGGGAGACCGTCAATCCGGGCGATCTCCTGCTCACCTTCGCCGCCGAGGACGGTTGATGGGGACGGGCGGGCGCCGAGAGCGCTTCGAGACCCCCTCGGGCATCGAGCTGAAGCGCCTCTACGGTCCCGAAGAGGTAAGCGTCGATTACGACGCCGATCTGGGCGATGCCGGCTATACCCCGTTTACCCGGGGCATCCACCCGACGATGTATCGAGGTCGCCTCTGGACGATGCGCCAGTACGCCGGATTCGGCACCGCGGAGGAGACGAACGCACGGTTCCGCTACCTGCTCGAGTCAGGTCAGACGGGCCTCTCCGTGGCGTTCGACCTTCCCACACAGATGGGATACGATTCGGACGACCCGATGGCGGAAGGCGAGGTGGGTCGCGTCGGAGTGGCTATCGACACGTTGGACGATATGAGGCGTCTGCTCGAAGGCATTCCCCTCGACCGCGTCTCGACCTCGATGACGATCAACGCCACGGCCCCGATCCTTCTGGCGCTCTACGTGGCATTGGCCGACGAGCGCGGCACGCCGAGGGATTCGCTACGCGGTACCGTTCAGAACGACATCCTCAAGGAGTTCGTAGCACGCGGAACCTACATTTATCCGGTCGGAGCCAGCCTACGCCTGGTCACCGACCTCTTCGCGTTCTGCGCCACCGAAGTCCCGAAGTGGAATCCGATCTCGATCAGCGGCTACCACATGCGGGAAGCCGGAGCGACTGCGACGCAGGAGATCGCGTTCACGCTGGCGAACGGGGTGGAGTACGTCCGCTGCGCACTCGCCGCCGGCCTGGCGCTGGATGACTTCGCCCCCCGCCTCAGCTTTTTCTTCGCCTCTCACAACCACTTCCTGGAAGAGGTCGCCAAGTTTCGCGCCGCCCGACGACTCTGGGCGCGGATCATAGCCGACATGGGAGGATCGGAGGCCAGCTCCCGTTTGCGCTTCCACACCCAGACGGGAGGATCCACTCTCACCGCACAGCAACCGTACAACAACGTCGTCCGCGTAGCCGTGCAGGCGCTGGCTGCCGTGCTCGGCGGCACGCAGTCGCTGCACACGAACAGCTACGATGAAGCTCTCGCCCTGCCGTCGCAGGATGCGGCCCGCCTGGCCCTTCGGACTCAGCAGATCCTGGCGGCCGAAAGCGGCGCGGCCGACACGGTGGATCCGCTGGGCGGCTCATGGGCTATCGAGGCCCTTACCGACGAGCTCGAGGCGAGGGCGGAGGAGTACATCGCGCAGATCGATGAGGTCGGCGGCGCCCGTCGCTCGATCGGTTTCATGGAAGAGGAGATCCATCGCTCCGCCTATGCGTACCAGAACGCCCTGGAAGCGGGCGACGTCGAGGTGGTCGGCGTGAACGTGCAGCAGGAGACCGAGCCGCCGCCGGATGTGAAGACGCCGGACTACGTGGTGCTGGCCGAAGCGCAGAGGTCCCGTCTCCGGATGTGGAAGGAGAGCCGAGACGCGACGCCGGCGGCCGAGGCGCTGGAGGCGGTGCGCGTGGCGGCGTCGTCGGACGCCAACCTGATGCCACCGCTGGTTGAGGCGGTCAAGGCGGGCGTCACGCTCGGCGAGATCTCGGGAGACCTCCGCCGAATCTGGGGAACGTACGAACAGGGCTGACCCAAGACCGACAGGAAGTCCATGCCGACATACGAGTACGTGTGCGAGGCCTGCGGGCACGAGTTCGAGCGGTTTCAGAAGATGAAGGAGGACCCGGTCAGCAAGTGCCCGGAATGCGATCGGCTCGAGGTGCGGCGCAGGATCTCGTCGGGTGGAGGCATACTGTTCAAGGGTCCCGGCTTCTACGCCACAGACTACCGAAAGCCGTCCCCCGGCGACGATAAGAAGCGGAAGGCGGAGCCGAAGTCGAAGCCGAAATCGAAGCCCGACTCCGGCGGATCGGGCTCCAAGAAGGGCGACACGTCGGGTGACTGATCGAGAACCCGGGGCCGAGATGCCGGAGGCGGGCGTGTTTGACCTGGCCACCGCGCTCGCCGCCGAGCTGAAGCGCGCGGCCCGCGAGGTAGGAGCGCCGGAGGGCTTCCAGCCGGAGCTGGAGCGACCGCGTGATCTCCAGCACGGTGACTTCGCGACGAACGCCGCCCTCGTGCTCGCCGGCCGCCTCGGCCAGCCACCCAGGGAGATCGCGGATCGGCTCGTGAACGCTCTGGACGCGAGCGCAGCGGGTGTCGCCGAGGTGAGCGTAGCCGGACCGGGCTTCATCAACTTCCGCCTCGGTGACGACGTGTACTGGCGGAGTCTGCCCGAGGTGCTGAGGGCGGACCTCTCCTTTGGCCGGAGCGAGGCCGTCTCACCGCTTCAGGTCAACGTGGAGTTCGTCTCCGCCAACCCCACGGGTCCGCTACATGTAGCGCACGGCCGCGGTGCGGCGATCGGCGACGCCGTGGCCTCTCTCCTGGAGTGGACGGGAAACCGGGTCGTGCGGGAGTTCTACGTCAACGACGCCGGACGGCAGATCGATCTCCTGGCCGAGTCCCTGGAGGCACGCTTTCGTCAGCTGGCCGGCGAGGAGGCCGAGGTGCCGGAGGGCGGCTACATGGGAGAATACGTGGAGGAGCTCGCCCGGCGGGCAGCGGCGGAGGTGGGAACCGAGGAGCTGGCGGAGATGGATGGCCAGGAGCGGATGCTACGCTTTGGGGAGCTCTCGACCGGCTGGCTTCGCGAGGAGCAGGAGAGGGACCTGGAGGAGCTTCGGGTCCACATGGAGGTGTTTCGAGAGGAGAGCGGCCTCTACGAGCGAGGCGAGGTGGGGGATGCCCTGGAGAGCCTGGGTGCGGAGGGCCTCACCTACACCGAGGGCGGCGCCACCTGGTTGAGCACCACTCGCTTCGGCGACGACAAGGACCGGGTCCTCGTCAAGAGCGACGGCTCCTTCACCTACTTCCTGCCCGACATCGCCTACCACGTCGACAAGCGTTCGCGCGGCTTCGATCTCGCGATCGATGTGTGGGGGGCCGATCACCACGGACACGTCTCCCGCATGAGCGCCGCGCTGCAGGCACTGGGGCTGCCGCCGGGTTTCTTCGAGGCCCTGATCATCCAGCTCGTGACCGTAATGCGCGGCGGCGAGGAGGTGCGGATGAGCAAGCGCGCTGGGCAATTCGTGACCCTGCGAGAGCTGTTCGAGGAGACGGGCGTAGACGTGGCGCGTTACTTCTTCCTCATGCGCCGAGCCGAGGTTCCGATGAGCTTCGATCTCGACCTCGCGCTGGATACCTCTGAAGCCAACCCGGTCTACAAGATCCAATACGCGCACGCTCGCATGTGCAGTGTCTTCGAGAGAGCGGGGGTCGAGGCCGAGTCGATCGACGCCTCGGAGGCCGATCTGGCCGAGCTGAGCCGGGAGAGCGAGCGCGAGCTGGCCAAGAGCTTGCTGCGCTTCCCGGAGGTGGTCCGCAACGCGGCGCAGGCCCGAGCGCCGTACCAGGTGTGCTCCTACCTGGAAGAGGTCGCTGGCCTCGTGAACGGCTGGTACCATGAGGGTAACCTCGATCCGTCTCTCCGCGTGATCGCCGAGGGATCGGCGCGGACGGGCCGGCTCGCACTCGCACGAGCCGTGCAGATCACGCTTCGCAACGGCCTGGGGCTCCTCGGCGTATCAGCTCCGAGGCGGATGGTGAGGGAGCAGGAAACCGAAAGGACTCCCGTTCTATGATCGAGATCCTTGTCGTGGGCAGCGTTGCCCTCGACGACATCGACACGCCGTTCGGCCAGGCTCGCGACGCGCTCGGCGGTTCGGCCGTCTACTTCAGTGCCGCGGCTTCCGCCTTCGCGTCGGTGGGTGTCGTCGGTGTCGTCGGTTCCGACTATCCGCTGGACCGCCTGCGCGCCCTGAAGGGGCGCAACGTGAGCTTTGACGGGCTGGAGGTGCGGGAAGGGACCAGCTTTCGGTGGGCCGGAGAGTACGACTACGACCTCAACTCTCGAGAGACCCTTTTGACCGAGCTCGGGGTCTTCGGAGAATTCCAGCCGACGATCCCGGAGCCGTTCAGGGGTGCGTCGCTCGTCTTCCTCGGCAACATTGACCCGAAGCTCCAGCTGGACGTGCTCAATCAGGTCGACGACCCGGCGCTGGTTCTGTGCGACACCATGAACTACTGGATCGAAGGGAGCCGGGAGGAGCTCCTGAAGCTTCTCGAGCGCGTGGACATGCTCCTGGTCAACGACGCGGAGGCCCGCGAGCTCTCGGGAGACTACAACCTGGCTCGCGCCGCCTCGTGGATTCGCGATCGTGGCCCGAGGTACGTGGTCATAAAGAAGGGCGAGCATGGCGCGATTCTATTCGGGCCCGACGACGTCTTCTTCGCGCCGGGCTATCCCCTGGAAGAGATCTTCGATCCCACGGGCGCCGGCGATGCCTTCGCCGGAGGCCTGCTCGGGCACCTGGCTCGCGCAGACCGCATCGACTCGGAGGAGCTGAGGCGCTCTGTCGTCTACGGTTGCGCCATGGGCTCCTTCGCATGCGAGGCGTTCGGTCCGGATCGATTGATCGGGCTAGGTGTGGCGGAGGTCGCGGAGCGAGTGTGGGCGTTCCACGAGATGACCCGCTTCGAGAGGCTGACCGTGCAGCCATGACGGTCCGCGAGCCGCTCACCTATCGGGATGCCGGTGTCGATCTGGACGCCGCGGCGGTCACGAAGCGGCGACTGCAGGAGCTCGTCGAGTCCACGCGAACTGAAGCGGTTCAGTCAGGCTTCGGATCCTTCGGCGGCCGGCTGGCCGTCGGCGGCGAGGAGATCGTCACCAGCGCCGACGGGGTCGGGACGAAGCTGGAGGTGGCCATCCGCTCCGGGCGACACGATACCGTCGGCGAAGACCTGGTCAACCACTGCGTCAACGACATTCTCGCCGAAGGAGCCACGCCGCTCGCCTTCCTCGACTATTTTGCCTGCGGCGAGCTGAATCCGGACGTAGCCGTGGAGGTGGTGCGTGGGGTCGCTCGCGGCTGCCGGAGGAACGGGTGCGCCTTGCTGGGCGGAGAGACGGCGGAGATGCCGGGCTTCTACCCGCCCGGTGCTTACGATCTGGCCGGCTTCATTCTCGGACGGATGGCGTTCCGAGAGGTCGCCGCGCGCGATCTCCGAGCCGGAGATTCGCTGCTTGGCCTCGAATCGAGCGGGATCCACACCAACGGCTTCAGCTTCGTCCGGCAGGTGCTGTTCGAGCGCCTGGGCCTGGAAGCGGCGGACCCGTGGCCCGGCCTCGCTGCGCCGGTCGCCGAGGTGCTCCTCAGGGTGCACCGCTCCTATCTGGAGGTTCTGCGCGGCGCCTGCGAGCAGGGACGAATCCGGGCGCTCGCCCATGTCACGGGCGGCGGAATCCCGGGGAATCTGGGACGGATCCTCCCGGCGGAGATCGACGCCATCGTCGATATAGAGAGCTGGGCCCCTCCTCCAGAGTTCCGATTCCTGGCGGAGCAGAGCGGAGCCCCACCTGAAGAGATGTACCGGGTGTTCAACATGGGCATCGGCATGATCGCGGTCGTGCCGCCTGACGACCTCGACGCGGCGGAGGCCGCCATCCGGGAGAGCGGGTGCGGCACCGTGCGTTGCGGTCGCTTGGTGGAGGGCAGCGGACGGGTTCGGATGCCGGGAGCGGATGCGGTTCCCTGATGGGCGGCCACGAGCGGTACATGCGTCGTGCGATCGAGCTTGCCGAGCGCGGGTGGGGGCAGGTGTCACCCAATCCGCTCGTCGGCGCGGTCGTGGTCTCGGACGGCCAGGTCGTCGGAGAGGGCTTCCACGCCCGGTTCGGCGAGGAGCACGCCGAGACGGTGGCCCTGCGCCAAGCGGGCACGCGGGCGACCGGATCCACCATGTACGTGAACCTCGAGCCGTGTGCACACACGGGCAATACAGCGCCCTGTGCGCTGGCGATCGGGGAGGCGGGGGTGCGCGAGGTCGTCGTGGCATGCCGGGATCCGAATCCGGCGGCGGCCGGAGGTCTGGAGAGACTCTCGTCGGCCGGTGTGAAGGTCCGCCTGGGGACGGGAGCCGCCGAGGCGTGCCGCCTCAATGCTCCGTTCTTCTGGAGGATGACGCAGGAGTTTCCCTACGTTGCGCTGAAGCTTGCCATCTCCATCGATGGGCGGGTAGCCGCAGGGCCGGGCCTCCGCACGGCCCTCACGGGAGAGGTGGCCGCGGAGGAGGTCCATCGGCTCAGGGCCGGATATGACGCGATCCTGGTAGGGCGTGGTACGGTCGCTGCCGATGATCCGTGGTTGACCGCTCGCGGGGCGATGGCACCGAGGGTGCCCCCGGTACGCGTCGTCCTGGACACGGGGTTCCGATTCCCCCCGACGAGCCGGCTCGCTGCGACGATCGACGAGGTACCCGTCTGGGTGGTGGGGTCGAGCCAGGCGGATCCGGAGCGCCGCCGGATGGTGGAGAGTGCCGGAGCGAGAGCGCTCCAGGTAGAAGAGGTCGGGGGGAGGGTCGCCCTGCCGGCCGCGCTGAAAGCCCTGACTCGGGAGGGTGTGGGATCGGTCCTGGTGGAGGGAGGCGCCAGCGTGGCGTCCGCGCTGCTCGGTCAGGGGCTCGTCCACCGGATCCATCTGCTGGTCGCGCCGCGCTTTCTCGGGGATGAAGGCGTACCGGCGTTTGCAGGCGTGCCCCCTTCTGACGCGGGCGATTGGGTCGTCTCGAGCTGCCGGCGCCTCGGCCCTGACTCGATGATCGTGTTCGAGAGCCGGGAGGCACTGGAGCGCCTGGCGGGAAGGAACGGCAACTGATGTTCACGGGAATCGTGACAGCTGTCGGGACGGTCGTGGAACGCATCGCGCGCGAGGGAGCGGTGGAGTTCGTCGTTCGCGCTCCGGAATATGCGTCGGACCTCGAGGATGGTGAGAGCGTGGCCGTGGATGGGGTGTGTTTCACCGTAACGGGCCGCGACTCGGACAGCTTCATCTTCACAGCCGTTCTGACAACGCTCGATCGCACGACCTTCGGAGAGCTCGAGGCGGGACGGCGCGTCAACCTGGAACGCGCGCTTCTGGCCGGCGATCCGCTGGGCGGTCACATGGTACAGGGTCACGTCGATGGGGTAGGGGAGGTCACGGCGCTCGAGCACCACGGCGAGACGGTCCTCGTGTGGATCAAGCTGCCGCCCGATATCGCCGCGCTCACCGTGCCTCGCGGCTCGCTCGCCGTGGACGGCGTGAGCCTCACCGTGGCCAGCCTGGAAGGCGAGGTCGCGGAGATCGCGCTCATTCCGTATACATGGACACATACCTCGTTGGACCGTCTGGAGATCGGCGACCGGGTGAACCTGGAAGCCGATCTGATCGGTAAGTACGTCGAGCGACTCCTGACCCCCTACGCGGGTGGAGAACCGGGCGCCTAGACCGGGTCGCCGAGGCGTTCGGCGCGCGCGGCGCTCGGAGGGCACCGGAGCCCCGTCGTACATGGAAAGCGAGAGCAGTATGCGTTTCGATACGGTTGGAGAGGCGATCGCCGCCGTCGGCAGGGGCGAGCTCGTGATCGTGGCGGATGACGTGGATCGCGAGAACGAAGGCGACCTCATCTGCGCGGCCGACAAGATCACCCCCGAGCTGATCAACTTCATGACGATTCATGGTCGGGGTCTCATTTGCCTGGCGCTTCCGCCCGAGATCGCCGACCGCCTCGATCTCACGTTGATGTCGGACGGCCGCGAGCGCGATTCGATGCGGACGGCGTTCACCGTGAGCATCGATGCGCGGCGTGAGTACGGGGTGACGACCGGGATCAGCGCCCATGACAGGGCTCGGACGATCCAGGTCGCCGTCGACCCGCGGACGCGGCCATCCGACCTTCTCCGTCCGGGGCACGTCTTCCCGTTGCGCGCGAAGCCCGGAGGGGTGCTCCAGAGGATTGGCCAGACGGAGGCATCCGTCGACCTGGCGCGGATGGCGAACTTCCAGCCCGCCGGCGTGATCTGCGAGATCCTGAACCCGGACGGATCGATGGCCCGCCGCTCGGATCTCGAGCGCTTTCGCGACGAGCATGGGCTCGCGTTCGTCACGGTGGGCCAGATCGTGGCGTACCGCCTGCAGCACGAGCGGCTCGTACACCGCGTGGCGGAGGCAAATCTCCCCACGCCGGAGGGCGAGTTCAGGATCATTGGCTACCGGAACGACGTGAACAGCCGTGAGCACGTGGCTCTCGTGCACGGAGACGTGGCGGATCGGGATGACGTCCTCGTGAGAGTCCACTCCAAGTGTCTGACGGGCGACGTCTTCGGCTCGGGCCGCTGCGACTGTGGCGCTCAGCTCCACGCCGCGATGAGGCAAGTGGTCGAAGCCGGGGCCGGCGTGGTCGTCTACCTTGACCAGGAGGGCCGCGGCATAGGCCTTCTCAACAAGCTGCGGGCCTACGAGCTCCAGGAAGAAGGGAAGGACACGGTCGAGGCCAACCAGGCTCTCGGCTTCCCTCCGGACCTGCGCAACTACGGCATCGGTGCCCAGATTCTGGCGGATCTGGGTCTGGGCTCGATCCGGATCATGACGAACAACCCGAAGAAGCTCGCGGGCCTCGAAGGATTCGGTCTCGAGATCACCGGGCGGGTGCCGCTGGTCACGGCGGCGACCGGGACCAACCGCGCGTACCTGGAGACGAAACGGGACAAACTGGGGCATCTTCTCGGGCGCCCATGACCGATTACTCCGGAGGGCACGCGGCGACGGGCAGGCGGTTTTGCCTCGTCGTCAGCCGCTACAATCGGGTCGTGACGGAGCCGCTGGTCGACGGCGCGCGGCGCACGCTTGTCAGGCACGGGGTCCGCGAGGCGGATGTGGACGTCGTCCGCGTCCCGGGTGCCTGGGAGCTGCCGGCCGCGGTGCGCCAGGCGGCCGGTGGGGGATACGACGCGGTTGTCGCGTTGGGCTGCGTGATCCGTGGCGAGACACCCCACTTCGACTACATTTGCCAGGGCACGACGTATGCC
>JBDGZR010000071.1:0-14682 GCA_039588495.1 Gemmatimonadota bacterium | reverse complement strand
AAGCGTTTGCTGGTCTCCGTGTCCAGGTTACCCGACGGCTCATCGGCCAGCAAGAGAGGAGGTTCGTTGACGAGGGCTCGGGCGACGGCGACTCGCTGTTGCTCACCACCCGACAGCTTGTTGGGGCGGTGCTGGAGCCTCTCCCCGAGACCGACCTGTTCCAGGACGCCTGTCGCGCGCGACTCCGCTTCCGCGCGCTCGGCGCCCCCGATGATCTGCGGAAGCATGACGTTCTCGAGCGCGGAGAAATCCCTCAGCAGATGGTGAAACTGGAAGACGAAGCCCACGAGCTCGTTGCGCAGGCGAGCCACCTCCGTGTCGGCCAGTCCGCTCAACTTCCGCCCCGCTATGCGAACGGTTCCGCTCGTCGGCTCGTCCAGAGCGCCGAGGACGTGCAGCAGCGTGGATTTCCCCGCCCCGCTCGGTCCCATGATGGCCAGCGTCTCGCCACGACCCACCTCCAGGTCCACGCCACGCAGGACCAGAAGCTCGCGGCCGTCCGGACTGTGGAAGTTCCGGCAGATTCCCCGCGCCGAGACCGCAAGCGGTGTTTCGGGGTCCGGCGTCGCGGTCCCCCGCGCCGCCTCGGCCGCTCCCGGCTCGCGCACGAGATCAGGCACCTCGGTCACGCGATCTCACTCATGGCGAATGGCGTCTACGGGGGAGAGCTCGGCGGCACGCCGGGCGGGATAGATCGTCGCCAGGAAGGAGATGGCGATCGACGCCGCGACGATGAGGCCCACATCCACCGGGTTCACATCCACGGGAAGGCGGTCGATGAAGTACACGTCTCCGGGGAGCGTGATGAACTCGTAGCGGTCGAGCAGATACGCCAGCGTGCCACCGAGCGTGCCACCGACGAGTGTGCCGATGATGCCGATGACGATCCCCTGGATCAGGAAGATCCGGAGGACGCCGTTCGCGGTCACTCCCATCGAGCGCAGGATCCCGATCTCCCGGGTCTTGTCGGTGACGACCATGATCAACGTGGAGATGATGTTGAAGGATGCGACGAGCACGATGAGCAGCAGGATGACCGCCATGGCGAGTTTCTCCAGCTTGAGGGCGGAGAAGAGGCTCGCGTTCTGGTGTTGCCAGTCATCGACCGCATACGGGAAGCGAAGCTCGATATCCAACCGCTGGGCGGTCTCAGATGCTTTCCAGGCATCCTCGACGTTGAACTCCACGCCGGTGACGCGCGTACCCAGGTTGAGCAAGCTCTGCGCCGCGGGAAGGGTCGTAAACGTCCACTTCGAGTCGTACTGGTACAGCCCGGTCTCGAAGACGCCCGTGACCTCGAACCTCCGCATCTGCGGCTGGAGGCCGGTCGGCGTCAACTCGGCGTTCTGGACGGAAACGATCGTCACGATCTGGCCCGGAAAGAGGCCGTGCCGGCGGGCCAGGCCGCTGCCGACCAACAGCCCTGGGTGCCCCGACTCGGTGGCGTCGAAGGGCAGCGTTCCCGAGACCAGATACTCGTCCACCCTCGCCACGGCCAGCGACTGCGCGTCGTTGGGGATGGCCTTCAGCACGGCGCCTTCGTTGAAGCTCCCCGGCGGCGCGAGCACGATCTCCGTGTATATGAACGGGGCGGCGGCGGTGACCGAGGAATCCGCCCGAACCACGTCGGCCACGCGCTCCCAGTCCATCATCGAGACGTCGTCTCCGAGCCGTATCACCATTCCGTGCGGGCTGGCCCCGAGGATCGCCTGGCGCAGGTCCTTCTGCAGACCGCTCATGACCGCGATCACGACGATCAGGGCCATGACGCCCACGGTCACGCCGCCGATGGCGATCAGCGTGATCAAGGAGAGGAAGCCGCGACCTTTTCCACCCGACAGGTAGCGCCGGGCCACAAACCACTCGAGGGACCGCTTGCGGCTCACTCCTCCGCTCCTTCGTCGGGTCGAAGAGAGGGGAACAGCGTCACCTCACGGATCGAGCCCAGGCCCGTGGCGAGCATGATCAGCCGATCGACACCCAGCCCGAGTCCCCCGGTCGGGGGCAAGCCGTACTCGAGGGCCCGCAGGTAATCCTCGTCGAGCGGCTGAGCCTCCAGGTCCCCCGCCGCGCGAGCTCGGGCCTGCGCGCCGAAACGATCCCATTGATCCATCGGATCGTTGAGCTCGCTAAAGGCGTTGATCAGCTCCGATCCGCCGGCGATGACCTCGAAGCGCTCCGCCAGACGCGGCTCTCCCCGCTTCGGCTTGGCAAGGGGGCTGATCTCGATCGGGAAATCGTAGACGACGGTGGGTTGCAGAAGGTGTGGCTCGACACGAGCCGAGAACAGCACGTCGATCAGCTTCTCACGAGGAAGATCCTCGGCGTCGGGGCGACCGGAGCCTTCGGCCTCGCGCCGCAGCTCCTCCAGGCCTGCCTCCAGAGGATCGACTCCGCCGTACTCGAGAAGCGCGTCCCGATAGGTCAACTTCTGCCACGGCGCCCCCAGCCGGATGAGCGTCCCCTCGTACTCACTCTCGGTGACCCCGAGGACCTTTTCGATCGCCGTCGACACCATGCTCTCCGCCAGCTCGATCATCCCCTCGTAATCCGTGAACGCCTGGTAGAGCTCGAGCATGGTGAACTCGGGGCTGTGGGTCCGATCGATGCCCTCGTTCCGGAAGTTCTTCCCGATCTCGTAAACGCGGTCGAGGCTCCCGACGATCAAGCGCTTCAAGTAGAGCTCATCCGCGATCCTCAGATAGAGGGTGGAATCCAGCTCGTTGTGGTACGTGGTGAACGGCTGGGCGAACGCGCCGCCGTACAGCGGCTGAAGAATCGGCGTCTCGACCTCCAAGAAGCCCCGATCCTCGAGAAAGCGCCGCAGTTCGCGGATGATTCCGGCCCGCGCCTCGAAGATCTCGCGGACGTCCGGGTTGACCGCGAGATCCGCGTACCGTTGCCGGTATCGCGCCTCCGGGTTAGCGAATCCGCTGTGTACGACCCGCTCACCCTCCTCGGTGATCTCCTCCTTGCCGAACGGAAGGGGACGCAGTGTCTTCGCGAGTAGCGCCAAACGTTCGGCGCGGACGGTCACTTCACCCGTTCTCGTCCGAAACAGGGGTCCCGTCACGCCCATCCAGTCCCCGAGATCCAGGAGATCCAGAAGGTCGGAATCCGCTTCCGCCAGAAGATCGCGCTTGAAGTAGACCTGAAGTCGCCCGCTCCGGTCGCCGAGGTGCCCGAAGGCGCTGCCTCCCAGATCCCGATAGGAGATAAGGCGGCCGGCGACGCTGACCTGCGGACCTTCGTCCTCCCCGTCGTCCTCGAAGGCACCGAGCGCTTCGGGGAGCGTGTGCGTGCGGTCGAAGCCGTAGGCGTACGGCTCGATGCCGAGATCGTCGAGCCGGGCCAGCTTCGCGTAGCGATCCCGAACCGGCTTCGGCCTATCCGTCGACGCGTACCAGCAGGCCGGGCAGAGACCGTCCCGCAAGGCCGTCTCTTCACCGCACGCCGAGCAGCTGCCGAGCAGGCTGCTCACGAGCCGGCCCCTCCATTCTCCCTGAGGAACGCCTCGATGAAGTCGTCGATCGTCCCGTCCAACACCGCGTTCACGTTCCCGATCTCCACGCCGGTGCGGTGATCCTTGACCATCGTATAAGGCTGGAGTACGTACGAGCGGATCTGGCTGCCCCAGGATATATCCTTCTTGGTGTCCTCCAGGGCCCGACGCTCCGCCTCCCGCTCCTCGACGGCCCGCTGGTAGAGGGCCGCCCGGAGCATCTTCATCGCCTTCGCCTTGTTCTTGTGCTGGCTGCGCTCCTGCTGGCAGGAGACCACGACCCCCGTCGGCTCGTGCGTAATCCGCACGGCGGAGTCCGTCTTGTTCACATGCTGGCCACCGGCTCCCGAGGCACGGTACGTGTCGATGCGGAGATCCTCTTCGTCCACGTCGACCTCGATGTCATCGTCCACGACCGGATACACGAAGACCGACGCGAACGACGTATGGCGGCGTCCCTGGGAATCGAACGGCGAGATGCGGACCAGCCTGTGAACGCCACGCTCCGCGCTCAGATAGCCGTAGGCGTCAACCCCTCGGATCTCGAGGGTAACCGACTTGATGCCCGCCTCGTCACCGGGAAGCAGATCCAGGACCTCGACGGTGAACCCACGCGATTCTGCCCAGCGGCTGTACATGCGCAGCAGCATCTCGGCCCAATCCTGCGACTCGGTGCCGCCCGCACCGGGATGGATCGTCAGCAGAGCATCCCGGTGTGTATCCGGGCCGCTGAGCATGTTGCGCAGCTCGAGCTCGCCGAGTTGTCGCTCGACCTCCGCGCTCTCGGACTCTACCTCGGCGAGGAGATCCGGGTCGGGCTCTTCGCTCAGCAGACCCGCCAGCTCGAGGAGGTCATCCAGCTTGCTCGCGATGCCGGACCACGGCTCGGTCCACTCCTTGAGCTGCTTGGCTCGCTCGATGGTGCTTCGGGCCTCGTCCGGCTGATCCCAGAAATCCGGGCGCGCCATCTCCTTCTCGAGCTCCTGGAGGGCGTTCAGCTTCTCCGGGATCTCAAAGGAACCTCCCCAGGTCGTCAAGGCGCGTCCGCTGCGCCTCCAGACCTTCCACACTGCCGGTAGTCTCCGCCATCTCCGCTCTCCAACTCAAGGGCACCGCTCACGCGATGCCGCCGTTCATCGTTCCCTATCGTCGAGGCCTTCCCTACACCGCCGCTGCCGCCCCTGTGCCGCCGGGTGAGCGACCACGCCTCGAGCGATCATCCAGAAGCTCGAAATCGATGCGCCGCCCCTCCTTGTCGACCCGGACGACCTGCACTCGCACCGGATCGCCGAGCTGGTAGGCGCGTTTCCTTCGGCGTCCGACGAGCGAGTGGCTGGTCTCGACGAAGTGGTAGTAATCGTCAGCGAGGGAGCTCACGTGCACCAGCCCTTCTACGTGGTAATCGTCAAGCAACACGAAGAGGCCGAACGCCGTCACCCCGCTGATCGTGCCCGAGAAATCATCCCCCAGGTGCCGCTCCATGAACTCCACCTTCATCGCGTCGACCGAGTCCCTCTCCGCCTCCACGGCTCGCCTCTCGCTCCCTGAGGAATCGAGCGCGATCTCCTCGAGACTCTCCCTGCTCGCGGAGCGCGCCTTCGACGCGTCGCGCAGGAAGGCCTTGAGCTGCCGGTGCACGCTGAGATCCGGGTATCGCCTGATCGGAGAGGTGAAGTGGGCGTAGGCCTCGGAGGCGAGGCCGAAGTGGCCCAGGTTCTCGGCGTCGTACCGCGCCTGGCTCATGCTCCGGAGAGCCACGGTGCTGACGAGCTGATCCTGCGCGGTTCCCTCCATGGCCCCCAGCAGCTTCGCGAGATCGCTGGGCCGCACCCTACCCTTCGGGAGGTGGTAACCGAAGGTGGAGGCCAGCGTGCGCAGACCTTCCAGCTTCCGTTCGGCGGGCTCCTCGTGGACCCGATAAATGAGGGGAAGCCGCTCTCGCTCGGCGAATTCAGCGACCGCTTCGTTGGCCAGTATCATGAAGTCTTCTATCAACATATGTGCCGGGATGCGAAGCACTTTCTGGATGTCCGTGGGCTCACCGCAGGCGTTCAGCACGACCCTCGACTCCGGGAGGTCGAAATCGATGCTCCCCCGCGAGCGCCGGCGCTCCCGCAGCTGACGGCTCGACGCGTCGAGCGTGACGAGGGCCTCTTTCAGCTCGCCGGAGGCCTTCCGCTCGCCATCCAGGATCTCCTGCGCCTCCTCGTAGGCAAGTCGGAAGCGGCTCCGGATGACGCTCGGGGCGAAGCGAACCTCATCCACCTGGCCTGAATCGTCCAGGATGAAGATGGCGGAGAAGGCCAGCCGATCCACGTCCGGCACGAGCGAGCAGAGATCGGTCGAGAGCGCGTGCGGCAGCATCGGGATGACGCGGTCGACGAGATAGACACTGGTTCCGCGCTCCCTGGCCTCCTGGTCGATCGCACCGCCGGGCCGGACGTAATGCGAGACATCGGCGATGTGTACGCCGACCTCCACCCTTCCGTCCTTCAGGCGGCGCGCTGAAAGCGCGTCGTCGTGGTCCTTGGCGTCGGACGGGTCGATCGTGAAAACGAGGCGGTCCCGGAAGTCCTCCCGCCCCCTCAGGTCCTGCTCTCCGATCCCCTCTCCCTGGATTCGATACGCCTCCGCCTCAACATCGGCGGGAAACTCCAGAGGAAGCTGGTGGCCGTGCAGAATGCCGAGGACCGTGACCGCCGGATCCTCGGGCGAACCCAACACCCGAATCACCTTTCCGACCGGCCCGGGACCTCCCTCGCCCCAATCCCCGATCGAGACCACGACCATCTGGCCGTGCTCGGCATCGGCCTCCGCGCCCGGGGGCACGAACACCTCGATGTCGAGCCGCGGCTCCTGGGTCGACACGAATCCGTAGCTGTGGCGCTTCCGGTAGACGCCGACGATCTGGCTCCGCGCCCGCTCGAGGATCCGGATGACACGGCCCTCCGGGTTCTTGCGTCCCTTCCGATGCTCGACGCGAACGAGCGCGCGATCACCCGCCACCGCCGTGTTTCGCTCCCTCGACGGGATGAAGACATCCGGCTCGTCCCCCTCGGACAGGAGGAAGGCGTCTCCCGATCTGGTCACCTGGATCGCGCCGCTTACGAGGTTCAGGTGGTCGGGGACGGCATAACGACCCTTGCGCTGGCGTACCACTCGACCGGAGCGCTCAAGCTCCCCGAGCCCTCGCTTGAAGCGGGCGTACTTCCCTTTGCTGTGGATACCGAGGCCGCGTGCGATCTCCTGGGGACGGAGAGGGCGGCCCGCCTCGTCGCGCAGGTAGCGGACGATCTCGTCGGTCACGGACGCCTCGGGACGCTTCTTGCTCACCACGAAGCCCGAAGGGTCGGGGCGAGGAGATCTGGCGGGCGGGGGCCGATCGGCGAAGGAACGGTCAGAAGCTCTCGGCCTCGTCGATCAGCATGATCGGGATCTCGTCCTCTATCCGGTACCTGAGCGAGCAGGCATGACAGAGCAGCGCATTCTCGTCTTCCCTGTATTCGAGGTCACCCTTGCACTTCGGGCAGACGAGTATCTCCAGCAATCGTTCGTCCAGTGGCATCACGCCTCCGGTGCCGCGCGTATCATCGGGTCCGGCGAGTTCTCCGGCGAGTTCTCCGGCGAGACCGCACTCAGGTCTTCGGCCGGAACCCGAGGAGCTTAAGGGCGCCCTCTCGCCTTCGCCAGTTTCGAAGCACCTTGACCCGAAGATCCAGGTAGACCTTCCTCCCCGTGAACTCCTCGATCTTAACGCGCGCCTCGGTTCCGATCCGGCGTATCATCTTCCCGCCTGATCCTATCACGATCCCTTTCTGGGACGGCCTCTCGACGTGGATCACCGCGTCGATGTAGACGGGTTTCCCCTCGTCCTCCGGCTCGCGGTACTCCTCTATCGTCACGGCCGCCGCGTAGGGAACCTCCGCGGCCAGGCGTTCGAACACGGTCTCTCGAACGATCTCCGCCACGAAGAACCGCAGCGGTGCCACCGCCAGATCATCCAGCGGGTACAGCGGCGGCGAAGGTGGAAGGCGGCACAGAACCTCCGTTTTGAGCTCCTCCACGCCCAGCCCCTCGGTCGCCACGGTGGGAACGAGCACGTCCCAGGGCGGGCCGTCGAGCCGCGCCTGGATCTCCCGCCGCTCCTCCGGTGTCACCCGATCCACCTTGTTCAGACAGAGAACCCAAGGCCGGTCCTCGGGCGAATTCTGGCCCGAGGTCGATGGCCCGTCGTCCGATCCAGCCAACGCGAGGGCGTGCTCCACGCTCGGGGCGTAGCCGGCGTCGGCCACGTAGAGCACGAGATCCGCGTCGGCGATCGCCCGGTCGGCCTCCTGCCGCATCCGCTCCTGGAGCAGGTAGCGAGGCTCGAGCATCCCCGGCGTATCCACGAAGACGGCCTGGTGACCTTCATCGGAGTAGATCCCCAGCAGGCGCTGACGAGTGGTCTGCGCCTTCGGCGTGACGATGCTGAGCTTCTGGCCGATGAGCCGGTTCAGGAGCGTGGACTTGCCCACGTTGGGAAGTCCGGCGATGGCGCAGAATCCAGCTCTGAACGAGTCGGGTTCGCTCAGAGGTCGTTCAAGGTCCGCAAACACGGTTGCGCCCGCGGCTCTTGGCCACGTAAAGGGCCTGGTCGGCGTGACCGATGAGTTCCTCGTAGGTCGAGCCGTTGTCGGGGAAACAGGCCAGGCCGGCGCTGATCGTCAGGCTCCCGGCCGGCTGGATCTCTTCGTCCTGGAAGCGATGCGTCGCGATGTGGATACGCAGCCGCTCCATCACGTCCAGCGCGTCCAAGCCAGGCGTGTTGACCATCACGAGCGCGAACTCCTCGCCTCCGTAACGCGCGAAGAAGTCGCTCTGGCGCATCTGGAGGGTGATCACCGAGGCCAGCTCGCGTAGCAGCGTGTCACCGGCCGGGTGACCCAGGGTGTCGTTGTAGTTCTTGAAGTAGTCGACGTCGATCATCGCCACCGTACAGGCGCCGCCATATCGCCGGATCCTGTCCAGCTCCGCGACCATGATCCGCTCGAACTCCCTTCGGTTGGGCAAGCCGGTGAGTGGATCGGTGAGCGCCTGCTCCGTGAGCTCCCGCCTGAGGTGCCGAGCCTCGGCCCGCTCCCGAAGCAGGCGCTGGAAGACCACGCCTGCGTAGACGCAGATCCCGAAGAAGGCGCCCGCCACGATCACCTCGAAGGTGAACGACGGCAGCAGACCTCGAGCCGCCAAGAGCCGGGCCGCGACGAGGTATCCGGCCGCCATCGCGCCACTCAGTACGGTGACCTCGACGAACCCGGCCAGGCCCGCCGTGAAGAAGAGTCCGACAAACCAGGACATCAGGAGGAGCAGCCGAGCCGCGGGCTCGACGGTCAGATACATATAGAGCGTGAGAATCGCGGCACCGGCGAGCATCGGGACGTAGGTGTAGTGCGTGTCCCAACCGATCCGTTCGTCCAGATACTGGTGTGGGAGGTACCAGACCAACAGCTGGACGAGGCCCGTCACGACGACCGCGAAGAGCCACTGGGCGTTCGAGATCGGTGAGAGACCGAGGATCTTGAGACCGAGAATCGCGCCCAGCGCCAGCGTGAGCCCGCCCGTGGCGACAAGGACGCTGCGCGTCCTCGACCGCCGTCGCTGCTCGGCCGTGTGGCCGGGCCCCCCAACCAGAGGCATCCCCGCGGCGGCGATGAGGCCCGTCACGTCGAGCGGCCCGGTCACCTGAGGCTGGACAGTGCGAGGTGCAGGCGCTACCGGGGGCGGCGCCTCTGCGGCGGCCGGAGGCGATGGCGGCGCAACCTGGTACGGCGGTGGTGGTGAAAGGTCCGATGGATGAGACGAAGGCGGCGCCTCCGGCTCGGGGGCCGGAGGCGGTGGAGCCGCGGTCGGCTGCTGAGTCGGAGGCGAGACGGTGGACTGCGAGGCCTCGTCGGCGGGATCAGACGCCGTCTCGCCCCGCCCCGCGACCAGCCCGGACGACCGCTCCCGTTGACGGAGGATCTTGAGCCAGTCCGGCTCTCCACCAGGGCTCAAGACGCGGGCTCCGCGTGCCTCGTCAAGCGAACCCTCGTGCGGATCGCTCCAGGGCCCACCGGCCGTCCGACCTCAGATCCCGATGTTCAGGCCGAGAAAGAACTGGTTCCGGCCAACCGTGCGATTGCGGGGCAGCTCATCCGCCGTCACCCCGATGAGCACCAGCGACTCGATCGGCAGCGCCCCGACGTCCAGCCCGAGGCTGTTCCAGCCGCGCACGTACTCGGCGATGATGCTCAGGTCCAGTCCCGCGGGCAGCTTCGCCCGGCTGCGGCGCAGGAAGAACTCGAACCCGGCGCCGAGGCTCCACGTGAACTGGGTCTTGTAGGGACGGTCCGGATCCGGGAGCAGCTCGCCGTTGGTCGCGATGTTCTCGAGCTTGAACCAGCTGATCCCGTAGCCCAGCTTCCAGTACGGCTGGAAGCCGCCGGGCAGGAGGCTGAAGCGCAGGAACCCGGTCCACTCGTTGAACTTGAGGTCCGAGGTGACCAGGAACGGGTCCTCCACGTCCGCGAACTCGAGCCGCCAGTCCATGTCGCTGCGCGAGAACTTGAACCGGTTCTGGCTCGCGAATTTCCCGCCCACGAAGAAACCGATCTCGTAGTAGGGGGCGACCGCGGTCTGGATATCGACTTCGGAGAACGTGGTGATCCCCTCCCCCTCGGGGATCCCCTCGCCTCGCAGGAATTCGTCCACCTCGATCAAGATCTGGGTGAACTGCGGATCCTGGATGAACAGGTCCTGGTACCCCTGGGTGAAGTCGTTCCAGCTGACGCCGGCCTGCACGCCGAGCGCCCGGTACGGCAGCTTGTCCGAGGGGAAGAGCGTCGGGTAGTTCTGTTGCGCGATCGCTCGGAATGGCAGCGCTATCAGCTTCCACACCACGTCCAGCGGCGGCAGCATGATGAGGCTCGGGAAGGTGAGGTTGAAGTAGCCCCAGCTGTTGACGAAGCCGTCCTGCCAGCCGAGCTGGTAGAAGCGGGGGAAGATGTTCGGATCGTAGAGCGCGTACTGCGCCGTGGCCCCGGACCGGTTCCAGCCGTTGTTGAAGGCCGGCCCGACCACCGAGAGGTTGCCGGTCTCCGCGTGGGCGACGATCCCTGCGAAGGGCGATTCCACCGCCGGGTAGCCGAAGCGAATCGGGAGGATCAGCCAGGACCACTCGGCCCGCACGCCCACGTCGGTCTTGGCGAGCTCGTACACCCGCTCCCAGTCGGGGACCACTTCCACCCGGTCCTCGCGGCCGAAGAAGATGACGCCGCCCCGCTTCCACGTGGTCATCGCCTCCCGCCCCGCCTCGTCGGCGGCGTACCACTCCTTGTGCGGGAACCAGTTGTGGATGTCCTCGGTGGCCCCGCCCGGACCCACGTCCTTGTACATCGCCGGGGCCGGAAACGTCCCGTGCGAGTCCCGGTTCGTCCCGCCAGGCGGCTGGAAGATCTGGTCGGTACCCTTGTTGTCCGCCCCGATGTAGGCGACCGGGTGCGTGTTCACCCGCGTCTCCGCCTCGTCCTGGAAAGCCATCCAGCGCAGGTACCTCCACAGGCGGTCGACCCCCTGCCTCGTCTGCTCGCTCGCCTTCACGGCGGCCTGCCATTCTTCCCGTGGCAGATAGGCGTTCGGGCTGGAGAAGTCGAGCTTCATCACCTTGGAGTGGAAGTAGTAGTCCACCCGCTTCATGACGAGCTCCTGGTCGCCGGTGGCCCCGTTCCACTCCCCGTCGATCAGGGCGAGGACCTCGGCTTCGGTCAGGTTCCGGGTGACCCGGTCCTTGGGCGAAACCACCACGTTGATGTGCTCCCAGTCACCGGCGTGGTTGTTGCCGCCGTCGTTCGTCGGGTAGAAGAACCAGTACTGGAGGATGAACTCGTACCCCTCGGGGCCGTCCGGCCCTACCACCTCCCGCAGGAACGGGTGCGAGTAGATCTTCACCGCCCCGCGCCACTTGTCTCGGTAGGCTTCGGTGACCGGGTCCTCGAAAATCTCATTCCACTCCTTGGGGCCGCGGCCCGGGTAGTCCAGCCATAGCACCTCGAACCAGTCATCGAAGATGTCCTTGGCCTCGGTACGCAGTCGCGACGTGGCGGGCAGGAACGGGTCGTACTCCTCCAACAGCTGCTGGACCCGGCAGTCAGCGTTGCGAAGGCGCCCGATATCGGCGGCCGAGAGGTCCACGTCGATGTCTACGGGTCCGGTGCACGGCACGGGAGCGACCGGGAAGAACGGGACGTCCTCGATGTTCTTGAGGCTCTTCGGCCGCGTCATCAGGTTCCAGGTGTCGATGTTGAGGCGCATCGCCACCCCATCCTCCCTGAACCCTTTGATGTCCATTGGCGCCCCCCACGTGTTCTGCGTCATGAAGGGCGCGAAGCGCACCGAGAGCTCCTTGAAGACGGCGAACCGGCGATCGTCCATCCCGTCGACCGGGTCAACGTCCATGTATTCCGGGTCGGCCGGGTTCCCGTACAGGTGAAGTCGCTCGCTCGTCGGCGTCTGGCGGATCACCCGGGGCACCTCGAGCGGCACGAATCGGATATACTCTTCACGGGGGATCGGCTGCGCTTCGGCCGTCTTGCTGGCGCCCACCGTGGCGGCGACGGCGAGGATGATCGGGAAGAAGGAGAATCGGACTCGGTGTGTCGTCATGATCGCGATCCCTGTAATGAACTGGTCGGCGGCTTCGATGCGCCCCGTTCTTGTCCATCCGCGAGTAGATCATCAGTAGCGGAGCGAACGTCGCCGTGAACGTACCTTGCCGTATCGGTCCGCGCGACCGTTCGCGCCACACGCGACAACGGGGCTTGCCGACCCGACGGTCCTCATACGCATCATTCCCCGTCGCACCGACCGGAGCGGACCATCGGGTCCGCCGTCACCAGTAAGGAAGAGCGCACGAACGGACCAAGGAGATCGCCATGAGCCCCATCATCGACCGGATGCTCGACCCCTCGATGTCCATCCGGTTCAAGTTCCTCTTTGCGGCCCTGCTCCTGACGCTGGCGGCGCCCGTCCTCCTTCCGGACAGGGCGGTGGAATACGTGGTGCCCCCGCTGTTCACCGTCCTGACGTTGACGGCATTGGTCACGGTGGCAGAGAAACGAGCAACTCTCATCGTGGGGCTTCTCCTGGCGGCGCCCGCCTTGATCAGTCATTGGCTTCCGCCGATCGGGCAGCCCAGCCTCACCGGGGAGATCTCGGGCGATCTCTTCTTGATATGGGTGACCTGGGCGATCCTCGCTCGCATCCTCCGCGCGGAACGTGTCACCACGGAGGTACTATTCGCGGTCGCCAGCGTCTACCTGCTGCTGGCGCTGATCTGGGCCCTGGGCTACGGGATCGCGGATATGCTGCAGCCCGGAACGCTGTGGTACCCGGAGGCGCTGCTCGGACCCGGGGAGGACCCCTCGGTTCGGGGCATCTACAGCTACTTCAGCTTCGTGACCCTCACGACGCTCGGCTACGGGGACATCTCTCCCGTCACCGACGTCGGACGCATGCTGGCGATGCTCGAAGCCACGCTCGGCCAGCTCTTCCTCGTCATCGTCGTTGCGCGCCTTGTCGGCATGCATACGGCGCAGGGGATGGCGCAGACGGCAAAGACCCTCCAACGACAGGCTGAACGATGACCGAATTCGACCTCGGAGACTGGATCGAGCGTTACATCCTGGTTCCGCTGCAGGAAAACGCGCTGATGGCCCTTCTGGGGCTGGCGGCGCTCACACTGCTCGCGAGCCTCGCCTTCTGGGTTTTGCGATTCCTGTTCAATCGCGTCGAGGCGCGCGTGACCTCCTGGCAGGGAACGCGGCTCAGGGCCCTACGCTTTCAGAGGCAGGAGTTTCTCAGCGACGAGGACACGACGAACCTGGTGCGGGGATTAGTGCGAGCGCTTCGTTACACCGCATACTTCCTCACGGTTTACGTTTACCTGCAGGTCGTCTTTCTCCTCATGCCCGGCACTCGGCCACTCGGCGAGGGACTGCTGGACTACGTGACCGGGATCCTCTTCGCCATGGCTCGCTCTGTGGTGGACTACGTGCCCAGCCTCCTCTTTCTGGTCATTCTCTTCTTCGTCGCCCGCTATGCCATCCGCTTCACCGAGATGGTGTTTCGCGGAATCGCCAGTAAGCGGATCCGGTTGCGCGGCTTCGATCCCCAATGGGCCAAGCCGACGTTCAGGCTTGCCAGGCTGCTCCTCTGGGCGTTCTTCCTCGTCGTCGCTTTTCCGTACCTTCCCGGATCGGGTTCTCCGGCCTTCCAGGGCGTATCGATCTTTCTAGGCGTCCTGCTCTCGTTGGGCGGCTCCGGCGCCGTCGCTAACATGGTCTCCGGCACCGTTCTCACGTACATGAACGCCTTCGACCTTGGGGACCGGGTGAAGATAGCCGACGCGGTGGGCGACGTGGTCGAGCGGCGGCTGTTCGTCACACGCCTGCGAACGGTGAAGAACGTGGACATATCGATTCCCAACGCGATGGTCATGGCGAACCACATCATCAACTACAGCTCGCAGGCCGCCGCGGACGGAGTGCTGCTACATACCACCGTGACGATCGGATATGACGCTCCATGGCCGAAGGTCCACGAGCTGCTGATTCAGGCAGCCAAGGAGACCCCCGGGCTCGAGAAGGATCGGGAGCCTTTTGTCCTCCAGACGGCTCTCGACGATTTCTATGTGGCCTACGAGCTGAACGTCACGACCCGGGAGCCGACGCGGATGCAGGCCATCTACTCGGAGTTGCACCAGAACATCCAGGATGCCTTCAACGCCGCCGCGATGGAGATCGCCTCTCCCCACATGAGCGCCGTCCGTGACGGGAACCCGATGAACATCCCGGATGATTATCTCCCGAAGGACTATCAACCTCCGGCGTTTCGTCTGTTTAAGCTCGGAGGTGTGGGCGGCGGCGTGAAGGAGGCACCCGAAGGCGCTCCGTGAGGACGCGGGTGCCGGTCAAGACGGGGTAGCGGGCATTCATGGCTGCCCCGGTGCCCAAAAAAAGGAGGGCCCGCCTGGATGGACGGGCCCTCATCTATATCAAGAAGTGTGTGTGGCGTGCGGGGTTGACCGGGATCTCTCCCCGTGGGGGAGATTGCTCCCTAGAAAGGAGGTGATCCAGCCGCAGGTTCCCCTACGGCTACCTTGTTAC
>JBDGZR010000070.1:0-14708 GCA_039588495.1 Gemmatimonadota bacterium | reverse complement strand
GAGGTGGGCGACCCCGTTCGCCTCGCGAACGCCAACGCGGTCATGATGCGCCTCCCGCCTCACCGGTGAGCCCCCACGATCTCCAGCGCCGGCTCCGTGCCGCGGCGCTCGGCCTGGGCTTCGACCAGGTCGGCTTCGCGCCCGCGTCCGAGCCACCCAACGCCGCCGCTTATCTGGCCTGGCTGGAGAGAGGCTGGCACGGCGAGATGTCCTACATGGCCCGGGAGGATGCCGTGCGCCGCCGGCTCGAGCCCGGGCAGGCGCTACGCGGCTGCAGAACGATCGTCGTCGTCAGCCTCAGCTACGCCTGCCTCGATCCGGAGATTCCCGAGGGCGCGGAGAGACCGGTCGTCGCACGCTACGCCCGTGGTTGGGACTACCACGGCCTGTTCGAGGAGAAGTTGGCGGCTCTGGCGAATCTCGTGGAAGAGCTGGATCCGGATGCGCGCACGCTGCCATACGTGGACTACGGCCCCGTCCTGGAGCGCGACCACGCCCAACGCGCGGGTCTCGGCTGGATCGGCAAGAACACGTTGCTCATCGATCCGACCCTCGGGTCGTACCTTCTGCTCGGAGCCCTGCTCACCACCCTTGAGGTCCCGCCGGACGACGCGTTCACGGAGGATCGCTGCGGCACCTGCGCCCGCTGCATCGACGCCTGTCCGACCCGCGCCATCCGGTGGCCGCGCGGCCTCGATGCTCGCCTCTGCATCAGCTACCTGACGATCGAGCTCCGCGGCTCGATTCCTGTCGAGCTCCGCCCGCTCATCGGGAACCGGATTTTCGGCTGCGACATCTGCCAGGAGGCATGCCCCTGGAACGACGGCGCGCCGGCGGGCAGCACGGAGGAGTTGGGAGCCGCCCGTCCGGGCGGGGCCGGCACCGCGGCTCGAGGGGCGATGCCGGGGCGTCCGGTTCCGCCGGAACGGATGCTCGAGTGGGCTGAGGAGCTTCTCGAGCTCTCCGATGAGGCATATCGAAGCCGCTACCGCGAGACGGCCTTTGCGCGGCCCGGCCGGAGCGGCATGCTCCGCAACCTGTGCGTCGGCCTCGGGAACAGCGGTCGTCCAGAGGCGGTGCCTCTTCTTCGCCGCTGCCTAGAGGATCGCTCGGAGCTCGTCGGGGAACACGCGGCCTGGGCGCTGCAGCGCCTGGAGGCCACGTCGGCGTGACCCGCGTGCGCCCTCTCGACCCAGTTGCCACTTGACCCTATGCCCTTTCCTGCCTAGCTTGGAACCCAGGTTTAGTCTAATCTAAAAATGAGCCTCAGGGTGCCGCGGTAGCCTCGAGCGGGTGCTGGCGGCGGGAACGAGGCGGTGAGAGATGACAGGTCCGAAAACGATGAGCCGGCGGGACTGGCTGAAGCTGGGTGGGGTTGGAGTGGCCGGGCTCTCGGGCACATCGGTCCTGGCCCTGGCACGGCGCGGAGGCGCTGCAGCCGCCTTGGAGCACGCCGGCGTCCAGGAGGCGATCCATTCGCCGACGGAGCTGGCTCAGCTCAGGATGGGTGTCTTCGGGGATCACTCTCCGGCTGACGGGTTCGACCCCGACGCTTTCCTGTTCGATTTCGACTACGGGGACGTATCCCGCGACGAGGCCGGTCGCACGGTCCGCGAGTACGAGATCGTCGCGGTGGATCGCGAGATCGAAGTGGCTCCGGGCATCTGGTTTCCCGCCTGGACGTACAACGGCCGCGTTCCGGGCCCCACGCTCCGGTGCACCGAGGGCGACCTGCTTCGAATCCGTTTCTCCAACGCCGGCTCACACCCCCACACGATCCACTTCCACGGCACCCACCCACCCGCCATGGATGGGGTGTTCCCGATCGTCGCGCCGGGTGAGCAGTTCACGTACGAGTTTCCCGCGAAGCCGTTCGGCGTCCACCCGTATCACTGTCATGCGATCCCGCTGAAGAGGCACATCCACAAGGGACTCTACGGGACGCTGATCGTGGATCCTCCCGGAGGACGCTCGCCCGCCCGCGAGCTCGTCATGGTGATGAACGGTTTCGACACCAACTTCGACGGGGAGAACGAGGTTTACGCCGTCAACACAGCCGCCTTCTACTACCGAACGCACCCGATCCGCGTCGGCGTCGGCGAGCCGGTCCGCATCTACCTGGTGAACCTGACCGAGTTCGATCCGATCAACTCGCTGCACCTGCACGCCGGGATGTTCCGGTACTACCGGACAGGGACGCGCCCGGATCAGTACGAGCTCACCGACACGATCATGCTCTGCCAGGGCGAGAGGGGCATTGTCGAGCTGGAGCTGGAGAACCCCGGGCTACACATGGTCCACGCCCACCAGAGCGAGTTCGCCGAGCTCGGCTGGATGAGCTTTATCGACGCCGTGCCACACCTCGCGGCAGAGGACGGCATCCCGGTCCACCGTTATGTTTGACGGGGTCGGCGGGCGCCGCGTCCTGCTCGGACTCGCTCCCCTCCTCCTGCTGGGGGCCCTCGTCGCCGTCTTCGTGTTCGCGGATCCAGCCAGCGTGCTCCGGGCGGGCTTCCCTCCGATCGAGGAGCTGACGATCGAGCGGGTGACCCTGCCGGAGCCCGGCCTCATGCGGATCCACGTCGTGAACGGGGGGCCCGAAGCGGTGACCGTGGCCCAGGTCATGGTCGACGACGCCTACTGGCAGCACGAGATCGACGGAGAGCGAACGATCCCGCGGCTCGGCAGGGCTACGATCGCGCTGAACTACCCCTGGGTGGAGGGTGAGCCGCACGAGGTCGTGCTCGTGAGCTCTACCGGGCTCACCTTCGCTCACGACGTGGAGGTCGCCACCCAGACGCCGCGCCCATCCGCCCGCTTCTTCGGGATCTTCGCCCTGTTGGGGATCTACGTGGGGCTGGTGCCGGTGCTCATCGGCCTGCTCTGGTACCCGTTCCTGCGTGACGTCAGCAGACGTTGGCTCCACTTCTTCCTCAGCCTGACGATCGGACTTCTCATCTTTCTCGGGGCCGACGCCCTGAACGAGGCTCTGGAGACGGCCGACGTGGTGCCGGAGGCCTTTCAGGGGGTGGGCCTCGTCGTGATCGGCGCGCTGGGCAGCTTTCTCGCGCTTCGAGCCCTGTCCAGCGCTCGGCGGGGGCGCCGGGGTCCCGAGGCGAAGGACGATGCGACCGACAGGCTCGGGATCGCCTACCTGATCGCTCTCGGCATCGGTCTGCACAACCTCGGAGAGGGCCTGGCGATCGGATCGGCTTACGCCCTGGGCGAGATCGCCCTGGGCAGCTTCCTGGTGATCGGGTTCGCGCTGCACAACACGACGGAGGGGCTCGCGATCGTTGCCCCGGTCGCGGCGGACCGTCCACCGATCCGGCACCTCCTGGCGATGGGCGCGATCGCCGGGCTGCCGACGATCGCGGGAACATGGATCGGGGGCTTCTCCTACTCTCCGATCGCCGCGACGCTGTTCCTCGCCGTTGGCGCCGGCGCCATTCTGGAGGTCGTGTACGAGATCGCGGTGATGATGCGGCGCCAGCAGCCCGCCGGGCTCTTCGCCCCCCTGAACGCCACCGGTCTGGCCTTGGGCATGCTGGTGATGTACGGAACGGCCCTGCTCGTCGTGGCCTGAGGCCACGCGAGGCCAGCCCGGTTCACCTCGTCAGAAGAGGCGGCCGAGCCAATCCGCCACCCGCCTCAGCTCCCGCTCATCTTCCGGGGTGAAGGCGCCGGGCCTGTCGCTGTCGAGGTCGATCTGGCCGTGGATCCGCCCGGACACGGGGTCCGAGATCAGCACCACGAGCTCGGCGCGGGTCTCCATCGAACAGGCGAGATAGTTCTCGAGCTCGCGGACGTCCGGCACGTTGATGTCGCGTCGCTCGGCGACGGCCGAGCCGCACACCCCCACGCCGACCGGGATCCGTGAGTGCTCAGTCGGCCGCCCGATGTAGTTGTGCAGGATGAGCATGTCGCCGTCCAGCAGGTAGATCCCCACCCAGTCGTATCGCGGCTCGGAGGCCTCGATCGCGCGGACCGCCGCCTCGAGAAGCTCGTCCTGCGACGCCCCCCGTGCCTGCGCCGCCTCGAGCTCGCCAACCACCGTCGCGACGGAGGCGGGCTCCCTACCCACCGGCACGCTCGTCTTCCGGCTCCCCGCCGGCTTCGCCCTCCGGAGCCCACGGTTCGGAATCAACCGCCGATTCTGGCTCGAGGGTTGATTCCGGCTCGGGCGCCGCCTCCGGCTCGGGCACCGCCTCCGGCTCGGGCACCGCCTCCGGCTCCGGCGCCGCCGTCTCCGGTGCGGCTACCGGCTCTGGTGGCGGAGGAGGCTGGGCCGCGGCGAGGCGCTGCATCCGGCTGTCGACGTTGGCGAGCCCGGGTCCACCCAGGAGCATGGAGAGCAGGCCGGCGATCAGCAGCAGGCTGAACTCATAGCCGCCAGCGGCGTTCGGACCGAGGACGAAGAAGCCATTCGGGATGTGGACGAGGATGATGCCGACCAACATGTGCACGGCGAGCAGGACCGCCGTAGGCACGACAAACAGGCCCACGATGAGGAACATCCCCCCGACGAACTCGAGCAGAGTGATCACCCACGCGGCCAGAAGAGGAAGTGGGATGCCGAGGCTACCGAAGAACTCCACCGTTCCGCCCACGCCACCGAACAACTTGCTGCCGCCGTGAGCCACGAAGATGAGGCCGAGCACGATCCGCAGGATCATCTGCCCCAGTCGTGGATTGATTGGCTTCTTCATTGCGGAACCTCCATCGTGTGAACCGTATTGCGCACTTGGCAACGCGCCCGGGCCTACACGTCGATGACGCGCCCTCGTCGAGGCTCATGCTCCGCCCCGCCCGCTCCAGGCCACTCGGCAGCATCGGACAACTCGTCCCGACCGGCCCTATCCGTCCCGCTGCCAGGTTGTGAGGAGCCCTCGTGCACCCAGAAACGCACGTCACCCGACTGAATGCCACGGTCGATCCTGTTCCTCACCCTGCGGATCATGGCCGCTCGAACCGGACGGATCAACAGCAGGAGCCCGAACGCATCGGTAAAAACGCCCGGGGTGACGAGGAGCACGCCGGCAATGACGACGACGAGGGCATGCAGCAGCTCTTCGGCCGGGAGGCGGCCGGCGGCGAGCTCGGATTGGACGGCGCTCCAGCTGCGAAATCCCTCTCGCCGGGCGAGCCAGGCTCCCGCGGCGCCGGTCCCGAGGACGAGGAGAATGGTGGGGCCCGCTCCGATCAGGCTTCCCAGGCGGATGAGCGCGTAGAGCTCGAGCAGCGGGACGAGCGTGAAGAGCAGAAAAAGCCGCAGGAACAAGTTACCGCCCGGCCCGAGGGTACGGAGCGTGTGGAGATATTCGGTGCAGGGCGATCACCGCGTCAGTATCCGAGTGCCGCGCGGACCTTGGGGTCGATGCGGTCGGCCGTCCAGAAGGGTTTCCAGACGAGGTTGACCGTGGCGGACTCCACGCCTTCCACGGACTCGGCCGCGGTCTTGGCTCCTTCCATGATCTGCCCGCCCGCCGGGCAGCCCGGACTTGTGAGGGTCATCGTGACCGTCACCTCGCCAGCCTCCTCGTCGACGCCGTAGATGAGGCCCAGGTCGACGATATTCAAGCCGAGCTCCGGGTCCTTGACCGTCCGGAGCGCGTCGTTCACGAGGTCCGCTATCCCGGCGTCGCCGGTCGAAGCCTCGTTCGTGTCGATCGGGGTCTCGCCCGTATCCATCGTTGAATGCCTCCGCTCAGGTTCTGTTGTCGTGGACTCTACATGTACAGGTGTACATGTGCAGGTGTTCAGGCATGGGTCTGGGATGTCACGTTTTCCAGCTCGCGCTCCGTCTCCTCGAGCTTCTCGTACGCCGAATCCATGGCGGGGCGTTCCCGAACGAGCTCCCGGCACGCCTCCAGGCGATCGGTGGCGTTGATCAGGACCACGCCCGCCAGTTTCCCGTTATGGCCGCACACCACGATGCTCCGCTCCGAGCTCAGCTCGCCCAGCACGCGTACATCGTCGGCGCCGGCCGGACGTCCGAGCACGCTGAATCCGAGGTCGAACACATCCGAGTAGAAGTACGAGACGTGGTCGAAGGGCTCACCCGCCCCCGCCATGTTCCGCCCGACCACCTTTCCGTGGGTCCTGGCGTGATCCCAATGCTCGAGGCGCGGCGTGTCGCCGAAGACCGGGTCCGGGAAGCGCGCCAGGTCGCCCGTCGCGTAGATGTGGCCATGGCTGGTCTCGCCGAACCGATCCACGATCACACCGTCCAGCACAGCCAGGCCCGCCTCTCCGGCGAGCTCCTCGTTCGGGCGGAGGCCCACTCCGATTACCGCGAGGTCACAGGCCACCTGGGTACCGTTCGCCAGTCGAGCCCCCTCCAGACGCTCCGAGCCCAGGAGCTCCTCGACCTCGGCATCGAGCTCGAAGCGGATGCCCCTCTCCTCGAAGTATCCCTGCACGAAGTGTGAGAGAACCGGCGGCAGCATCTCCGACCAGACGCGGCTCTCACGCTCGACGATCGTGGACGCGACATCGAATCGGGTGAGCGAGGCGGCCAGTTCCATTCCGATGAAGCCGGCGCCGATCAGAAGCGCCGAATCGGCCTCCGCGGCGCGCTCGCGGAGCCTCTCGGCGTCCGCGACCGTCCGAAAGCTGGACACGCCGTCCAGCTCCGTGCCGGGAATCGCGAGGGAGCGAGGCCGCCCGCCGGTGGCCAGCAGAATCCTCGCCCCGTGATAAGTCTCATCCGCCGCCGTGCCGATCGTCATCTCCTTCGGATCCAGCGAAGTGGCCCGCACGCCGTTGAGCAGGGTGACCTTCGCCTCTTCCTCGAACCAGCCTTCCGGCTTGACGTGCAGGAGGTCTCGGGTCGCTTCCGGCGTTTGGAGGAACTCCTTGGAGAGAGGCGGACGGTGATACGGCGGCTCGCTCTCGTTGGCCAGGATGGCGATGCTGCCCTCGGCGTCCAGGCTGCGTATGCCGTCGACGGCCGAAGCGGCGGCGAGCCCGCCGCCCACGATCAGGTAATCGAAACTCTGCAAAGTCGGGTCCTTTCGGAGTCGTTGCCCGTGAGACTCTCCTACTTACGCGCGGCCTCTCGGATCCCTATGCCGTGAATCCTCAAGGATCGATCGGTCGTATCTCGACCTCGCTCACCGTAGCGCGGTCCGAGATGCGGATGGCCGTGAGCACCAGGTCCGCCACGTCATCGGCGTCGAGGACCTTTGCGCCCCTCGGCGTGCGGTGGCTCTCCTCCCCGAAGAACCGCGTGTCTACGGAGCCCGGGCACACACACAGCACGCGCACGCCGTGCTCCCGCAGGTCCAGCATCATGGAGGCGGACATGCCGAGAAGCGCGTGCTTGGATGCTGCATACACCGAGCCGGTGCGGAAGGGATGCTTACCGGCAAGGGACGCGATGTTCACCACGACCCCATCCCCGGCCTCGACCATGTCGGGGATGAAACGCTTGGAGCACAGAAATGGCCCTCTGACGTTGGCCGCGAAGGTTCGGTCGTAGTCGTCCAGCGTAAGATCCAGGAAGCTCCCGAACCGGCCCACCCCGGCGTTGTTGACCAACACGCTGGTCCGACCGAGCTCCCGTTTCACCTCTGAGGCGAAGCGCTCGACCTCCTCCTCCCGCGCCACGTCGGTCGGGATCGCCACCACCTTCGCTCCCGCGGCCCGCAGCGCGCCCGCCGCCTCTTCCAGGCGGGCCTCGTTTCGGGCGCAGATCCCGAGGCTGGAGCCTGCTTCGGCCAGCTTGCCGGCGATCGCCCTGCCGATTCCGGTGCTGGCTCCCGTGACGACCACCGTACGCCCGCGGAGCTCCATCTAGCCAGCTCCCGTCGCCGCCGCCGCTGCAGCACGGCGAAGTCCGAGGTCCAGGATCTCGACCGGGTGCGCCACGCCCGCCCGCGAGCGCTCTCTCCGCAGTCCAGCCCCGATCTGCATCATGCAGCCGGGATTCCCGGTCACCACCGTATCGTATTCCCCCTCTTCGATCTCCCGCAGCTTCAGCTCCAGGATTCTGCCCGAGAGCTCGGGGTGGGCGAGCGCGTAGAGTCCGGCGCCTCCGCAGCAGCGGCTGGAGGACGGGAGGTTCTCGATCTCCAGACCCCTCACCGCCGACAGCGCCTCCAGGGGTGCCTCGTCATCTCGAAGACCGAAGGAGAGATGGCAGGGAGCGTCGTGGGCGACCGCCGCCTTCAGCTCCGCGTTCAGGCCGGAGCTCCGGGCCACGAGTCGGGTGACATCACATGTCGCGGATGCCACGTGCCCCGCCCGCTCGCGCCACTCCTCGGAGCCCGCCAGCCAATCCGGATACTCCTTGATGGCGGCGCCGCACCCGGCCGCGTTGGCCACGAACCAGTCCGCCCCCGATCGTTCGAAGGCCTCGATGTTGCGCTTCGCGAGATGTCGTGCCGCATCGGCCAGCCCGGCGTGCGCATGAAGGGCGCCACAGCAGCCCTGTCCCGACGCCGGGCGTTCCGAGTAGCCGGCGGCTCCGAGAACCCGGCGTGTGGCATCATGTACGCGTCCGAACAGCCCCTTCATGATGCACCCCTCGAGGAGGGCGTAGGCGGGAATCGGGTCGATCTCCTCTTCCGACGCCACGCGAGGAGAGATCGAAGCCGAGGCAGAAGGCGAAGTCGAAGGCGATGTCGAGGATGAGGTCGAAGGCGACTCGGACGAAGACCTAGGCGCAGTCGCCGCGAGCCAGGCCAGTGCATGGCCGATGCGGCCCGGCAGGCGAGCGCCCGCGACCGCCGCCCCCGAGCCCCGCAGCGCCCGGAGCACGGCGTAGGCGACCGGTGAGGTCCTGCCCGTGAAGGCTCCGATCAGCCACCTCGCTCCGACGCCGCCCTCGCCGGCCGCGCGGTCCTCCCGAGCCCGCTCCAGGAGCGAGCCGAAGCGCACTCCGGCCGGGCAGGCGGGCTCGCACGCCCGGCAGCCCAGGCACCGGTCGATGTGATGGGTGAAGGCGCCACGGGTCGACAGGCGGCCGTCGACGGCGAGCTTCATGAGATGGATTCGGCCCCGGGGCGAGTCGTTCTCATCCCGGGTCGCCTGATAGGTCGGGCAGGCCGGGAGGCAGAGGCCGCAGTGCACGCACGCGGCGAGATCGGACCGGCCATCGAGCAGTCGCGCCGGGCGCGCGAGCGCTGCCGTCACCCGGAGGATCCGTCGGCCCGGGTCGTCGGATCTTCGTCGGTGGCCGAACCATCGGCCTCACCGTTGCCAACGGGACCCTCGGTCTCTTCCTCGACCGGCGGGTCCGATGCGCTCTGGTCGTGCACGATCCTCCAGCCCTCGCCGGTCCTCCAGAGGACGAGAGTGAACGGCCCGGAACCCGTGACGTCGCCCTCCCGGAAGAGCACGTAGCGGGCGGTCGCCACGGCATAGGCGTCGCCGAGGGGCCGGGCGGCCACCTCCTCGAAGCGAAGGCTGTCCCTCAACGCGCCGGCCTGGAAGAGCGGAGCGTATCTGGCCCGGATCGCTTCCCAGCCCGCGACGCGGCCCGAGCTGCCGATGTACGTGGTCGTGGGCGAGCGCAGATAGTCGTCCATGAAGCCGTCGAGGTCTCCGCGGTTCCACGCCCCGGCGGAGCGCTCCAGCATCCGCGTCACCTGCGTCTCGACACCCGGGATCGTGTCGGTCCCGGCCGCGGGGGCCCCGCCCTCGATCCGGCACGCCGCGGGCGCCGATCCCAGCGCCGCCGCCAGAAGGATGAAGCCCGACGCTCTCATACGCCCCTCTCCGGCAGATTCGCACCCAGATGACCGGCCGTGAGGTCGATCGCACGCTCCAGCTCGTGGTTCGATCCCTCGAACGGATGCTTGGCGTTCATGGTGTACCCGGCCCCATCGATAAGAGAGAGTGTGGCGAGCTCTCCGGCAGCTGCGGCGAGGGCTTCGGCTTCCGAGACCGGCACCGCCTCATCCTCGGTTCCGTGAACGACCAGATACGGGATCTCCAATAACCGGGCGGCTTCCAGGACATCCAGCCGGAAGGCCAACCGGTCGATACCCGATGCCGGACGAGCCGAGTCAGCGGGCCGAGTCACGATCGCGGCCGCCACTCCGGGTCCTCTACTCCAGCCTCGAGGTTCGCGGCGCGGGCGAGCACGAACAGCAGGTCCGAGAGCCGGTTCATGTACGGGAGCACCACTTGGCCCAGCTGCGGTTGATCCTCCAGCAGGATGCCGATGGCACGCTCCGCGCGTCGGCATACGGTGCGCGCCACCTGGAGCTGAGCGCCGACGGGCGAGCCACCGGGAAGGAGGAACGCGTCCAGCGGGGGCAGGGAGCTGTCGAGCTCGTCGATCCATGCCTCGAGCTCGCCGATCCTCTCCGCTCGAAGATCGGGGATCACCCCCTTCTCGAGCGCGCTTACGGGGTCCGCTGCGGCCAACCGGGCGCCGATGATGAGAAGGTCTTCCTGCAGGCGAAGCGCGCGCTCGCTGTCGGGCACCTCTCCCTGCCGCAGCGCGAGAGCCAACCCCAAGTGGCTGTTCAGCTCATCCACGGCGCCGTACGCGGCGACCCGGGGGTCGTGCTTCGGCACCCGCACGCCGCCCAGCATCCCGGTCGTTCCGGCGTCACCCTTCCGCGTATAGATCTTCATCGGCACCCCGTAAGCAGCGACATGGGCCGCGACCTACGGCCCGGGCTCGAGAAGGACCCATGGCTCGATCGCGTACAGGAGCCGAGCGCTGGATCGGTCACGCGGGGAGAGACGCGACTGCTCGCTGGTCGGAAACATCATGTCCCCCGCGTCCTCGCTGTGCCCGAGGCCGACGAGGTGGCCGACCTCGTGGAGGGCGATCCGCCGAGCCAGGTGCCGGTCCACCGGCCGCCCGTCCCTGCGGAGAAGCGTCAGCGTCACGACCGCCGAGGCGATCCAGCCGTTCTGGTCCGTCTCCCATGCCGTGAGGCCGCTGTGCTCCGTCGACATCTGCGTCACCCACTTCACGATCACCTGGGCGGTGCCCCTGCCCGCCGCCTCCTGGAAGCGGAGCGAGACACCCGGGATCGAGGTCCAGAGCGAGAGCGCCTGATTCACCGCCCACCGATACCCGGTTCCGAACCGAACCGGATCATCCGGGGACTCGAAGTAGATCGTGACCGTCCGTGCGCTCCCGTCCTCACCCGTACGCCACCGCGGCAACACGCCACCCGATGGCGACTCCACCGGTACGAGGTACGTATCGGTCCCCGGGCCCAGGATCGATTCCGCAAGCCGGGTCAGGCCCGCCGCGTCGCCGGGTGCGGCATCCGCACGGTCGTACGTCGTCTGGGCCCCGGCGGACACGGGCTGGAGAGTCGCGAACGCGACGATCACAGAGAGCGAGTAGCGGGTCATCTGCCCAAAGGTAGTCAGACGTAGTCGGCTTGCCAGCATCGGTCCTGACCGCCCGCGGCGCCGATGACCCGCCCCTCCAGCGCTGCGAGGTGCGCCGGCCGGCGGCTTTGCGCCGCGCTGTGCTCCTCTCGTCCGCCGCGCTCGACGGCCAGGCCTGCCCCGGCCGAGGCATCGAGGATCCGTTCCACGAGTGGGGACGCTTCGCCCGGATCCCTGTCGTACCCGATCCTGAGAACGCCGGCCCCGGGAAACAGGTCGATCCGCGACCAGCCTTCTCCCGGGAGCGGCGTGAGTCGCGCCGGCATCTCCCAGGAATCCGCCGCCGGCGCGGAGACGCGGAGCGCACATCGGCGCACATCGGCGGTGGACCTCCGGCGAGCCGCGGGCGCTTCGCGCCCGACCTCCGGTTCCGGCCGAAGATCGAGCCCGAGCCGCAGGGCCAGCTTGACGAGCTTCGCCCGGCGCGACTCGGTCGAGCGCTCGGAGCCTAGGAGCCAGAGGACAAGCTCTTCGTCGACCGTGCCGTCCCGGTGCCGCTCTCGACCCCACCGCGCCCCATCCGGTACGGCCCCTTCCGCTTCACCGTCTGCCAGCGAACGAGCCAGCTGCAACGCCCCCGGTCCCCGCGCCACGAGCCGTGAGAAGGCCGCAGGAAGCGGCCAGAGCCGGAAGGTGGCTTCGGTGATCACCCCGAGCCGGCCAAAGCTGCCGCAGTAGAGCCGTGTGAAATCGTAGCCGGCGACGTTCTTCATCACGGGGCGGCCCCACCGCTGCGTGACTCCCTCGAGCGACACCACCCGGATCTGGAGAAGCTGCCGGCGCAGGGGTCCGAGGGTGCCGTCGAACGGCCCGGGGGGCGCGGAGGCTACGAGGCCTCCGACCGTCAGCGCCAGAGAGTCGCCCGAGAGCGGGATCCACTGCCCCTCGCGCCTCAGCTCGGCCAGTACCTCACCGACTCTCCTGCCGGCGCCGACGGTGACCGTCAGGTCATCTCGCCGGTGTTCCAGCGTGCCGTCGAGCGCGGCCGTCGACACCAGGGTCGCATGCTCCGGGATCGGCGGCGACGCGTCACGGAGCCCCTCGGCGCCCGTCGCCAGCACGGCGGAACCCGCGGCTCGTGCCGCGATGACTGCCTGCAGATCCGCCTGCGTCGCCGGTGCATGCCAGATGGGGGCGCCGCCTGCCTCCCGGCCCTGTTCCGCACTTTCTTCCGGGGCCGAGCCCCGTTCACGGAACTGCTCGAGTCGCCGCTCTTCCGTGCCAGCCGGAGGAAGCACCTTACCGGGGTTGCACAGCCCGCGCGGGTCGACGGCATCCCGCACCGAACGGAGCGTGTGGAGCTCCGCCGGCGCCAGGACGCGCGGCACGGATTTCAGCTTGTCGAGCCCGATCCCGTGCTCCCCGGTGATCGTTCCGCCGGCTTCGATGCAGAGGTCCAGGATCTCGAGCCGAGCGGCTTCGACTCGTTCGGCTTCGTCGGGGTCGCCCACGTCGAAGACGATGTTCGGGTGCAGGTTCCCATCGCCGGCATGAAAGAAGTTGGCCAGACGAAGGCCATGCCTCTCCCCGACGGCTTCGATCCGCGGAAGCAGCTCCGGCAGCCTCGTGCGCGGAACGACCGTGTCCTCGACGAGAACGTCCGGGCCCAACTGCCCGAGCGCGCCGAAAGCGCTCTTTCGGGCACGCCACAGTCTCTCCCGCTCCACTTCCGACGAGGCCCTCGAGATATCGCGGGGCGCCGCGATCCGGACCGCTGCGAGGGCGGCGGACATCTCCTCCTCGGCTTCCTCCGGCGTGCCCTCACACTCGACGACGAGTGCCGCGCCGACGTCCGTCGGCAGGCCGACCGCGAACGGCGAACGCTCGACCGTGCGGATCGTCGTTCGGTCGATGATCTCGAGGGCGACCGGCACAACGCCGGCCGAGAGGATCTCGGTGACCGCATGGCCGGCTTCTCCGACCCGGTCGAATAGTGCGAGCGACGTAAGGACGGCCTCCGGTCGGGGTGCGAGGCGTACCGTCACCGCCGTGGCGAAGCCGAGGGTGCCCTCCGATCCGATGAACAGCCCGCCGAGATCGGGTCCGCCGGACTCGCCGCGGTCCAACGCCAGAAGCTCGCCGTCCGGGAGGATCACCTCGAGGCGCAGCACGTGGTCGCTGGTCACCCCGTGCTTCAGGCAGTGCGGTCCGCCGGCGTTCGTCGCGACGTTGCCGCCGATCGTGCAGGCCGAGGCGGAGCCGGGGTCCGGCAGGTAGCGAAGCCCGAGAGGCGCTGCGCGTCGCGAGATCTCGTCCGTAAGGACGCCCGGTTCGACCACCGCGAGGCGCTCATCGGGGTCGATCCGCAGGAACCGGTCGAGCCGGCCGGTGCCGACGATCACCGCCCCCCGGGCGACCGCTCCACCGGTCAGTCCGGTGCCGGCTCCGCGCGGAACAAAGGGGATCTCCGCTTCGTACAGCATGCGTACCGCGAGTCGCAGCTCCTCGCGCGTGGCGGGGAGCGTGACGGCGATCGGAGTCCCGCGGATGCGAGTGAGCGCGTCGGATTCGTAGGCGAGGAGACGATCGGCTTCACGGATGAAGCCGGCAGGTCCCAGAAGGCGACCGAGATCGGTTGCCAGAGCGCCTGGCAAGGCGCTTGCTCTCGAGCTCGGGCGAGACACGTCGAACGCGGTACGCGCGGCCGGTTTCACGGCGCCACATTAGGCAGGTTGCCAAGAGTGGGCAAGCGGCGGATAGGCCCGTCATACGGGCTGATCCGGGGTGTCCGATTCAGTCGCGCAGGCTTGACTATCGTGAGTGCCGCGTTTACGATGGGCCGATCGCTGCGGGGTGGAGCAGTCTGGTAGCTCGTCGGGCTCATAACCCGAAGGTCGCGGGTTCGAATCCCGCCCCCGCTATCATAGGCCCTGCCGCGCGTCGCGCCTGGCGGGGCGTTTTTTACGTGTCGGGCGATCTTGTTCGCGGCAGAGCCGCTGACGAGAGCGGCGCTTCGATATTCCGGGGTAGCTCAGTGGCCAGAGCGGGTGGCTGTTAACCACTAGGTCGTGGGTTCGAATCCCACCCCCGGAGCTGACGGCTGCCGATGCGGTCGGCGGTTCCGACGATGTCGGCTGGGTAGCTCAGTCGGTAGAGCACCGCGCTGAAAACGCGGGTGTCGGCGGTTCAATTCCGCCCCCAGCCATACGAAGGGGCGTAGCTCAACTTGGCAGAGCACCGGTCTCCAAAACCGGCGGTTGGGGGTTCGAGTCCCTCCGCCCCTGCTACCTTCGTCGCGGAAGGTGCTCGCGTAGCTCAGTGGTAGAGCGCGTCCTTGGTAAGGACGAGGTCACGGGTTCAACCCCCGTCGCGAGCTCTCTGCTTTCGGGCGGAGACGCGCC
>JBDGZR010000069.1:0-16750 GCA_039588495.1 Gemmatimonadota bacterium | reverse complement strand
AGAGCGAGAGCGAGTAGCGAAGCCGATCGGCCCTCTTGCCGCCAAGCGCCACGCGGAGCAGGCGCTCCGCGTCGTCGTACCCTCCCTGTTCGCCGCCGACGATCTGAAGCGCTCTTCCTATCGAGCCTTGAGCGAGGCGCGCTACCCTGTGTGCCTCTTCCGTCCCGATGTCGGTCTCGGCTTCCAGGTATGCGGCGACCTCCTCGTCGGCCAGCGGGAGGACCCGGATCGAGAGCACCCTCGAGCGCACCGTCGGGAGAAGGGCTCCCGGCCGGCTGGTGGTGAGGAAGATATGGACGTCCTCCGGAGGCTCCTCCAGCAGCTTGAGGAAAGCGTTCGCCGCTTCCTGGCTCGCCTGCTGCGAGACCATCTGCTCGGCCCGTCCGACGATGAAGACCGTCCGGGGGCCCATCGCCGGGCGCCGGATGGCCCGCTGGCGGAGGTTCTCGACCGTTCCGAGGTGGATGCCGGTCGGTGCGTCCTCTGCCGGCCGACGCAGCGGTTCGGCCCGGCGCGCACCGAGCTCGGCCAGGCGGGCCTCCTCCAGCTTGTCGCGGAGCTTGTTGGCGGCCACACGCTTCGGGCGCTCCAGAGGAAAGTACCAGTGGATGTCCGGGTGCTGGAGCTCCGAGGCGAGCCGGCAGCTGCGGCAGTCGCCGCAACTGGTCTGTCGCTCGCACTGAAGGACCGCGGCCAGCCAGAGCGCGAGCCGCTGCTTCCCGATTCCCGGCGCTCCGCGGAGGAGCACAGACTGGGGAAGGCCACCCGAGGTTGCAGCGTCCGCCAGCAGCCGGCGCAGCTGGTCGTGTCCTGCGACGGGCGGGAGGCTCAAGATCGGTCCCGGAGCCAGCGGACCGGGTCGACAGGGCGGGGCTCGCCCGCAGAGCCGGGCTGGAGGATCTGAAACTCGATGTGTGGCCCCTCCGGCGAGCCGACGCCGCCCACGCCGCCGAGAATCTGCCCCGGTTCCACGTCGTCGCCCTCCCGCACGGAGAGGTTCTGCATGTACAGGTAGAGCGAGTAGTAGCCTCCGCCGTGGCTCAGGATGATCGAGGGACCGTACAACCCCCACCCGCCAGCGAACGCGACCTTCCCGGCCTCCACTGCATGGACGGGTGTGCCGGAGGGGGCCCCGATCCCGATACCGTCACGAGCCAGCGTCGTGTTGCCTCGCCGTTCGGGCCCGAAGCCGTAGACCACGTTGCCCTGGACCGGCCACGCGAGGTTCCCCAGGTCGGCTGTCCTGAGCGTGGGCGTCGTCACCGCGCCGGCGAGACGCTCGGCCTCCCTCCGCGCCGCCTCGAGGTCCACGACGAGCTGTCGCAGGCGCTCCTCGTCGCGAGCCAGCTGCGACAGCCGGTTCTGAGCGGCGGTTTCCCTGGAGCGGATTCGGGAGAGCCTGCGTTGACGCTGCTCCTCCAGCTCCTCCAGCTCATCTACCTCGCTCACCTTCTCACGGCGAAGCCGCTGGATGCCGTCGAGCTCCGTCGCCAGCAGCTCTCGCTGGTCGCTGAGCCGCGTCTCCAGCTGCTCGACCTGGCCCATGATGAGCCGGTCCTGAAGCGCGACGAGCCGGAGATACTTGTAGCGGTTGATGAGGTCGGTGAACGATCGCGCTCCAAGCAGGACCTGGACGGTCCCGAGCGCGCCACGCTTGTAGATCTGGCGAAGCCGCTCGCCAAGCACGGCCTTCCGAAACACGACCTCGTCGCGCGTTTGAATCATGTCGCGGGTGCTGCGGTCCACCCGGGCGAGCACGCCGGACAGCTGGAGATCCAGCTCGGCGACGACACTGCTCGACGTGCCGATCTGGCGTTCCAGGTTGTTGATCTCCTCCATCTCGTCGTGCACCTGGCCGGCCAGCTGCCCCATCTCGTTCCGCAACCTCTCGCGCTCGGCCCGGATCTGGTCGAGCCGGGTCTTGCTCTCTTCGATCTGCTTCTGGAGAGAGTCCTGAGCCAGGGCGAGGCGGAGCTCGAGCGGCGAGCCGATGCTCGAGGGAAGCGGAGAGCCGGCGAGGCTGACGAGGAGAGCGCCCACGTAGGGGAGCGCCGATCCTCTGGCCCCGAGGGTCGACAGCCGCCTAGATCGCATAGAGGCCCTTCAGCTCTCGCCGCACGGACCGGCCCGCTGAGAGCATCCCCAACACGCCCCCACCCACGATGCCGGCGACGATCCAGAGATCGGGGAGCCACAGGACGGCCATGACGGCCCGGTCCAGCAGTCGGTAGGCCGCGAACGTCAGAGCCAGGGCGAGCGCCCCCCCGGCCAGGCCCGAGATGAGCCCCTCGGCGAGGAAGGGTCGCTGAATGAAACCGGCGGTCGCTCCGACGTTCTCCATGATCGCTATCTCGGTCGAGCGCGCGTGGATCGACATGCGCACGGTCGTTCCGACCAGAAGCATGGCGACGAGAGCGAACGATCCACCGACGATCAGCGCCGTGCCTCCCGCGATCCGCCGCAACGTGTGGATCCGGTTCACCCACTCGCGGCCGAACCGCACCTCGTCGATGAACTCGTAGCCGCTGATGCGCGCCGCTACGGTGCCGACCGTCTGCGGGTCTCGTCGCCCGGGGAGCAGTCGGACCTCCAGCGACGCCGGCAGGGGGTTCACCTCGACGTCCGGAAAGACGTCAGAGAACTCGGCGAGCTCCCGCGAGGCGTTGTAGAGCGCCTCGGTCTTCGACACGTATTCGACTGACTCGACTTCGGGGAAGGCCCCGATCTCGCTCCGAACGAGGCGCAGCTGCGCCTCGTCGATCTCATCCCTGAGGTAGGCCACGATCTCGACCTTCTCCTCGACGGCTGCCAGCGCCTTCGAGATGTTGTGCGCCGTGAGGCCGAACAAGCCGAGAATGAATAGGCTGAGACCGATCGCCGTCACGGAAAGCGCCGCGAGCACGGGCCGCCGAACCAGCGAGAGCAGCGCCTCGCGAAACGGCCTCATGGAGCCGGACCTCCGCGCTCGATAGCGCTCCCCTCCTTCGCGCCGCTGTGCATCGGCGGGCCATCGCGCACGAGCTGGAAGATGGAGGAGTCGCCGTGGAACGGCCTCGGTGCGTCCGAACCCGAGTCGTAGACCAGTCGTCCGCCCTCCAGCTCGAGCACGCGCGTCTCGGGATGACGCCGCAGGAGAGTGGCGTCGTGCGTGGCGAGGATCACCGCCGTGCCGAGCGCGTTCAGCTGCTTGAAGAGCTCGAACACGCCCAGCGAAGCGCGCTCGTCGAGGTTGCCGGTGGGCTCGTCGGCCAGCAGCACGAGCGGATCGGTGGCCAGGGCGCGGGCGATCGCGACCCGTTGGCGCTCGCCGCCGGAGAGCTCGGCCGGATAGGCGGAAGCCCGAGAGGCGAGCCCCACATGGCCGAGGAGGCGCATCACCTTCGAGCGGATCGCCGAACGATTCGCGCCGGTAACCTGGAGCGCGAAGGCGATGTTCTCCGCCGCTGTGAACCGCTCGAGAAGGCGGAAATCCTGGAAAACGAAGCCGACACTACGCCGGAGCTGGGGGATCTCTCGCCGCCGGATCCGGGCCGATGAGAAGCGGGAGATGATCACCTCGCCTTCCGTCGGGGCCGTCTCCATATGAACGAGCCGCAGCACGGTCGTCTTGCCGGCTCCCGATGGTCCGGTCAGGAAGGCGAACTCCGCCTTGCGGATGTGGAAGGAGGCGTCCGCCAGCGCCGTGCCGCTGCGCGGATAGTGCTTGGTGACGTTCCGAAACTTGATCAAACGACTACCTCCGGGGCGCGTCCAGCGGCCCGTTCCGCGAACCTCACGCAGAGATCGATCGAGGCCTTCATCGAGCCGGGGTTCGCCAGGCCCTGCCCCGCAATGTCGAACGCCGTTCCATGGTCGGGCGAGGTGCGCGGGAAGGGAAGCCCCGCCGTCACGTTCACGCCCGTCTCCCGCGCCAGCGTCTTGATCACCGCGAGGCCCACGTCATGATAGGGTATCACCACCGCATCGACTTCGCCCTCCATACATCTGCCGAATACCGTGTCGCCGGGAAAGATCCCCGCTATCCGGATCCCCTCCGCCTCCAGAACCCTGATAGCCGGCGCGAGCACCCGCGTCTCCTCATCCCCGAACCTGCCTCCCTCCGATGCGTGTGGGTTGACTCCGGCGAACGCGAGACGCGGAGAGGCCAGGCCCCACCAATCCCGCAGGGCGCGCTCGGCGATCCTGGAGCGTTGCTCCACGAGCTCCGGCGTCAGCGCATCGGGCACATCGCGAAGCGGGATGTGGGCGGTGAGAAGCGCCATGCGCAGCGGGCCTCCGAGAGGGGTCGTCTCCGCCGCCATCATCATCGTCACCTCGGGCACGCCCGTCCGCTGGCGCAGAAGCTCGGTATGGCCGGGAACCGAGTACCCGGCGGCGGCGAGGGCCGCCTTCGAGATCGGGCCCGTCACGAGTCCGTCGATCCGGCCGTCGAGGGCGAGGTCGATGCCGCGTTCGATGGCGAGAGCTGCCAAACCTCCGGCCGATGCGTCGGCGTCGCCCGTTGCGGCGGCCCAGGCGCCGACCGCTTCGAGCTCCACGTCCTGGCGCTGCAGGAGCTCGGCCGGAAGCGCACCCTCCCAGCCGAGAACCACGAACGAGAGATGATCCAGCGGAGGCATATCGGCAAGCGCCGCGATCGCCACCTCGACGCCTATGCCACGCGGATCACCGAGCGTGACGCCGATCCGGACCCCATGGGGTGACACCGCCCTATCGAGCCACGAGGATAACGTCAGATCAGCATGCGGACGTAGACCTCTTGCTTGAGCTGTTCCACCAGCGCCTCGTACTGCCCCTGCTGCATCAGCTGGTCGCGAATCTGGTCTCGAACCTCGTCCAGCTCGTAGGCACCCTCGGGTCGGTATCGCCTGACCTCGATGACGATGAACGAGGCGTTGCCAGTGGCCCCGCTCACCTCGACAGGTCCGATGACGTCCCCCGTCTGAGCGCCTCGAAGCGCCTCGGCGAACTCGGCGCCCAGCGCTGCCGAGATTCTGTCCACCCGCGCGTTGTCGATGCGTGAGTCCTCCGGATCGGTCCCGTAGCGCTCAGCCATCACCGTGGCATCCTCGCCGTCGCGAACGCTGTCGGCGACAGCCGCGGCGAGCTGCCGTGCTTCCTCGATCTGCTCGGGCGCGATGTAGGGCCGGATGAGGATGTGGCGCACGTGACGCTCTCCTCCCCGCACGTTCTCCACCTTGATGATGTGGAAGCCGAACCGGCTCTCCACCGGCCCGATCGCGATCCCGGTGCGGACGGCCCAGGCGGCGTCGCCGAACGCCGGGTCGACTTCGCTGCGACGGATCCAGCCGAGGTCGCCGCCGTCGGCTCGTGTGCCCACGTCGTCGGAGTACCTACGGGCCGCGACGTCGAAGTCCTCGCCCTCTCGGATCTCGTCGCGGGCGGTTACGGCCTCTTCCAGCGCGCTGTCACGCGCCGCCTCGCTGGGCTTCGGGTCGATGGTCACCTGCAGCAGGTCGAGCGTGGCGGGCCTCGTCGCCCCCGCCGCTCGAGCGTTGAACTCGTCGACGATCTGCTGCTCGGTCACGCGGACCGAGAGCATCGCGCCCATCTGGGTGCTGATGTATCGCTGCCCGATCATGTCCTTACGGGCCTGCGATCGGATCATGCGGCGAAACTGGAACATGTTCTGGCCGGACTCCTCGACCCGCTGGAGCATCTCCTCGTCGGAGCCGAAGCGCGAGCGGATCGTCTCGAAGCGCTGATCGACCTCGGCGTCCAGCTCATCTTCGGTCACCGCAATGCCGGCAAACTCCGCCTGCTTCACGATCATCAGCTCCTCTACCATGCCTTCCAGCGTGGCGAAGGCCAGAGAATCCTGGCCGGCAGGATCGGTGGGCATCTCGATCCCCTGCGCCCGCATCTGGAAGACCTTCTCGCGAACCTCGCTCATCAGGATGGCCGTGTCGCCCACGATCGCGACGATTCGGTCTACGAGTTCCAGTGAGTCGATGGCCGGCGGCATCGCCGCGGTCGGCGGAGGTGCGACCGGATCGGCCGGCAGGCCGAATCCGGGGCCCTGTTCCGCGGCGGCCGGGTCCTCGAACAGGTCGCCAACGGTCGTGGGCCGTTCGTCTCCTCCCATGGCCACTCCGGACCCGGAGAACAGATCCCCTACGGTCTGGGGCCGATCGGCGGGAGGCGTCTCGGCCTCCGGCTCATCCGCTTGTCCGCCCGAGTCGGCCGGCGCTCCGAAACTCGGGGCTCCGAAGCTGTCGGTGATCGGAAGGCCGGCCGGCGCCTGTGTCTCGGGTGTCTCCGGCGCCTGTGTCTCGGGTGTCTCCGGCGCCTGCGCCTCGGGTGTCGCCGGCGCCTGCGCTTCGGGTGTCGCCGGCGCCTGGGCTTCCGGTGTCTCCAGCGGCGGGTCGGCGGTCTCCGGCGGAGACTCGGCCTCCGGCTGGTCGATGTCCCCCTGAACCGTCCCCGCGCCGTCGGGCTCGTCGGTACGGCCGACGCTCGGGCCTGTCTCCGGCGGCGAGCCACCGGAACAGGCAACCCCGGCCGTGATCAGGGTGGCGGCCGCAGCGATCCGCCAACCGCTCGCCGCGGTCCGCCGGAGGCCCTCCGAGAACAACTCTCCTGCAACTCGATCGACCATCTTGTCTTACGCCGGCAAAAGGGGTTTGGCATCCGGCGTCGCCAGCAAGGCCAACGCCGCCGTCAGGGTCTCCATCAGCGGCTCTGCCCCACCCTTGTTCAGCACCAAGGATAAGGGCTGCGGGCGGCGCACTTCAACGTGAAGCTGCCTGTCCGTAAACGCGTCCCTGAGAACCGTCAGCCGCGGCACCGAGCTCTCCTCGAAGACGACCCTCGCCGTACTCTCTCCCACGCGTATCCACTCGACGCCTAGGGCATGCGCCAGGAGCTTCAGCCGGATCGATCCAAGAAGTCGGACAGCGGCTTCCGGAAGCGGCCCGAACCGGTCCCGGAGCTCGGACTCGAGCTCATCCACCTCGCCCAGCTGCCCGATCCGCGAGATGCGCCGGTACAGGTGCATCTTCTGCTCCGCATCAAGGATGTAGTCATCCGGAAGATACGCCTCTCCCTCGACGGCGATCTGCGTCTCCGCCGTCTTCTCCGGGTCGCCCTCCCCCTTCAGCCGGCGCACCGTGCCCTGGAGGAGCCGCTGGTAGACATCCAGTCCCACGGCCTGCGCGAAGCCCGACTGATTCGTCCCCAGGAGATTACCGGCGCCGCGCAGCTGAAGATCCCGAAGCGCCACCTGGTAGCCCGATCCGAGCTCCGTGTGGTGCTCGAGGACCCGGAGCCGCCGCTCGGCATCGGGCGCGACGTTGCTCGGCACGACGAGATAGCAGTACGCCCGGTGGTGGGAGCGCCCGACCCGGCCGCGCAGCTGGTATAGCTGCGCCAGGCCGAAGCGGTCGGCCTGATGCACGATCATCGTGTTGGCGTTGGGAACGTCCAGCCCATTCTCGATGATCGACGTACAGACGAGAACGTCGAGATCGCCGTCCATCAAGGTCCTCATCACCACCTCGAGGTCTCGCTCGGGCATCTGTCCGTGGGCGACCTCGACCACCGCATCCGGAACGAGCTGGCAGACGCGCTCGGCGAGCACCTCGATGGTCTCGACCCGATTGTGCACGAAGAAGACCTGTCCGCCGCGGTCCAGCTCGCGCCGCATCGCCTCCAGGATGATGCCGTCGTGCCAGGGCAGAACGTGGGTGATGATCGGCATGCGATCGCGGGGCGGTGTCTCGATGAGTGACAGGTCGCGAAGCTTCCCAAGAGACATCTGGAGAGTTCGCGGGATCGGAGTCGCCGTCATCGTGAGCACGTCGATCGAACGCTTCAGCTCCTTGAGGCGTTCCTTGTGACGCACCCCGAAACGCTGCTCCTCGTCGACCACCAGGAGTCCTATGTCGCGGAACCGGACATCCGCCGACAGGAGACGGTGGGTGCCGACGACGGCATCGACGACGCCCGACTCGATCCCCGCCAGGACTTCCCGCTGCTCGGCGCGGGAGCGAAAGCGCGACAGGGCCTCGATTCGCACCGGGAAGCCGGCGAACCGCTCGCGGAACGTGTGGAGATGCTGCTCGGACAGCACGGTCGTCGGGGCCAGCACGGCGACCTGCTTCCCATCCTGCACCGCCTTGAACGCCGCGCGCATGGCGATCTCGGTCTTGCCGAAGCCGACGTCTCCACAGATCAGCCGCTCCATCGGGCGTGGCTCCTCCATGTCACGCCGGACGTCCTCCCACGCACGCAGCTGATCCGGCGTCTCCTCGTAGAGGAACGCCGACTCCATCTCGCGTTGCCAGCTCGTCTCTTGAGGGAAGCCGTGTCCGGAGACGACGGTACGGTGTGCGTAGAGCTCGAGAAGCTCGGCCGCCATTCTCTGAATCTGCTCGATCGTCTTGCGCTTGAGGTGCTTCCAGCGTTTTCCGCCGAGCTTGTGGACACGCGGAGGGTGCACGTCCTCATCACCGTCCGCGGCCGTCCAGCGCTCCATCAGATCCAGCCGGTAGTGAGGAACCCGGAGGATCTCTCCATCCGCGTACTGCACCTTGAGGGTCTCGATGGCTTCCCCGCCAACGTCCACCCGCTCGAGTCCCAGGTAGCGGCCGATCCCGTGGTCGAGGTGGACGACGTAGTCGCCGGGCCGGATGGAGGCGATCGACTCCAGCGTGGCCACGCCGCGGTATCGGCTCTTGCGGCGAAGCCAACGAGAGCGGCGGAAGATCTCGTGGTCGGTGAGGACGAGGAGCGGAACGTCGACCCGTCGATCGCCGTTCAGCCGGAAGCCTCCGCTCAGCGACCCGATGGCCAGTGTCGGATACGCCGCTGTCTCCCTGCCTGCCCGCTCCTCGAGGATCTGCTCGAGGCGCTCGAGCTGGCCGTCGTTGTCACACAGGATCAGAACCCGCTCGCTCTCCCTTCTGGAGCTTTCGACCGTCTCCACGAGCCGCCCCATGTCCCGCTCGATCGCCGGAGGCGGCGCTACGGGGAAGAAAGCCGAGATCTTCGCGGCATCTTCGGACGCCGGTTCGCCTGCCGAGGAAGGCCCGACGCCGATCCGGACAAGGCCGCGCAGCCCAGCGGATGTCTGGTCGGGCGGAAGCACGAGCTTCGCGGGTTCCAGTGCATCTGTGTCCGCCGCCGCTCGACCCTTCACGGTCTCTTCCCACAGCCGCTCCACCCGGTCTGTCGTGTCGTCGGGGCTCAGCTCGAGCAAGACCGAGGACGACGGAAGCAGCTCCAACAGAGCCAGCCGTTCCCTCGGCGTGTCGCCTTGATCCCGCTCCAGGTCCACGGGGAGGATCTCCATCTCGTCGACCTCGGCCACGGAGCGCTGCGAGAGGAGGTCGAAGGTGCGGAGAGAGGCTACTTCGTCACCCCAGAGCTCGATTCGCACCGGCAGATCGCTTCCGAACGGAAAGACGTCGACGATCCCGCCTCTGACGGCGAACTCCCCCAGCTCCTGTACCGTGTGCACGCGGTCGAACCCGCTTCGAGACAGGCGTTCCGCCAGCTCATCGAGGGCGGTCTCCCCGCCGACCTGGAGCCGGATCGAGAACCCCTCGGCACGAGAAGGGATTGGCGAGCGCTCCACGAGGCCGCGCGCGGTCGTCACGAGCAGCCGGGTGCGTCCGCCCAACATCGCCGCCAGCGCATCGATACGCTGTCCGGCTATCTCCACGTGCGGGTCGGTGTCTTCGTACGGGAGCGTCTCGCGCTGCGGGAAGTACCGGGATCCGGAGGGTCCCAGGAGGAACTCCAGGTCGGCGTGCACGGCTTCGGCTTCGCCGGGAGTGGCCGCCACGACCACGACGGCCGGCGTATCCAGCTCCAGCAGCGATGCCGCGAAGGCGGCCCGGGCACCCCCCGGCAAGCTTCCCAGGCGGAGCAGATCGCCCTCCCGAGGGAGGGTTCGCTGCAGGTCGCTCGCCCGCATCCGACGGCGAAACGCCTCCTGGATCATCCCGTCATCCGATCTCGACCGCCCGGCGTGACGACGAGCGTCTCGATCAGAAGTAGAAGAGCCACGGCGCCCACGATCCAGGCGGTGGCATCGCGCCCGCGACGGCTTCGGAAGATCTGCCGGCTCCAGCCTTTCGCACCCGGCTCCGTGGCTACCACCTCCAGCTCGGGCAGCGTCTCGGACAGCCTTGCCGGTTCCAGCGGGTCCGGGTCGTGCTCTTCCTCGGGCACGTTGGCGGCCAGCAGTGACGAGTCCGCCGGCACCCCTGGACCGCCCCGGTACAGTCGGTAGAGCCCGGCCCGAGGGAGCAGGATGGGGGCTCCTGAATCCACCCGTCTCACCGAGCCGTCCGGAAGCCGAACGGAGTCCGTCCCGCTGGGCATCAGATAGGTCTCTCCGGCCAGAACGTCGCCATCCGCCGCTTCGGCAGCCGTGGCCCACTGCAGGAGGCGCTCCACGAAGGGGACCATGAGCGCCGTCGTCGGAATCGTCGTGGCAGGCGGGGCCAGCGGAGAGCCCATGATCAGGTAGCGAGACCCGGCCGCTCGACCGCCCGATGTACGTCCGATAGCGAGCCAGGCATCACCCGTGGTTGTCCGGATGAGGACGGAGTCGTCGACTGCGGATCCGGTCCGCTCGAGAACGTACCGGCGGACGACCCGCGCCGATGACAGGCTTACGGAGCCACGCGACGCTTCACGGGTCGCCACGATGCCGAGCTCTCCACGCGCGATGTCGGGCACCAGGGTCCAGGGGATCGAAGCCCTCGCCAGGGTCTCGTTGAAGCGGGGCAGCTCGACCGGGTCCTCGGGAGGTATGTAGATAACGGCGCTCGCATCTCCCGCCGGTCGCGCCGCGGTCGCTACCTGGGGGCCGAACTCCAGAATCTGCACGATCTGCGTACCCCTCTCCGTTCGGCCAGCCTCCCTCAAGCTCTCGAGCGCTGCCGAGAGGAAGCTTCCCTCGGGGCCGATCAGGACCACCGAAGGCATGTCTCGAGCGTTGAGGGTGAGATGTCTCGCGTCGTCAGCTCTCAGGCCGGCGGGCTCGAGCTCGATTCGGACGTAATGGTCTCCCGCGTCCAGCGGCGGAAGACTCACCGTCGCCTTCTCGCCCCAGAGCCCGTTGACGGCGGCCACCGTCGTGCCATCGAGGTCGACGCGAAGGCGAGCGCTGTGCCCGGGCGGGGGATCCGGAGTCGGCCGGACACCCGAGGAAGCGGCGTCCTCGGACTCCTCACCCGGGAACCGTGCCGCTTCGACCTCTATGAAGACCGGCACGCCGGTGGGCACGCCGCTCCCTTCCGACGACCGGGCGGCCGTAACGGCCGCGTTGCGGCCGGGCAGGTTGGTCAGGATCGGAATGAGGAGAGGTATCCGCTCGCCCGGCGCCGGGGCGTCGAGGGTCGATGCGGGAGGCGTCGAGCCCTCGGTGGGCGGTGAGTCGGGCGAGGCCAGGCCGGCCAACCCGGTCGCCTGGAGATCGCTGAGCAGATGTGCTTCCCGCTTCCGATCCCCTTCGGGAAGGCTCCTGAGGGCCCGCTCCAGGACGAGGGATACGTTCCCGAAGCCGTCCGTCGGGCCGGCCCGACGAAGGCTTGCTGCCGCTTCGGCGGGCGGCACTCCCAGCGCGAGGGGGGGGCCGACCGTCGGATAGACCCAGAAGCGATCGGCCGTTCCTGCCAGCGCAACCGATGCGAGAGCCATCTCGCGAAGCAGCTCGAAGCCGACCCGATCGTCGAGGATGCGTCCTGTGCTGGCCGAGTTGTCCAGGATGATCGCGACGTCCGTGGGCGGGTGCTCGCCGGCTCCACCTCTCCCGACGAGAGGGCCGGCTGCAGCGAGGGCTACCAGGGCGATCGCGCCCGTTCGCAGCGCCATCAGAAGCATGTCACGCAGTCTCAGCGCACGCGACCGGGAGCGCTCGGCCTGACGAAGGTACCTGATTGCCGGGAACGCGATGCGGCGCTCCGTGGGCGTCCGTCGGAGATGCAGAAGAAGCGGGATCGCCACGGCGACGGCCATCGCCAGGGCGGCTGGGAAGAGGAGGCTCACAGCCGTCGCGCGCGCCGGTCGAGGAACTCACGCAGGACGAGACCGACCGGCCGGTCGGTGGGCGTCAGATGGTAGTCGGCTCCCATCCTCGCCAGCTCGAGACGCCATTCGGCGAGCGCTCCCTCCACCGCCCGATGGTACACGCGGCGGAGCGCGCCCGAGTTGGCGCGCAGCTCCTCGCCGGATTCCGGATCGAAGTAGACGGCTTCGCCAGCCGCCGGGAGCTCTCGCTCGCCGGGATCCATCACATGGCAGACGAGCACCTCGTGGCCCCGGTGTCGGAGCAGGCGCAGCGCCTTGAGCGTCGCATCCCGGTCGACCAGAAGGTCCGAGATCAACACGGCGAGGCCGCGCCGGCGGAGTCGCGCCGGAATGTCCGTCAGCGCGCCGCCGGCGTCCGACCCGCCCGAGCCACGCACCGACTCCAGCGTTCGGAGCATTCGAGCTCCCTGGGAGTGCAGCGCCCTGGGCGCCACGTGTTCTCGCACGCGGTCATCGAACGTGACCAGTCCCGCCGCGTCCGATTGGCGAAGCAGCAGGAGTCCCAGACAGGCGGTGAGCATGATCGCGTAATCGAGCTTCGTCGGGAGGCGGTCCACGTCCGATCGCCACCCCATCGATTCGCTGGCATCCAAAACGAGATAGGCTCGCAGATTCCTCTCTTCCTCGAACTGTTTCACGTAAAGGCGGTCGGAGCGCCCGAACACCTTCCAGTCCACGAAGCGGAGATCATCACCGGGGTTGTAGAGCCGGTTCTCGGCGAATGACGCCGAGCGTCCTCGCCGCGAGGATCCATGAAGACCGATCAGGAAGCCCTGCAGCACCTGTCGCGCGATCAGCTCCAGGTTGCCGATCTCGCTCAGGAGCCTAGGGTGCATGAGGTCGAGCCGCTCCGGTCGACCAGGCGTCCCGGCCTCGGCTCGCCCTCCTATGTGCTCTTCCTGCCTCGCCGTCATCTCGTCCCGCGCCCTGTTTCGATGGGAGCCTCCGGCTCGTGACAGCCGTTGGTCGGCAGGCCGTACACCGCTGCCGTGAAGGGGTGCGAGCCCGTCGGCACACGACCCTACCTGTCGGGTAAGCAGCGCCGTGCGTACCAAGGCCAACAGTGGGCAGCGAGGCCCGTTCGGCGGGCAGCGAGGCTCGTTCGGAACTCCAACGAGGAAACCGATGCCGAAAAGTCTGCAGACATTCGCGGTCACGACCCTTCTCGCGCTCCTCCCGGGCTTCGCCGCGGGCCTGGCGGCGCAGGCGCCTCCCGAGGTTGGCATGCGCGACACCGGGCGAGCAGCGACGATCACGGCGACCGACATCGCCCGTCGCGTCGGCATCATGGCTCATGATTCGATGGCGGGTCGAGCGACACCCAGCCCCGGCCTTACCAAGACGGCGAGCTACATCGCGGGCGAATTCGAGTCCTTCGGCCTCCGGCCGGCGATCGGGACGGACTTCTTCCAGTGGTACCCGCTCACCGAAGTGCGGCCGGGTTCACGGGCAGGTCAGTCCCTCACCCTGCGTCACAGTAGCGGCGAATACGAGCTGGATCCATCGATCGACTTCATCTCCCTGCCGGTCGGAACGGCGGCTCGCACCTCGGGTCCGCTGGCCGGAGCCGCGGCGGATGTGGACGGAAGCGTGGTCGTCGTCCGCGCGACCTCACAAACGCTGGCGGATCGGCTCGGAGAACTCAGGGACGTGCTGGACGGCGGCGCCGTCGGCGCGCTCATCGCACTGGACGCTCCCGATCGTTACGTGGCCGGCGTCCGCCTCTTCTTCGAGTCGAAGCGACTCTCGGTCGGCAGGCCCGAGACGCTGCCGGCTCCAGCCGCCATCGTGCCTCTCGGTTCGCTGCCGGGAGCCTTGAGGCGGGCGATCGAGCACGGCGACGTGCCCGAGGGGTGGACCGCGGACGTTCGGAGCAGCGCGACGATGCGCGCAGACAGCGCGATGAACGTGATCGGCTGGCTGGAAGGCTCGGACCCCGCGCTTCGAGACGAGTACGTCGTCTTCACGGCGCACATGGACCACGTGGGGGTGGGTCGGCCCGTGAACGGCGATTCCATTTACAACGGAGCGGATGACGATGCCTCCGGCACCGCCGGGATCATCGAGCTGGCGCAGGCCTTCGCCTCCGGGCCTCGCCCGAGGCGGTCCGTCGTCTTCATGACCGTGAGTGGCGAGGAGGGTGGGCTGCTCGGCTCGGGGTGGTACGGCGAGCACCCGCTGTTCCCGCTCGACAAGACCGTGGCGAACCTCAACATGGACATGATCGGCCGGAACTGGACGGACACGATCGCCGCGATCGGCAAGGCGGAGTCGTCGCTCGGCGCCACGGCGGACCGCATCGCGGCCGAACACCCCGAGCTGGGCCTCGAAGTGGTCGACGACATGTGGCCGGAGGAGCGCTTCTTCTTCCGCTCCGACCACTACAACTTCGCGCGAAGAGGCGTGCCGATTCTCTTCTTCTTCAACGGTGCCCACGCCGACTACCACAGACCGTCGGATGAGCCGGAGAAGATCGATTCCGAGAAAACGGCGCGCATCGTCCGCCTCGTCTACCTTCTCGGGTTGTACCGGGCCGGCGATTCTCTTAGATTTCGAGTGTCTTCCCGGCCACGGCTCCGGGGCCGGCCATCTCGGGTTTCCGTGGAAGGGTTGTGCCGCGCAGCCATCGGGTCAGAGCCAATTCGCGGCGACACCAGGCAAGGGACGTCACAATGTCGAGCGACAGGGATATGCCACAGATCATTATCGAGAGAGGGGGCAGCCTCGGCCCCTTCCTATGGGGGCTGGCTACCGGCGCCATGCTCGCGCTGCTTTACGCGCCGAAGACCGGCGAAGAGACGCAGCGTGAGTTGAAGGAAGGCGCCCGCCGGCTTCGGCAGGGTGCAGAGGAGAAGCTGGCCGAGCTGAAAGACTCCGCCGAGGAGACGTACGGGCGGGTTCGCGAGGACGTCGGCGAGCGGCTCGAGACCGCGAAGGACGAGCTTCAGGACCGGAAGCGGCAGGCGGAAGAGGCTCTGAAGGCGGGTCGCGATACCGCCAAGAAGACGCGGGATGACCTGGAGCGTCGGGTCGCCGAGTCGAAGGCCAGCTACAAGGCGGAGATGGAGCGCGTCGCGCTCGAGAAGTCGGAGGCGGGCGCCGAGTCCGATAGCTGAGCGCACCGGCCGAAGTCTCGGCTACAGCGCGCCCGGGGAGCCGGTCGCCCGACGGTGGTGACCGGCCCTCCCGGGTTTTCGTCGGATCGGATGTCTTGACGCGCAGAGGCGGCAGCTTGCCGCAGCGTCTGCGGCACTTCGTGGCGGACGTCTACAATCGGGCCGCCGACGACAACATCTTCTTCCTGGCCTCCGGGCTGACGTTCGGCGTCCTGCTCGCTGCCATTCCGTTCCTTCTGCTTCTCATCTACGTGGCCAGCCTCGTGCTCAGCCCCTACCTCGGTCCCGGGGTGGCGGAGGATGAGGTGCTTCAGGCCTTGTGGCGGATCATGCCGGTTTCCAGCCCCGAGGTCATCGAGACCGCCCGCGCCTACATCAGCCAGATCATCGCGAGCGCCGGATCGATCGGGCTGATCGGTGGCATCCTGTTCGTCTGGTTCTCCACCCGTTTGTTCGGCGCGCTCCGGACGGCGCTCAATCAGGTTTTCGATCTCAAGGACACCCGGGGCATCGTCCGGGGAAAGATCGGCGACATGCAGATGGTAGTCGTCAGCACGCTGCTGCTCTCCATCAACATCGCGCTGACCTCGACGATGAACGTGCTGGGTGATCGGGGGATACAGTTCCTCGAGCAGCTCGGGCTGCGAGCCGGGTCCCCTCAGAAGGCCTTCGCCTTCCTGACGGCCTTCACGTTCGTCTTCGTGATGTTCCTTCTCATCTACAAGTACGTGCCCGCGAAGCGTTTGCCATGGCGAACGGCAGTCATCGCGTCCCTGTTCGCCGCCACGACGTTCGAGCTGCTCAAGATGGGGTTCAGCTGGTGGGTCGCCAACTACGCCAATTACTCGGCCGTCTTCTTCGCTTTTGCGACCCTCGTCGTGCTCATCATAGCCAGCTACTACGCCTCGATCCTCTTCGTCCTCGGCGGCGAGGTGGCCCAGGTATACGAGGTGCGCCGCAAGCTCAGAAGGCAGCGGGAGTTTTTCGATTAGGCCAAAAAGTTGCCAGCGCGTCGGCCGCGAGTAGTTTTGTGGGGTCGCACTAGCGCCGAGCGCGTCCCGCCCAGTGTTGAGACGACCTGCTGATCCGGAGGTTGTGTGGGAGGATCGGACGAGAAGAGGCGGGTCGTCATCCGCTACAAGAAAGCACGGCACGACTACGAGATCCTGGAGAGGATCGAGGCAGGGGTCGTGCTACTGGGTGCGGAGGTGAAGTCGCTACGTGAGGGCAAGGCGAGTTTCGCCGACCCGTTCGCGAGAGTCGAGAACGGGGAGATGTGGCTGTACAACCTCCACATCACGCCCTACGCCGCTGCGACGATCGATCCGCCGGAACCAAGACGCAAGCGGAAGCTGCTCATGCAACGTCGGCAGATCGCCAAGCTGGCATCTCAGACCGCGGAGCGCGGTCTGACTCTCGTCCCGCTGGATCTCTACTTCACGCCGCGCGGACTCGTGAAGGTGACCCTCGGCCTGGCCAAGGGAAAACGCGCGCACGATCGGCGGGAGACCCTGAAGCGTGACGAGGCCAAGCGTGAGATGGAGCGGGCCGTGCGGCAGGCGGGGAGGCGA
>JBDGZR010000068.1:0-18591 GCA_039588495.1 Gemmatimonadota bacterium | reverse complement strand
CTCGCTGCCGGTGGCGGCGTCTACCTCCTCCTGCTGCGCAGGTACGACATCAACTTCTACCTGGCCGACAAGCCGCCCGAGTTCTTGTGGGCCGTCGGCCTGGCGGGCCTGCTGGCGGCCGGTCTGGGGATCATCGTGCTGAAAAAGGTCGCCAACTGGATCCTCGCGATCCCGCTGGTGCTGTTCGAAGGCAAAAAGGGGACAGAGGCGCTGCGCGAGAGCAGGCGGATGACAGCCGCACACGGTTGGAAGACCGCTTCGTGGCTCGCCCTCTGGTTGGCGTCGATCGGACTGCTTTCCTGGCTCGTGACCTTCGTCATCGGCATGATCGGCGATCTGCTGGTTCCTGACGTGGGAGCCAGCCTCGTCCTGATGGCGATCGGCCTGGCGGCCACGCTGCTGGTCTCGTCCGCTGCCAACATCACGGTCTCGATCATCGCAGCGACACTGCTGCCGCTGTTCGTGGTCCGCCTGTACAGGTCGGTCGGAGGCCCCGGCAGGCTCGTGCCCGCGATCGCCGACCGCGGAACGCTCGGAGATCGGGCCACCCTGCAGATCCCGGGCAAGAAGTTCCTCTGGGCCGGAGCGGCCGCGTTGGTCGTTGTGGGAGTAGGCGGCTATATCGCCGCGAGAGAGGTCAGCCAGGAAGAGGACGTCGCGGTCATCGCGCATCGGGGCGCCTCCGGAGCGGCCCCGGAGAACACGATGGCGGCGTTCGAGCAGGCGATCTCGGAGAGGGCGGACTGGGTCGAGCTCGACGTACAGGAAGACGCGGACGGCGTGGTCATCGTCCAGCACGACAGTGATTTCAAACGGGTGGGGCGCGACGACTTGAAGACCTGGAATGCCACGAGCGAGGAGCTTCGGGATCTGGATATCGGAAGCTGGTTCGGGCCCGATTTCTCGGATCAGCGCGTGCCGACGCTACGCCAGGTGCTCGAGCGGGCAAAGGGCAATGTGGATGTCGTGATCGAGCTCAAGTACTACGGGCACGACAAGCAGCTCGAGTCCAAGGTCGTCGAGATCGTCGAGGAGACCGGGATGGAGCCGCACATCATGCTCATGTCCCTCAAGCGGGAGGGGCTCGGCAAGGCCGCCGCGTTGCGGCCGGAGTGGACGCGCGGTCTGCTCAACACCGTCAGCATCGGCGATCTGACTCGTCTCGACCTGGACTTCCTCGCCCTCAACGCGAAGGCTGCCTCGCTATCTCAGATCCGTCGGGCCCACAAGCGGGGCATGAAGGTCTACGTATGGACGATCGACGATCCCGTGCAGCTGTCCGTGATGATGAGCCGCGGCGTCGACGGGGTCATCACAGACCGGCCCGACGTGGCCCGCCAGGTGCTCGAGTATCGGGAGCAGCTGAGCCCCGTGGGGCGCTTCATAATCTGGGTTGCCGGCGAATCCGGGCTTCTGCGTGGCGCGAAGGAATCGTCGGCCGAGGAGGACGCGTAGGCCGGATCGCCTCCGGGACCCGCTCGCGGATAGATCTCGAGGCGGACGACGGTCGGTTGACATGAGCATATTAGCATGTTAGCATGCTCATATGAGTCATCGCCTGCAGGTCCTCATCCCGGAGGAGCTTGACGCCCGCATTCGCAAGGCGGCGCGCCGACTTCGCGTCTCCAAGGGCGAGTGGGTGCGGCGGGCCGTAGAAACCGCCCTTCAGTCCGCGAGCGGCCAGCAGGATGGCGCGGATCCGCTGCGCCAGCTCGGCAACCTCGAAGGCCCTACCGCGGACATCGACCAGATGCTCTCTGAGATCGAGGCCGGACGCAGTTGAAGGTCTTCATCGACTCAAACATCCCTATGTACGTCGCTGGAGCCGCTCACCAGAACCGGGATCCGGCACGCCGATTTCTGGAACGGGTCCAGGCGGGTGAGGTGGAGGGGTGTGCCAGCACCGAGGTCCTACAAGAGATCCTCTACCGCTATACGGCCATCGGCCGAAGGAGCCTCGCGCGATCGGTGTATGACCTCTTCGTCTCGATCTGCCCGACGGTGTACGACGTGACGCTCTCCGACACGGACGCGGCACGCGACCTGTTGTCCGAGTTCCCTACCTTGTCTGCCAGGGATTGCATCCACGCGGCAGTCATGCAAAACCACGGGATCGAGCTGATAGCGACCTACGACGAGGGATTCGACGCGATGCCGGGAATCCACCGTGTCGGACTCACCTGATCGGACTCGCCCAACGCTCCCACCGCCGGCCGGCTGCATCCAGGATTCGGGCCAGGTCCTCGCCGAGAAGAAAGCCCTCCGCCACCAACCGGCGGGCAGCTGACTCGACGTCCGCCAGATAGGCCTCCCGGGAAGTGTACAGAGACGAGATCGCCGGCCTGGGATCCCCGGTCCTTGTCCCCTCCGCCGGATTCCGGGGAAGCGGAATAGAGGTGCCGCGAAAGTCGGCCAGCTCATCCTGAGGTCCCGGGAGGCCCACGCGCCGGCTCCACGGGGCATACGTGGCGAGCGGCACCTGGATCTCTACGGTTCGGAGCCCGCCGATCTCGTTCCCAAGATCGTCCACCTGCGAGGCCAGTGATGGAAACGGGCCCCGCAGCTCCGGCGGCTGCTTGGTGACGACGCCCTCCGGCCAGCGAGGTCCGTAGTCCGCGCGGTACGCCACGTGAATGACGTCCGGAAAGGCGACGCCGGGGATCTCGGGAAAGCGGATCTGGTCGATCGGCACCAGCGTGCCGTCGGCGATCCGCGGGTAGCGGCTCCCGGGAGGCGACTCACCCTTCCCTGCCCATCCCATCATGCGAACGAGCAGCGCCCGCAGGTTGAGGAGGAAGTTCACATCGTTGCCCCGGAAGGCGGCGACCTCTCCCTCCGCGGTGAGCCGCGGCCAATCCCTAAACGGGGCGCGCTCCACGAAATGCTGCGCGCTGGCGAAGTGGTAGATCCGCTCCTCGGGAAGCGGCTCGACATCCGCCTGGCCGTCCGGCGTCGTGTGCAGGAGCGAGGCGGCGCGGCCCCAGTACTCGTAGCCGGTGTTCGTGTAGAAGACCTTCGGCCGGTGCTCGGGCGCGAGCGCCTCCAGGATACCGTCCTCGCGTCCGGTGAGCTCGTCTCGCTGCGAGCGGCCGCTGAAAGGAAAGAGGTCCGTGGGATAGAAGAAGGCGGAGAACCGGTGCCCATCGCGGGAGGGCTGACCGAAGCGATGGTTGAAGCTGCCCCGGCCGGCGCCTGCCGTGTGGATCATCAGGCCGTCGAACGCCTTCCTCCCCTCCTCGTCCACGTTGAAGCCCTGATGGAGGAAGTGGCGAAGGAAGCGGCCGGTCTGCGAGATCCCGATCCCGATCCCGTGACGAACCCGGAATGCGCTCTCCGGATCGTACTTGGCGTAGGAGATCATGTCGCGGATAGCGGCGAGCCCCAGGCCCACGACGCGCGGATCCACGGCGGGGTACACGAGCTCGTAGATCCCCCCCGGCTCGAAGCCGTCCGGCGCGTAGATGTGGGTGAGGCTCTCCCGCACGCCCGCCTCCGTCTCTTCCGCGAATCGCCACTCGCTTCTCGGCACGATGAGGCGCTCGCCCTCGCGGCCACGTCGGACCGTGAGCACCACGTCCCCCGACTCGGGATCCGAGACCGGGTACGCCCAGTGGTTCCGGTGACCGAGCGCGAGTGTCGTGGTCGGCTCGGCGATCACCCAGTCCGCTCTTACCAGGCCGGCGATGGGCTGGCCCTCGGGCCCAGCCGACCCAGATCACGGTCAGCCCCTGCCGCATCAGGAAGCCGTCGCCGAAGTGCTCCTCATCTTCCGGATCTCGTGAGAACACCGCGGCGTTGAAGTAGCCGAGCGAAGCCTTCCCGCCCCGGTTGCTCACCTCCAGGAGGGCCATGTCGGAGCCGCGTGAGGGATCCTTTGGACGCAGGACCATGAACGTGGCCCACGCCTCCACCATCCCGCGGTCGTTCCGGGGCGCCAGAGACAGGCCCACGATCCGTGCGTTGGCGGGGTCGTTCGGATCGAACTCGAAGTAGACGCGCCCGACGATCCTCTCGTAGGGACCGGCGTCTCCCCAGCTGCGGCCGCCGAGGACGTCCTGGCGTGCCTCGATTACCACGCGAACCACGCGCGCCGAGAGCTCGGCGGGAATGGTCAGTGTCATCGCCAGGCAGCACGTCACCCGAAGGATGATGGTTCCGATCCGGCATCCTCTTGGCATGCGGCATCCTCTTCGAGATGGAATGAAGCGACCCCGGCCGACGTCTGATGTGACGAAAGGGGTCGGCCTTTCGTCAGTATGCTGAACCTCCCGATCAACAGCGTCGGATCCCGACTCGAGACCAAGCGAATTCAAGGTAGGCCGTGGCTCCGGCCCGGTCGAAGACTCATAAAGGAGACTACGATGAAGGGTACCCAGGAGTCGAATACCGGCGGCCGGCGAAGGGGCGCCAACGCGGTCACCCTGCTCGTGCTGGTCGCGGGCCTCGGCGCGTGCAGCGGCTCTGTCGATCCTGTCGGGATCGCCAGCGACCAGTCGCTCTCGGGGATGGCGGACACGGAGCTCGGCGCCGTCCTGACCGACATGACGGAATCGCTCGGCTTGAGCGACGGGCAGGTATCCGATGTCGTGGCTATCAGCGATCAGTACAGCGGGGTCGTGGACGAGCCCGGCACCTTCTGGTACATCGCCGCCAGCCTCCAGAGCGTGCTGAGCAGCGCCCAGGTGGATCAGCTGGCGGCTAACCGGGTGGAGCTGATGGAGCGGGCGCGCCAGGCGATCCTCGCCCAATTCGGGTTCGGCGACCTGTTCGGTGGCCGCGGCGCCGGGGCGATCGGCCCGGGCGGACGCTTCGGCGGAGGCGGATTCCCCGGCGACGGAGGGGCGCTGGGTGGCTTCTTCGGCCCCGGCGAAGCGCCCGACTGCTCTGAGATCGGCGAAGCCTTCCGCGGACGGTTCGGTGGCTTTGGCAGAAACTTCGGCGGTCCGGGGCACGGCTTCGGCGGCTTCGGGGCGGGCTTCGGCGGCTTCGGCGACTTCGCCGACATCCAGCTCTCCGATGAGCAGCGAGCTGCCCTCCAGGCGATCATGCTCGAGTACGGCCCTCAGTTGATGGACCTCATGAGCCAGATTCGCGATGGGCTCATCTCCGAGGAGCAGTTCAAGGAGCTCGCCGAGGCTCTCGGTGAGGAGATCCAGGATGCGATCGGCGACGTCCTGACGGACGAACAGATCGCCGCGATCGAGGAGCTGAAGCAGCGAGCGCGAGAGGCGGCCGAGGCCGAGCGTGCGGCCAGGATAGACGCTCTTGGCTTGACCGACCAACAGTTGGCCGACCTCGAGGCGCTGAGGGGAAGCCTGGCGGAGCAGGCGTGCGAAACGATCGTGGCCGGCGGATCAGCGGAAGACTTGCAAACGGCGCATCAAGAGGCCGTAGCCGAGATCCTGAGCAACGATCAGCTCGAGATCATCGAGGTGCACGGCTCGCTGCAGGCACACCTCTTCGTCTACGCCATCGAGAACGGGGACTTCACCGAGCGGTTCGGCTTCTAGCCGAGTGCGGACGCACCCGAGTGGCGGGCCTCCCGGTCCGCCACTCTCACTTCGGCCCCGACCGCCGGCTTCTGACCCGGCCGGCCGACTAGGAGGTTCTAGGGAAGCCCGGAGGCGTCTCCAGGCTCCCTCGGTCCCAGCCAGCCAGATCGGCGGCCGCCTCGTAGGTGCTCTCCAGAAAGGCCATCAGCTGCGCGTCCGGGTCCCGCGAACCCCGGACTTCCTCGTAGGGAAGCATGAACTCGCCCATCTCCTCGCTGAAGAACGCGCCGGACGGCTCGACCTTCGCTTCCCCGAAGCCCTCGGGCGTCGGGTACGCGTACGAATAGAAGATCGGGGTGGGAGAGGCCGCCCCGCCGGGCCAGAAACCGGCGCTGGACACCTCGTGCGAGTAGGCCTCTCGCGTGACCCAGTCCGGAAGTCCGGGAATCCCCCCGGGGTGAGGCGGCGCCGGCCGGCCGGAGAACCGCGTCACGGCCAGATCGCTGCTGCCCCAGAAGAAGTGGACCGGGCTGTTCTTGCCAAGAAAACGCGCCCGAAACGCCGTGAAGACCCGGTCCGTCTGAAGAAGGACTCTCCAGAATCGCTCGGCGTACTCCGCATCGTAGGAGTCGTGCTCATGATCCTCTTCGAACGGGATCGGGTCCGGCACCTCGTTCGGGGTCGTGTTGATGGTCACGCCCACCCCCAGCTCCTCCAGCTTCGCCATCAGCTCCGCGTAGAAGGAAGCCACGGAGCGCGGCTCCAGCGCCATCGTCCCGGAGCCGCCGTCGCTCGTCTCGATGGACAGCTGCCGGCCGAGGAAGTCGAAGTCGATCTGGAAGAACCGGGATCCGTGCGGGACCGGCGAGGTCGTCAGGCCTCGGGCCGTCAGGTAGAGCGGCACATGCCAGGAGTGGTTGGTCCACGGGGTGCAGACGAGCCGCACTTTTCCGGCGATCTGGGTCCACATGTGGAGCGTGGCGCACGTGTCTCCCCACGCCTCGAACGGAAGGCTCGGCCACGCGGGGACGTTGCCGGACGCCTCAGAAACGCCGTTGTCGCTCATCTCACCTCCATCTACGCGGCCGCCTGTTCGTGTTCCGTGGGAACCCGCGCCCGGCTGGCCTCGCCCGTCAACCGGCATTACCGTGTCGCCAATCGGCGGATCCTCCGCCACATCCACGAGTCGCCCAAGCGAAAGAGACCCGGATTGTCCGACAAGCGCACACCAATGTCAAATAAGGCTCAACTGCTACTGGCAGGCCTCCTCTGCACGTCGCTGGCGGGCTGCAGCCTGACCTCACTCTTCGATTCTGACGACGAACCTTCAAACGGCAACAACCCTCCCGGAGAGGCTCCATCATACCTCGGCGCGTACGCCGGGAGCATGGACGTCAACGACCTCCAGACCGGCGATGCGTTGCTTGATCGACCCGCCACCCTGGAGGTCACGTTCGACGAGCTGACGGGTAAGGTCGATCTCTCGGTGAGAATCTCGAATCTGCCCAGCGGTACCAAAGAGATAGATGCGAACGGCTGCTCGCCGGGGCCAACCACGGTGTTCTGCAGCAACGTGAGCGGGTCCATTCTCTACGATCTCGAGTTCTCGTTCACCAGCTCTTCCGCCTCGGGGCACATCCTCGAGTCGGAGCGCCAGGCAGACGGCACCTACGTACCGATGTTCGAGGCCGAAGGACCCTTTACGGAGCAGTGAGTCCCGGCGAGGCGACCCGTCTCCGGGCTCGCCCGATCGCCGAACCGGCGGTACGAACCCTCTTAGCGAAGGACACGAGATGAATCGCGCGCTGCTTACCGGTTTCCTCACTCTGGCCGCCGCCATCCTCGCACCGGGCCGGGCGGCAGCTCAAGAAGCGGAATCGGCGTTTCTGGGGGTGGGCGAGCCGGCTCCCGATTTCGAGCTCGTCGGGGCCACCCGATACGGGGTCCTGGAGGAACCCGTACGGTTGAGTGACTTCCTGGGAGAAACGGTGATCCTTGCCTTCTTCTTCCGGGCCAGGACGCCTGGCTGAACGATTCAAATGAACGCGTACCGTGATCAGTACGCCAGCCTATTCCGCGGCGGACGAGACATCGTCCTCATCGGCATCTCACCCGAAACGCCCGAGGAGCTTCGGTCCTGGGCGAAGGATGCCGACTTCCCCTTCCTGTTCGCCAGCGACCCGGAGGGGACCACCTACACGGCGTTCGGCGGGACTCCGCGGGAAAACGGAATGCCGGGGGGCCGGTCGCTGGTCGTGGTGGGCCCCGACGGCCGGATCGGCGAGGTGGTTCCGCGCTTCCGGGAAGTGGATCCGACCGCCTACGAGGAGCTCCAGGCGATCATCGACGGGATCGCACCGCCCCCCGACGAAGAGGCCATGTAGGAGCCGGGAGCCCGGAGCCCAAGAGCCCAGACACCCGGGAGCCTGGAGCCCGAGAGCCCAGACACCCGAGAGCCGGCAGCCTAGGAGCCCAGAACGGCCTCCACCGCCCCCAGCAGATCCTGCTCGGGGCCCACCCCCGTGTACGCTACTCGGCCGTCCGCTCCGACGATGACCACGACCGAGGTGGTCGGGACCTCGTAGGCCCGGACGGCGGCTCCCCTGTCGTCCCACAGATAGGGATAGCCCGGCTCGTGCTCCTCGACATGGCGCCGCACGCGCCGCTGGGACTGGGCGACGGCAACGGCCACGGCGACCACGTTCAACCGGTCCGCGTAGTTCGCCCGAATCTCCTCCAGTTGCGGCTGAAGCGCCTCGCAGTTCTCGCACCAAATAGCCCAGAACTCGATCAGCGTCGGCCGGTCACCGATGTAGTCCAGGAGCTGCACCGGCTCTCCGTCCAGATCCTGCAAGGCTGCCGCTGGAGCCTCGGATCCGATCGGCAGGCTCACCGCACCCTCGCCCTGGGCGGACAGATTCCCCGGAACGACGAGGGTCAGGGGGAGGAAGGCCAAGGCGAGCCTCCCCACACGCGGCCCCCCGGCTCTTCCGATCAGTTCGCTCATAGATTGTACCCCGCCATCACGAAGTAATATTGGGCCATCCCCAACATGATCACCGCGGCCACACGCTTGATCCACAGCATCCAGCCTCCCGAGCGGGGCAGTCGCGAGAGTGCGCCCGAGAACAGCCCTACCACCACGAGCAGCGCCGTCATCCCCAGGGAGAAGACGAACAGGTAGAGAAACCCCATCGCCCCTGCATGGGTCGCGGCCACCCAGGTGAGCACCACGGCGAATGCCGGCGCCCCGCACGGCGCCGCGACGATTCCCGAGGTCGCTCCCAGCACGAACACGGCGCCGTAGGTGCCGCCGCTGCCGCGCCGTCCCGCCCACTCCATAAGACGCCGCGGCACGCGCACCGGTATCACATCGAGCATGGCGAGCGCGAAGATCAGAAGCAGGTTGCCTATCGCGAGGCGCGCCCACGGGCTAGCGCTGACGGTCCCGAACAGCGTCCCCGTCAGGCCCGCCAGGAGTCCCAGGAATGCGTACAGCAACGCCAGACCGGCGGCGTAGGTGAGCGTCAGGCCGACCGTCCGGGCCCGACTCTGTCCCTGCTCTGCGGTCCCGGCGATCACCGAGGCGGTGATCGGAATCATCGGATAGACGCAGGGCGTAAGGCTCGTGACCAGTCCGGCCCCGAATAGCGTGACGAGCGCGAGCAGAGGGCTCGAGGAGAGAGTCTCCGACAGTCCGCCGGAAGCCTCGATCTGGAGCAACGTCACGTCGATCATCTCGCGTGACGTTATGGACACCGGCGCGCCCGGGAAACTCCCCGGTGTCGCCGGGGTCCGGGGCTGAAGCGTCCTGGCGAGGAGGCGCCTCTACCTGATGAGGAAGTGCTTCTACCTGAGGGCGGTCAGCCCCGTGGCATGCAAGGTGACCGAGAGGCTCGACAGCAACTCGAGCGTTTGCTCCTGCCTCTCGAGCGCCTTTTGAAGATCGTCGTTGGCTCGCTGGGCGTCGTCTCCGATCGAGGCCAGCCAGGCGTGGAGGTTCTTATGGTAGGAGTCCCAATCCCCCTCACCCTCGGGAGAAAGCGATCGCTCGCCCTCGATCCGATCGATCTCGCGCTCGATCGACTCCGTCATGTCGTTGTAAAACAATACCTTCTCTGTATGGACTTGAACTTCTCTATTCGACTCGTGATAAGCCTCGCGCAACACGGCGCGAACGAGAAGCGGCAGGCTGGCGGCATGTGGCCGACTCTCCCGCACGATCTCCTCCCAACGGGGCTGCACCGCTTCCATCGAGGCCGTTTGGGCCAGCACGACCCCGATCGACCTGACGTCAGCCATCTGGAAATCGTCGAGTACGGCCCGGAGCAGCCGTTCCTGGGACGGCGTGAGATGGTAGGTCTCCCGGATCGCGGGCGTGACCGGCCGGTCGAGCACGGGCTCGGTCGCCTCCTCCGACGCCTGCACGGCAACGGCTCCCAGCATCGATGCCGGACTCTCGCCTGGTGCGGCTTCCGAGGTTTCCGGCGGCTCCTGAGCCAGTAGGAGCTCTGCCCCCATGAAAAGCACGCCGGCTACAAGCACCATCACCACCCGCTGGACACGCTCGCTCCGTTTCATGGCTGGCTCTCCTTGCACGCAAACCGCCGCCTCGACGGGCGATTTGTGCAGACACAGGTAGAAAGTTCAGATCTCGTCGCTGGCCCCTGCCAACCGCAATCACGGCATCCTGCCTGTTCTCGATGCGGCCCGACCCCGAGATCCAACATCAGACCGGGATCCTTCATTGCAAGATCGAGACGCGTTCCGCCTCGTGGTGGCCCGCCGGGTGTCGTGCGGCTGGCACAAAGGGCCTGGGGCGTGAAGAATAACGAGGGGCGAGCCTCCGTCGGCTTGTCACCGATCCACTCCACGAAGCACCCGAAGGGATGAGATGAGACGATTCTGGAGCGCGGCCGCGGCCGCCGTTGCGATCGCCCTGGTGAGCTCCCCCACGTCGGCCCAGACCCCTGCGGATGACGATGCCCTCGCGGACGCGTCGGTGGAGTTGCTGCTGGAATACCTGAGCGTCGACACGACGAACCCTCCGGGAAACGAGTCTCGAGCCGTGGACTTCTTCGCGCGGATTCTCGAGTTGGAGGGGATTCGGTACGAAACGGCCGAATCGGCACCGGGTCGCGGCAACATCTGGGCTCGCCTGGAAGGCGGGAGCGAGCCGGCTCTTCTCCTCCTTCACCACAGCGATGTCGTCCCGGCCGATCCCGCGTTTTGGGACACGCCCCCGCTCGCGGGCGAGATCGTGGACGGCCACGTCTACGGACGCGGCACCCTGGACACGAAGACTCTCGGGATCCTCCATCTGCAGGCATTTCTCGCCCTCCACCGCTCCGGACGCCCCCTGAACCGCGACGTCATATTCATGGCGACGGCGGACGAAGAGGCGGGAGGCTTCTATGGCGTCGGATGGTTGGTCGAGAACCGGCCCGAGGCGTTCGAGGGCGTAGGCGTCGTCCTCAACGAGGGTGGCCGGACTCTCGTGTCAGAGGCGGGTGCAAAGCAGGTGGGAATCGAGGTCACGCAGAAGGTGCCCGTGTGGCTCCGCCTGGTGGCGAGCGGCGTACCGGGGCATGGCTCGCGACCCAGAGCCGAGTCGGCGGTCACGGAGCTCCTCGAGGCGCTCGATCGGGTCCGCGAGCACGAGTCTGAACCGCGCCTCCTTCCGGTCGTGGACCGCTACTTCCAAGGGATCTCGGAAGCCAGGGGCGAGGAGTGGGCGGAGCTGTTCCTCGACATGGCGAGCTCGATCCGCGAGCCCGGCTTCATGGCCCGCCTTCAGGACCACGACCCGACCCTGGCCGCCCTCACGCGCAACACCTGCTCGATCACCCGGCTCCATGGTAGCGGCAAGATCAACGTCGTTCCCCCGACGGCCGCGGCCGAACTGGACTGCCGGGTGCTGCCGGATCAGGACGTGGGGGCTTTCGTCGCCGAGATCCAGCGGATCGCGGGCGAGGAGATCGAGGTACAGACGATGATGGCGTTCACCGCCGCCATCTCGCCCACGGACACGCACCTCTATGCCACTCTCGAGGCGGTCATGCAGGAGCGATTCCCTGACGCGGTGGTCGTCCCGGCCGTGTCGAGCGGCTTCACTGACAGCCACTTCCTGCGCGACCTCGGGATCGCCGCCTACGGATACACGCCACTCCTCGTGCCGGTGCAGGACCAGGCGGGCGTCCACGGCAACAACGAACGCATCTCGATCGAGAACGTGCGCCGCGGGACCGAGATCATGCGCCAGGTCGTCGAGCGCGTCGCCCTTGATTGAGGCTTGATTGAGGTATGTGTCGAGCGCGGGCAGAACGGCAGCGCTGATGCGACCCAACCCGAAGCGCATCCGGCCAACGCTTCTCATGCTGCCGGCGCTCCTCCCTCTCGTCGCGGTCTCGCCGGATGCACCGAACGCCGCTGGTCTTTCACGCCTGCAGTCTCCCGCTGACTCTCTTCCCGAGGTTGTTGCCGCCACGCTCGATGAGTGGCTGCCGGAGCAGCTGAGGGAGTCGGGCGTTCCGGGAGCGGCCGTCGCGGTCGTCGGCAGCGACAGAACAGTCTGGGAGGCCGCTTACGGTAACGTAGAGGGTCCGCAGTCCAGGCTCGTCGACACGGAGACGCTCTTTGCCGTCCGGTCCGTGTCCAAGAGCGTGACGGCGCTGGCGGTTCTCATCGCGGTACAGGAAGGGCTGGTCGACCTGGACGTTCCGATAAGCGACTACCTGCCCGATTTCACCGTCCACACGCGGTTCGAATCGGACCCAGAGCGCCGGATGACGCTCCGCCATCTTCTATCACACCACGCGAGCTTCACGCACGAGACGCAGCTCACCGACAGCGTCGATGACGACTTCGGTCGATACATCGAGAGCATCTCCGATACCTGGCTGCGCTTCCCGGTCGGTTACAGGCTCGCGTACGCCAACCTGGGGACCGATCTGGCCGCTCACATCCTCCAGGTTCGCTCGGGCGTGCCCTTCCCACGATATGTGAAGGAGAAGGTCCTCGATCCGATCGGCATGACCCACAGCTCGTTCGACTTCGAGGTGGTCGAGCGGCAGGGGAATCGGGCCATCGGCCACGCCCCCGACGGCGACGTCGTCCCGCTTCGCTTCCCGGAGCTCGCCGCGGCCGGGCTCTACTCGAGCGTCCGCGACATGGCCAGGTACGTCCAGTTCCATCTGAACGGCGGCATGGTCGGCGGGGAGAGGATACTGAGAGAAGACCTCATGGAGCAGTATCACTCCATCGCCTTCGCACGGCCGGGCCAGCGAAGCGGCTACGGTCTCGGTCTCGTCCGCGAGGTGACGAGCCACACGTACAGCCTCTACCACGAAGGCGGAGGCCGTGGATTCCAGAGCCTGATGATCGTCTATCCCGAGCTCGGCTACGGCGTCGCACTGCTCATCAACCGCGACGGCAACGGACTCACGGGACAGCCAGGACGTCAAGTCATGAACGGCCCGATCATCGAGCGTCACGGCCCGAACATCGTCGCCGAGCCCGACACGGCGGAGATGTCCGCCGTCAACCCGGACGATCCGAGGGTGCGCTCGGTTCTGGGGCGCTACGGGGACGAGAACGGCTGGGTAGTCGGCTACGAAGACGAGGTGCTGGGTGTCCGCACGAGCCCGGACAGCTTCTACCCGCTGGCTTTCTACTACGACGGCGGCGAGCTCGTGGGCATGTTCGGCAGCGTCAGCGAGGTTCGGTTTCTTCCATCGGCCGGACCACAGCCGCGCACTCTCATGATCGTGAACCGGCGTTACAGCAACGCGGACATCAACTACCAGGCGCTCAACGACTCACCAGCCGATCCGCCGGGCCCCGACAGGCCCGAGTGGCGTGAGCACCTGGGTGAGTACGAGGTCCTCTGGCGCGGCGAACCGGACCGCACCGTCGGCGTGACGCTGCGGAACGGTTACCTGTTCTACGGCGGAAGAAAGTGCGTCGAGCACGAGCCGGGCCTGTTCTTCTCCAACGACGGCGAGGCGATCGACTTTCGCTCCGATCCGCCGACCGCGGCCAACCTCACGCTGAGGAAGAAGGAGTAGACCCGAGCTGCCGCGCGAGGCCCGGGACGTGCCTCCGAAGCCTACTGCAGCCTACTGCCGGCCCTCCCACGCCCGGCTCATCTCCCACCAGAACCGGCCTCGCTCGCCGGGGTGGTTCCCGATCTGGTTCATCGTCGCGGCGTCGTAGAGGCGGCCGTTCACCATCGTGTAGGCCACCCTCTCCGACACGCGGAGATCCTCAAGCGGGTTGCCGTCGATGACGATGAGGTCGGCGAGCTTCCCGGCTTCGAGAGAGCCGATATCCCCGTCCATTCCGAGGTACCGCGCCGGATTCAGCGTCGCCGTGCGGATGGCCTCGAGCGGCGTCATGCCGCCCTGCTCGAACATCCACATCTCCCAGTGGACCGCCAAGCCCTCCCGCTGCCCGTGTGCGCCGATGTTGACGATGACCCCAGCACGGTCCAGCACGGCGGCGCCCGAAGCCACCTGGACGTGGTTCCACTCCTCGTCCGGCGCATGGACCGGGCGTCGCGCCCTGGCGTCGACCCGGCGGCGCGGCACGAAGGTGAGGAGCCTCTCGTTGGCCCACACGTCCGTGTGGCGGTACCAGTAGTTCTCTCCCCCCAACCCGCCGTAGGCGACGACGAGCGTCGGCGTATAGCCCACCCGGGTCTGACTCCAGAACTGCACGACGTCGTCGTAGATCGAGCCGACGGGCAGCGAGTGCTCGACTCCCGTGTGGCCGTCCATCACCATCGACATGTTCGCTTGGAAGAGAGCGCCGCCCTCCGGCACGACCATCATCTCGAGCTGCCGAGCCGCCTCGATGATCTGTTGGCGCTGTTCGCGTCGCGGCTGATTGTAGCTCTTCACGCTGAACGCCCCAGCGGCTTTCATGCGCTTCAGATGGAAGAAGGCGTCGGCGAGGCTGTCCACCTCCGCCTTGTAGGTCCCGGCCGCTCCGTAGAGGATCGTGCCGGTGGAGTAGATGCGGGGCGCGGTGATCAGACCGGCCCGGGCCAGCTCGCTCGCTGCGAAGATCTCGCCGGTGTCGTTCGACGGGTCGTGGATGGTCGTGACGCCGAAGCCGAGGCTGGCGTGGTTCACCCAGCTCTCCTGCGGGATGATGCCGGCGCTGCCCATCGATCCGTGCCAGTGAGCGTCGATCAGCCCGGGCATCACGGTCTTGCCGCCCGCGTCGATCACCAGCGCGTCACCGGGGAGCTGGACGTCGGAGCGCGGACCGACAGCCACGATCCGGTTTCCTTCCACCACCACGACCCCATCCTCGATCACCTCGTCCCCACGCATGGTGATCACCCGTCCCCCCACCAGCGCGACCGAGCCCGTCGGCACGTCCGTCTGAACGATGAAGCTGAGGTTCGTCCCCTCGGCCGGCGGCTCCGGGAGCTCTTCCGGCGCTCCCTCGAGGAAGGCGAAGGCGTTCGTGAGATCCAGCGTGTAGAGCTCGGAACCCAGACTCCAATGCAGGCTCCGGCTGTCAGCGGACCAGTGCAGGTACTCCCCGGCCTCCTTCGAGGCGCGGCTGATCGGGATGCTCTTGGTCTTCGGGCCGAGCTCCAGCGTCTTGCCGGTCCGGACGAAGGGCGCGACAAAGGCGTAGTAGCGCTCCTGCCAGGCGAGCCATTCGCCGTCGGGCGAGACCCTGAACTCGCGGGCCCTACTCGTCTCCACATCCGTCCGCTCGTCGCTGCCGTCCAGCTCCAGCGAAGCGAGCAGCGACTTCCGCTCGACGTCCGTCCCGGTATACCGCATGATGAACACGCGCTCGGAGTCGGCCCCGAAGTGGGGACGAGTCCCGTCCCGGGTCACGAGAACCGGCTCGGCGCCTCCGGTGGAGGGCACCGCATAGATCCCCGTCTCGCGAGACCAGGTCGGCGAGCGAAGCCCACCGCCCCCCGTCTTCCGATAGACCACCGTCCCGCCGTCCGGACTGAAGGCGGGCTCCACGTAGTGACCGGGCTCGGCGGTCACGGCCCTTCCCTCTCCGCCCGAGGCGGAGACCACGCGCACGCTGCCCAGCTCCTCGTCGCTCCAGGTCGCGTAGACGATCCACCGTCCGTCGCGCGAGAAGCTCGGATACTGCTCGAAGTGGTCCGTCTGAGCGGTGAGACGGCGTGGCGCTCCGTCCGGAAGGTCCTTCACGTAGAGGTGGCCGAGCGTCTGGTATACGACCCGGTCACCCGCGGGCGCGACCTCGACCCACCGGAGCATCTTCGGCTCGAAGGCGGAGGGGGCCACGTCCACGGGGAAGCGCAGGGCCTCCAGGGCCGGCAGCGTCGCCCGCACGCGGAATGGGATTACGCTGGCAGCGCCGGTCTCCACCTCCACCTGCCGGATCTTCCCGTTCGCCCAGAAGACGATCGTGCGGCTGTCGGGCGTCCACGCCATCGAGGGATAGACCCCGTGGATCGCCCACGTCTCCTGCAGATCGCGGCTCAAGCCATCGTAGACCGGCCACTCGTCACCCGACTGGATGTCGTGGAGGAATAGGACGCTCTGGAATCTGACCCGGCGGATGAAGGCCATGTACCGGCCGTCCGGTGAGGGCGTGGGACGGATCGCTCCCCCCGGCCCGCCGAGGAAGCTCTCTGTCCTCCCGTCCTCACGGTCGAGGCGGAAGATCTGGTAGATCTCGGTGTTGACGTCCTTGTCGTACTGGAACCTGTCGCCGCTTGTCGCGTCGCGGCTGTAGAACAGGTAGCGCCCATCCGGAGAGAAGGCCGGCTCCCCGACGTCCTTCTGCTCGTTCGGCCGCTCCGTCATCTGGAGGCCCTTCCCGCCGGTCCGGTGATAGAGCCAGATCTCACCCGCCCCGAGCGAGCGCGTGGAGGTAAAATGCTTTCGGGCGGCGATGAACTCGCTGTCCGGCGTCCAGGCTGGGCTGTTGAGCAGCCGGAAGCTCTCCTTCGTCACCTGCAGCGGGTTCGAGCCGTCGCGGCCCATGATCCAGATGTTGTCCCCGCAGCCGCGGTCGGTGGTGAAGGCGATGAATCGGCCGTCGGGGCTGAAGCGCGGCTGCATGTCCCAGGCGAAGCCGCTCGTCAGGGCACGAGCCTCACCGCCCTCGAACGGGATGACGTAGAGGTCTCCCAGGAGATCGAACACGATCTCGCGGCCGTCCGGACTCACATCGAGACTCATCCACGTCCCTTCATCCACATCGATAGCGAACTCGAGCCTCGGTCCGGGTGGGTTCTCGACGTCCCAGGCCGGTTCCCCATCCTTGCCCGCCCGGCACGCGGAGGCCTCGGGCGTCTGCTGGGCGACGGCGGATGCCGCCTCCGGGAGCGCGAACCAGGCGGCGAGCGCCGAGACGATGACGAGGGTACCGGCGCGGCGAATCGAAGATGCGGACATTCGAACCTCCGTAATCAGAGCGAGACTCAGGGCCCAACCCGGAGCGGCTGTACAGGGAGCGAGCCTAATCGTACGGGCCGCCTCCCGACTCGTCTGTAGTGAGAATCCTGTACGGCCTGTGGTGAGATCCCTCGGCATCCGTGACATCGGACGCCGACGGAACGTCATCCAGGGGAGAGGGTCCGACTGGATTGGGCCGGAGCAAGATGCGACGGCAAACGAGAGGGGGTGTCTGGGAATGCCTTTTCACCGTAAGCGCTCGGCAGGCCTGAAGCTGAAGCGCGGCTCACGCGCTTCTGTTTGTGCGGCCATGTGCATCGCCCTGTTGTCGAGCTGCGGCTCCAGCCCGGTCGAGCCGATCCCCGAGGGCCTGTTCGGCGCCTGGGAGTGGGTGCGCGCCGAGGGAGGCATTGCGGGCGTGACGATCACCCCGGAATCCGAGGGCTTCACCATGACCCTCAGGATCACCCGGCCGGACCGGATCGAGTGGTTCCGGGACGGCGAGCTGGAGGTCGCGACCCGATTCGAGCTGCTGCCCGCCTCGGGCACCGACTTTCCGTTCCCTCCCCGTCTGCGCTACGAGGAGCCGATCCTCGGGCGCGAGGAGCAGGAGCTGGGGCTCGATGGAGATGAGCTCGTTCTGACGGATCCCTGTTGTGACGGTTTCGCCTACTTCTGGCTGGTCCGGCTCGAGTAGGGGTCAGCCAACCAGTCTCGCCTCGGCCAGCTCCACCCGCGGGCTCTCCGGATCGGCGAGTTCCAGCAGCTCCCGATAGTAGGCCTCGGCCACCTCGGTCGCGCCCGCCGCTCGTGCCGCCCGCGCCGCGCCGTAGAGGCTGTTGAATCGCCGGCTCGCATGCTGGAGCGACGTCTCGTACTCCACCAGGGCCTCCTCCGGACGACCCAACTCCATGAGCATGTCTCCCAGCTGCTCGTGCACCGGCAGAACGCGGCCGGGGCTGAGTGAGCTCTTGTCGGTCTGATCCTCCAGCTCCGCCGCCGCCCGCATCAGCTTCAACGCCTTCTCGCTCTCGCCTTCCGCCAGGGCCAGCCAGGCCGCGGCCTCGAGCCTCAGCACCTCGCTCGTGTTGCGGGCCCAGACGGCCGGATCGCTCTGCAGCTCCGCGGCAACATCCTCCAGCCGCGCCAGCTCCCGCGCGGACTTCTCGACATCGCCGCTTCGGGCCGCGCCCACCGCGCGCGCCCAGTAGCGCAGGGCGACCGCCCCTCGAGTCTCGTAGCCGCCTCCGGCTTCCTCGGCCTCTCGGGGCGCGGGAAGCGATGCGGCTTCCTCCCACCTGCGCCTCTCCAGCGCGTAGCGCACGGGAACCGCTCCCGCGTTGAACGCCACTACGCCGTTACTCCAGTTGAGGTTCTGGATGGACTCGATGTGCTCGAGCACCTCCCGGGCCTTTTCGTCCCGGCCCTGCTGCAGGTAGGCGTAGGCCAGATAGTCGAGCGCGTGCATCTCGCCGAGCTGCGCCTGCATCAGCGTACCGAACCGCTCGCCGCGGTCGCGAGCCGCTTTTGCCGAGCGCGTGTTGGCGTCGACGGACTCATCCCACATCCCCACCTGGGTGAAGATGTGCGACGACATGTGGAGGGCATGAGCCAGCGACGGAGCGATCTCCAGGTAGCGATGGGCGGCCTCCACGGCGTCGTCGGCCAGCGGCGGATAGTCGTAGCTGTGA
>JBDGZR010000067.1:0-20533 GCA_039588495.1 Gemmatimonadota bacterium | reverse complement strand
TCAACGAAACCCAGAACGTGTTGCAGGTCCTCCGGACCCAGCTTGCACGCTCACCCGGCTCCGTGAGAGTATTGAGTGAGTCGAACGCGTTCAGCCGAAGGCGTATTCATGCCGAAAGCTACCGACCCCGCGAAGCCGCCTGCAACGCGAGACCGATGAAGTGGCACAGAAGCCGGGACCCCGGAGACGAGGACCGGCTACGCGAAGAGATGGTCGAGCACCAGATCCGCCGGCGCGGGCTCCGAGACGAGTCCGTGCTAAGGGCGATGCTCGAGGTGCCACGCCACCTTTTCGTCGAGTCGCGCTGGGTGGCCGAGGCCTACGGGGACCACGCCTTTCCGATCGGGCACGGGCAGACGATCTCGCAGCCCTACATCGTCGCGCTCATGACCAGCCTGCTCGAGCCGGCGGCCAGCCTCAAAGCCCTCGAGATCGGCACGGGCTCCGGGTACCAGGCGGCGGTCCTGGCGGCCTGCGGACTCGAGGTCTACTCGGTCGAGCGCATCCCCGAGCTGTCGGAGTTCGCGCACGCCAACCTGGAGGCGGCCGGCTACCTCGAGCGGGTGCACCTTCGCGTGGGAGACGGAAGCAGGGGATGGCCGGAGGAGGCGCCCTTCGACCGCGCGATCCTGACGGCCGGCGCTCCGGACGTCCCGCCCGCGATCGTGGAACAGCTCGCTCCGGGCGGAGTGATCGTGGCGCCCGTGGGCGACTACGGCCTGCAGACGATCTACCGGTATCGCGACGTGAACGGCGAGCTGGATCGGAAGCCGATCGAAGGGGCCCGTTTCGTCCCGCTCATCGAGTCGGCGGAGGAGACTCCGACCGAGGCGCCAACGCGGCAGGATGAGCCCGCGCCCAAGACCTCAGACAACGAAGAAGATAACGAGCCTTAACCTGCTGTTGTATTACCAGTTACGCTCGACCACCGGGTCTCGAAGCCGGCCTCGTCGCAGCGTCTTGTCTCTCACGTCGTCCTCGGCCCCGGCGGCCTGGCGAAGCAGCTGCTCGGCCTCCTCGCGCGTCAAGCTCGGCGCCTGCCCTCCCGGCTCGGCGGGGCCTTGTTGCCCGGCGGATCCACCGGCACCCCCCTGGTCCTGATCCTCGTCCTGGCTCGACCCGCCGCCCCCCGCCGATGCCTCCTCCAGCCAGCGATTGACGAGCTCCAGATTCCAGCGCGTGCTGGGGTCCTCCGGGTCCTCGCGCAGGACCTCCCTGAACGCGTCCCGGGCTGCCATCAACCGTTGGCGCCTCTCATCGTCGGCGGCCTCCCCATCGGGATGCCCCTCCATGGCGTTCGCGACACCCAGGTTGTAGCGGGAGAAGCGCTGGACCTTGCCCTCCGCTTCCTCCGCCGCCCGCGCCAGCTCCGTCCGGGCCTCCGGCCACTGCTCGGCCGTCAGGTAGGCAGTACCGAGGTTGTACCGATCCCGCGGGTTCTCCGAGCTCTCGGCCCGGGCACGGTACTCCGCGATCTTCTCGGCCGGCTCGTCGCGACCCTCTACCACATCGGAGCGCACACCGCGCTCCGCCTGCGCACGCTCTGCCCGAGTACGCTCCGCCTCCGCACGTTCTGACTGCACCCCATCCTCCTGAGCGCGAGCCGCGATCGGCGCGCGTAGCAAAGCCAGGGCGAAGGCGGCCAGCACCAGGGCGATCGCCCCGGCGATCGCGAACCCGGACCCCGCCCTCGCCCTCCGGCCTATCCGGGTCATCAGGACCTCCTCGCCACGAAGCCCTCGGCCCAGAGCGCCAGGAAGGCGAGCACGAGGAAGATGTTGGCGGTACCCGCGTTCCTGGGCCGATCCTCGATTCCCGCCAGGCTGAGCCTGGAGACGATCTGTGGAACGACGTTCCCATCGGCCTCCGCCTCCGTGTAGGTGCCGCCAGTCTCCCGCGCGATCGCCTTGAGCGACGCATCCTCGAGCCGCGTCGTCACGATCTCTCCGTCCGCATCTCGCAGGAAGCTGCCCGGAGGGCCTGCTCGCCGCCCGGCCAGACCTACGGCGGCCGCCGCCGAAATCCGTCCTCCATCGGACGTGCCGAGGCCTATCGCATGGATCTCGACGCGCTCGCTGGACGCGCGCTCGGTCGCTTCGAGGAGCTCCTCCATCTCGCGTTCGGTGGATTCACCATCAGTGAGCACCACGATCGCCTTGCGCGTGTCTTCCGCTCCGCCTCCCAGGACCTGCAGCGCCTGGGTGAGGCCCGAGGCCAGCGCAGAGCCGCCTCTGCCGACGACGGCGGGATGGACGCTCTCGGCATACATCAGCGCCGCGTCGCGGTCGGTCGTAAGCGGCGACAGGACATATCCGCGACCGGCGAAGTAGACGATGCCGATGCGCCCCGGCAGGGCCCTGATGAACTGGCGCGCCAGATCCTGCTGGACGGCGAGACGGGTCGGCGTCAGGTCGTCGGCCAGCATCGAGTTGGAGGCGTCCAGAACGAGGACCGTCTCCAAGCTGGCCGGGTCCTGTTGCTCGTCGTCATCCCGGTTGTCGCCCAGCACGGCGAAGCCGAGCGCCACGATCCCGACCGCCAGCGCCACCCCACGAAGAGCGGTGAGAATGCGGGACGGCTCTCCGACGAGAAGCCGGATGACCCGTTGGTCGGCAAGCCGCTCTCTCTCCCGGCGCGCCCGCCAGACCGCGGCCCCCCGGAGCGCGAGGACCAGGATGACCGCCAAAACGACGAGCGCCGGCTTCATGCGTGCAACACCCTGAGCCCGCGCGTCGCCGCGCCGGCGAGCTCCAGAAGAAGAAGCCCGACGGCCAGCCACAGCAGCTCGGGCCGGAGGGCGACGCTCTCTACGGTCCTGATCTCACGAATCGGCGCCGTCTCCAGCTCGTCGATTCGCCGGTAGATGCGGGCGAGCGCCTCGGGATCGGTGGCGCGGAAGTAGAGGCCGCCCGTCGCGCTCGCGATCGACTCGAGCAGCTCCTCGTTCACCCTCACCTGGACGTTGGCGTACTGGTAGCCGTAGGCCGTTCTGGCGATCGGTACCGGAGCCACGCCGTCCCGGCCGACCCCGATCGTATAGACCCTGATCCCCAGCGCCTCGGCCGCTCCGGCCGCATCCAACGGCGCGATCGTGCCGCTGTTGTTGTCCCCATCGGTGAGAAGGATCACGACCTTGGAGCTCGATTCGAGCCCGCGCAGCCGGTTGGCCGCCGTGGCGAGCGCCACCCCGATCGCGGTGCCGTCCCTCAGCTGGCCGACGTCCAGCTCCTCGACCGCCGACAGGACGATATCGTGATCCAGAGTCCCCGGGATGACTGTCAACGCCTCGCCCGAGAAACTCACGAGGCCGATCCAGTCTTCCTCGCGTCCGTCGATGAAGCGCTGCACCTCCCGCTTGGCGATCGCCAGACGATTCTCCGGCCTGAAGTCCTCCGCCAGCATCGAGCTTGAGATGTCGACGACGAGGACGATCGCCACTCCCTCCGTCACCTCTTCCACCTTCTGGAACAGCCTCTGAGGCTGAAGGAGGGCGGCCAGGATGAGGACGAGGGCGGCCGTGCGCAGCGCGGGCTGCCAGTACCACCAGAGCCAGCGAAGCGGACTCGACGCGGTGCGCAGGAGCGACGTCTGCGTGTACGGCACCCGAACGCGCCGGCGGGAGGCGAGCCACCAGCCCAGGGGAATCAGCGGCAGGAGGAGCAGGAAGCCCCAACCGGAGAAGCTGAGCCCGCTCATGAGGCCTCCGTCTTTGCGGGCCCTGCGTGCTCTGCGTGCTCTGCGTGATCGACGGGCTCGACGGGCTCGTGCCTCGAGGTGATCCAGGCTCCGCACGCGTCCGAGGCCTCGATCGGGCCGCCGTAGCCGCCGCCCAAGCGGGCGAAGCGCACGCGGGCCGAGTAGTAGAGGGCGTTGGCCAAACCCCGGTTGCCGTTTACGACCGCGCGGGTCGGAACCCCTGGTGCCCAGGCCTCGGTGGCCTCCAGATATCTTCGCAGCACCGTTTCGAGGCCATCGCAGAACGCATCGAGAGCCAGGTCACCCGCGCGCCAGCTCGCCACCAGCTTCTTGAGCTCCTCGAGGGCCCGCTCCCAGGCCGTCAGCTCCCGCGGGGCTTCTTCGGGCTCTTCCTCCCGCTTTCGGTATTTGCGGTAAGCCCACAGAGCCACGAGCAGGGCGATCAGGGCCAGGATGACAAGCAGCGGGAACGGCAGCGGGCTCAGGTAGGGGAGCGCCTGCCGGAGCTCGAGCCCCTCGATCTCCGCCGGAAGCACCGTCTCCACCGTCAGCGTCGGAACGGGCACGAGGATCTCGAGCGGCTCGGCCTCATCCTCCGAGAGGAACACCTCCACCTTGATTGGCGGCACCTCGTGCTCGCCCGCCGTCCACGCCACCATCCGGTAATAGGCGCGGGAGGCCCCGCTGCGCGGCCGGCGGCGGCCGATCTCGGCCTCGCCGGCCTGCTCCAGGTTTTCAGTCGTCTCGAGCACGCCCGGCAGCCGGACCTCGGCTCCTCGCGGGCTCGTCACCGTCACGCCGACGCGAAACGGTTCGCCCACGTGGACCGTGTCCGGGAACAGGGCGGCGGCGGCGCGGACCTCGTCCTGACCCGCCGAGGTCCCGGGGAAGCTCAGAACCAGCGCGACCGTGCCGAGGGCGAGAGGTACGAGGCCGGCAGTCGGCCTTCTCCCCCGACGGACGCCGCCTCGCCCGACGCGTCTCATCGGCGTCGCGCCCGCGCCCGTGCGCCGAAGAAGGCCGCCAGCTCGGGCGCGTAGGAGGCGTTGGTCCGAAGCTCGATCTGGTCGATCCCGGACCGCCGGATCCCGCGCTTCGTCTCCTGTCGCTGCTCCTCCGCCATGTTGTGCAGGCGGCGGCGCATGCCGGCATCGGCCAGATCCGCGATCTCGCGGACGCCCGTCTCCGGGTTCTCGACCTCCACGAGGCCGGACCGCGGGAGATCGAACTCGGCCGGATCGTGAATCTCGATCGCCACGACGTCGTGTCGCCCCGCGGCGGCGCGCAGCGCCTGCTCGGGCTTCTCACCCAGGAAGTCGGAGATGACGAAGATGAGCGAGCGGACCTTCAGGTAGCGGTTCGCGGCATCCAGCGCCGCGTCGAGATCGGTTCCCTTCCCCTCGGGCCGGAAGCGCAGGAGCTCGTACAGAAGGCAGAGCACCCGACCTCGTCCCCTGGTCGGAGGGAGGAAACGCTCCACCCTGTCGGTGAAAAGGAGCAGGCCGACGCGATCGTTGTTGCGGGCCGCGGCCAGCGCCAGCACCCCCGCCACCTCGTACGCCAACTCCCGCTTGAGGCGGCGGCGCGTCCCGAACTCGGTCGAAGGGGAGACGTCGACGATCAGAAGAACCGTCAGCTCGCGTTCCTCCACGAAGCGCTTGACGAAGGGGCGGCCCATCCGAGCCGTGACCTTCCAGTCGATCGAGCTGAACGGGTCGCCCGACTGGTAGGCGCGAACCTCGGAGAACTCGATCCCGTGCCCTCGGAAGACGGAGTCGTACGCGCCGAGCGCGCGCCCATCGACGAGCCTCCGCGCCTTCAGCTCGAGCCGGCGGGCCCGAGCCGCCAGCTCGGCGCTCCGAACCGCCAATTCATCACCGGGGGTCGCGCTCTTGCGCCACAGCCCGATCACGGCACGGACACGGTCTCCAGCAGGCGGTCCAGGGGTCGCGCTCTTGCGCCACAGCCCGATCACGGCACGGACACGGTCTCCAGCAGGCGGTCCAGGACGGCCTCGGAGCTCACCTGCTCCGCCTCGGCCTGGAAGGTCAGCACGACGCGGTGCCGGAGTACGTCTCGGGCGACCTGCTGCACATCCTCGGGGAGGACGAAGGGTCGTCCCTCGAGAAAGGCGTGGGCGCGCCCGGCGCGCGCCAGGTAGATGCTCGCGCGCGGCGAAGCGCCGTATTCGATCCACTCGTCGACATCGGCGATCCCCGCCGCCTCCGGGTCGCGGGTCGCCAGCACCAGATCGAGGATGTAGTCCTCGATCCGCTCGTCCAGGTAGATCTCTGGCAAGCGCTCGCGGACCTCGAGGATCTGTTCCGGATGCACGACCGAGTCGATCGGCGCCAGCCGCTCCGTCACCATCCGCCGCATCACCTCACGCTCCTCCTCCCGACTCGGATAGTCAACGTGGACCTTGAACATGAAGCGGTCGACCTGAGCCTCGGGAAGCGGATAGGTACCCTCGTGCTCGATCGGGTTCTGCGTGGCCAGGACGAGGAAGGGACGGGGCAGCTGGTAGCTCTTGTCACCGAGCGTGACCTGTCGCTCCTGCATCGCCTCGAGGAGAGCCGACTGAACCTTCGCGGGGGCCCGGTTCACCTCGTCGGCCAGGACGAGGTTGCTGAAGATCGGCCCGCGCTTCGGGACGAACTCGCCGGTCTTCTCGTCCCAGATCAACGTCCCGATCAGATCGGCGGGCAGAAGATCGGGCGTGAACTGGATCCGGCGGAAGGTCACGTGGAGCGCGTCGGCGAGCGTGCGCACCGCGAGCGTCTTGGCCAGGCCCGGCACGCCCTCGAGGAGCACGTGGCCGCCCGTCAGGAGCCCGATCAGCAGACGATCCACCATCTTCCGTTGCCCGACGACCCGGGCGGCCACGGCCTCCCTGATGTCCGTCAGGAAGCCGGAGGCATTGCCGATCTCGCCGGTGAGCTTGGCGAGCTCCGCCTCGGACAGCCGCTCAGCAAGTCCCGTTTGATCCGTCATCCGATCACATCCATGGGCACGTGCCCCTTTCTGGTCTCACCCGACACTTCACCGTGTGGCGCGAGCCCCCTTGTCCTCGACTCGGAACACGAAAGCCGCCAGCGCTCCCGGCCGAATCGCCCCCGTACGGGCCCGTGGATCCAAATCGCGATCGGACCCCTGCTCGGCACCCACGCCGTCCACCTGATCGCGCACGAAGGCGGCACAGCGCTCCCGCCATTTCACCCAGGACACCGCGCGAAGATCCACCCAGCCCTGGCTCGCGTAACGCGAGTCGCGCAGCGGCTCTCCGGGCGGCGGGCGGACCTTGATTTCCGGGCCCCGAAGCATCTGCCTTCCGTCCGGCAGAAGGATCGGAAGCCCGATCGAGACGATGCTCGAGCGCAGGTCACGATCCGTCTCGATAAGCTGCGCCGCCCGGCCGGCCGTCTCCTTCTCGTCCAGCTGCGCGGCCGACCGCACGTCGTCGAACAGCTCTCGCAGAATGGCCGCCTCGAACAGCAGCTTGCTGAGCCGCGGCGGACCCAGCATCTCGAAAGCGATCGACCTGACCCCGTGCTCCTCTTCCAGCTCCTCCATGCGCCGCAGCGCCGCTTCGCGCATCATGCCGCCGCGGTAGGTCGGCCCGGAGGAGGACGCGTCGAGAGCCGCGATGATGTCCCGGCCGGTCGCTCGCCCGACGATCTCATCGATCGTCGTCTCGGCGATCTCCTCCGGCGTAATGATCTCCATCATCTGCAGCTCGGAGATCGCCTCGAACTCCGCGAGACTGAACAGCCCGTTCTCGCCCGCATCCAGGCAGACCGATTCGATCGCGTCTTCCAGCCGCTCGCACACCTTGTCGGTCGGCCCCTCCAGCGCCTCCTCAAGGACGACCGGTGCGACCGCATCGTAACGCGGCATCGGCCGCCGGCCGCGCAGCACCGGCCCGAACTCGATGCTCTGCCAGGCTATCGCGGCCGTGGGCTTCACCTCCTTGACGACCGGGGCATCCGGTGTCCGCGCCATGAGGAACAGGAGCAGCGAATGCGCGCCCGCCACGCTCGCCTTGGCGAGCAGCGAGCGGGAGGGACGCTCCTCGGAGTGCGTGAAGGGGACGTTGAGGCCCATTCCTCCGGTTCCCGAGGTGCCGATCTTCAGGTAGACCCGAGTCTTCGCCCGCCGCATCCCTTCCAGTAGCAGCTGCACGTGCCGGATGAGCTGCGGCAGATAGAGCATCGTCAGGTGCGCCTCGACCTCCGCCGAGTAGACCCGCTTTTCCGCCGCCGCCTCGCGCAGACGCTGAGCCGACTGGAAGAGCGACTGGTAGGCGATCGCGGTCGCCGTGTTGATGCAGTCGATCACGATATGGGGGCGGTGACGCTGGAGCAGGGAAAAGAGGGTCGAGCTTTCGAACGCCTCGTCGTTCAGCTCTCCGAAGATGTCGTCGACGAGCTCCCTCCGGAGCTCATCGGAGTCGAGGATCTCCTGCCTCGCAAGCTCGCGGTGCTCGCGCCGGACGAAGATGTCTCCCCACTCGGGGATCATCTCGATCTCATCCGCTCCGGGCACGCTTCGCAACGCGTCCACGGCCTCCCGCGCTTCCTCCTCCCAGAGACCGCCGACGACGATTCGTGCGGGTCCCATCGGAATCAGCCTGCGCGCGATCGCCGAACCGACGAGCCCCGATCCGCCGAGGATCACCACGACGCGATCAGCTATGTCCACACTTCACTCCCCTCTGTCTATGTCGAGTCAGCCGTCGAGTCCGCAGTGCTCATCTTGTCCGGTCGCCACGAAGCGCGGCGATCTCCGGCTCGGAGAGATCTCTCCACTCTCCCGGCCGAAGCCTGCCGAGCTCGATCGGCCCGAGGGCCAGCCGTTTCAGAGACCTGATCTTCACACCCAGGGCCTTCATCATGCGGCGGACCTCCCGGTTTCGCCCCTCGTGCAGCTCGAGCTGCAGCGTAGCCCCTCGTCGACCCGTACCGGGATCCAGCCGAGCCTTGTCGGCAGCGGCGAGGCCGTCCTCCAGCTCGACGCCGGCCAGCAGCCTGTCCGTCAGGCCGGCCGGAGGCGGTTCGAGCAGAGCCACCTCGTATCGCCGCGGCGTCTCCGAGCTCGGATGCAGGAGCCGGTGGGCGGCCTCCCCCTCGTTCGTGAGGAGCAGGAGGCCCTCGCTCATAATATCGAGACGCCCGACATGAAACAGCGGGCGCAGGTCGGCCGGCAAAAGGTCGTACACGGTGGGCCGCTTTTGGGGATCCTCCCTCGCGCATACGTAGCCGGGAGGCTTGTGGAGCGCGATCCATCGCGCCGAGGACGGCTCGACCCGCCGGCCGTCCACCTCGACGACGCTCGCCGGCCCCACCCGGGTGCCGGCACGAAGGATGACCTCTCCGTCCACACGGACGCGGCCAGCGGCGATCAACTCCTCGCAGGCTCGCCTCGACGCGACTCCCGCCCTGGCGAGGTACTTCTGCAGCCTGATTTCCTCGGTCAAACGGTGGCGGGCTCCTGCGTGTCCGGCTGTGCCGCGTCGTCCGTCTCGTCAGGCTCAACGTCGGGTGAGGGGCTCACCTCTGCATGCCTCGGCGCTTCGGCGTCGATCTCGGGCGTTTCGGCCTCGACCTCGGGTGCTTCCGCCTCCGGCTCGGTCGCAGCCTCCACCTCGGGTGCTTCTGCCTCCGGCTCGGTCGCAGCCTCCACCTCGGGTGCTTCTGCCTCCGGCTCGGTCGCAGCCTCCACCTCGGGTGCTTCTGCCTCCGGCTCGCCCGCGGCTTCGTCCTCGTCGGCCTCTGCGATCTCCGCCTCGGTGGCCAGGGCTTCGGTGGGGACCTCGAGCGTCCGCTCGGCCTGCAGTGTCACAGGCAGGTCCTCGAGCCGCGGCAGATCGGACAGGTCCCTCAAGCCGAAGTGATCCAGCAGCCGCTGGGTCGTTCCGTAGAGGAGCGGCCGGCCGAGGCCTTCACCCCGTCCCACGACGTCGATCAGCTCCCACTCCTGAAGCGTCCGGAGAACCGTCGTCGAGCCCACCCCTCGGATATCCTCGATCTCCACGCGGCTGATCGGCTGCCGGTAGGCGATGATCGCCAGCGTCTCGAGGGCGGCCGGCGAGAGGCCGTAGGTCCGCGGGACGGAGTCGAACCGCTCCAGGTAGGGCGCGTATTCCGGCCGGGTCAGGATCTGGTATCCGTCGCCCAGGTTGTAGATCTGGAACGACCGATCGCTCCTCTCGTACTCATCGCGCAGCTCGGCCAGAGCCTCCTTCACGATCTCGGCGGTCAACGACTCGTCGGCACGCGCGATGTCGCGCGGCGTGAGCGGTGACTGGCTCGCGAACAGGGCGGACTCGACGATTTGGGCGGGCCTCATCTCTCCTCCTCGGCGATCTCGGTCACCCGCTTTCCGCGCAACAGGAATATCGTGCCGAACGCGCGGACCTGCTCCAGCCGAATCACCTGCCGTCGAGCGAGCTCCAGGCTCGCCAGCAGGGCGGCGACCGCATGCTGCCTGGTGCCCCACGGCTCGAACAGCTTGGTGAAGGCCAGACGCTTTCCCTTCCTGAGGAGCTGCCGGACAAGCGCGATCTTCTCGGCCACGCTCACCCCCAGCAACGGGGCCCGATGAATCCGGGCGGCAGCCCGCTCGAGCGCCCGGCGCGCCGCCTCCATGAAGTCCACGACACCGACGTCGATCTCCCGCTCAAAGTCCTCCTGCACGACTCTCGGCTCCACGAAGCCTTTCCCGAAATGGCGCGACCTGTCTCCCTCGGCGCTCGAGAGGACGTGGGAGATCTCCCGAAAGTGCTCGTACTCGAGAAGCCGCCGGACCAGCTCGGCCCGCGGATCTTCGTCCCACTCGATCTCGCCCGAGCGGGGAAGCAGTAGCTGCGCCTTGATCCTCACGAGCGTGGCCGCCATCTCCAGGAACTCGCCGGCCTTGTCCAGGTCCAGCTGTTCAATTCCCTCGTCCAGGGCGGCCTGGAATTGGTCGGTAATCCGGGAGATCGGGATGTCGAATATGTCGATGTCCTGGGATCGGATCAGGTGCAGGAGGAGGTCCAGCGGGCCGCTGAAGCGCTCGAGATCGACGACGAAGGGCTCGGCTCCGCCCAGGTCGCGCGGCCGGGGGATCGCCTGGGTCGTGGAGCCGGTCATGAGCAGGGCCTCAGGCTACACCGTCGATAACGCCCCGCGCGATCTCCATCAAAAAGCGCACGGGAAAGAGCAGTGTCCCCAGCAGTCCGGGAACGAGGATCACCACGAAGAGCAGGACCATGCCGTATCGTCCGACCTCGCGGTAGCGCGCACCAAGAGCCGGTGGCAGCAGATGATACAGAAGGTGCGAGCCGTCGAGCGGCGGGATCGGAATCAAGTTGAAGATCCCGAGCAGCAGGTTCAGGAAGAGCCCGAACTCGGACATCCGCCGGAGGCCGCCGGCCAGGCCGGGCGCGCTCGCCGCGACGCCTGCCGCCGAGAGGCCGAGCGCGGCCAGGAAGAAGACCAACGCGAGGAGAAAGTTCGCCGTCACGCCGGCGATCGAGACGAGGATGTCCCCCCTCCGATAGTCCCTGAAGTTGCGTGTGTTCACGGGTACCGGCTTGGCCCATCCGATGATGAACCCGGCCTGGCTGAAGAAGAGGAGAAGCGGCACGAGCACCGTGCCGACGGGGTCGATGTGCGGCAGCGGGTTTAGCGTGAGTCGGCCCAACATGAGCGGCGTCGGGTCGCCCTGGGAGACGGCGACTCGGGCGTGGGCGTACTCGTGGGCCACCACGGAGATCAGGAGAACGGGAACGAATAGGAGGAGTGCGTCGTAAGAGGCCATCACGCGCGGCTTTTCTTGATCTCGCCCCGCGCCGCCGATATAATTCGCGGCCGTTTTGCCGGTCGTTCAAACGCGAAGTAACGCCAAAGAGGATAGACCACGTGCCGAATTCAATGAGCGCCCGGAAGCGGCTGCGGCAGGCTTCCAAGAAGCGCCACCACAACCGCCAGACCAAGTCGGCGATCCGCACCCGCATGCGTGCCCTGCTCGAGATGGAGAGCCCGGACGAGGCGCAGGGCGCCCTCTCCGACCTGTACTCGATGCTCGACCGCGCCGCGGCACGGCGCGTGCTGCATCCCAACACTGCTGCCCGCAAGAAGGCACGGCTGGCCCGTCACGTGGAGCAGATCTCCGTCTGATCGTCGAGGGGCGGCCCCACGAACGGCCGCCCTAACGTTTCTCCTCCGAGCCTTTTGCGTCTCCTTCCGCCGCCGGCTCTTCCTCAAGCATCGCCGACACGCCATCCAGACGATCGATCTCGTCCATCGATAAGGACTCGAGAAACTCCAGGTCATCCAGGTAGTCCCCACCTTCGGCCTGCGCCGCGGCGTCGGCGGGACTCTCCACGATCGACTCCGCGGAGTCATCGGCGACCGCCTCAGCGGCGACCTCGGCTTCGGCCGGCGCCTCCTCGGTCGAAGGCTCCATGGCTTCTTCGGCCTCCGGGGCCTCGGCTTCCGCGGGCTTCGCCGCCTCGACCGCTTCGCGCCATCTGGCTTCGGCGTCCCCTTTGGACTCTTCGGGGCCAGCCGCCTCCTTCGGCTCGGCGCCGACCTCCTCAGACTCGAGGATCGCCCCTTCCGCCGCTTCGGCAGCGCGGGCGTCTGCGACGGCCACCGCCGCGGCTGCGGCCGCTGACTTGGTCTTCTCGACCGCGCCCTCCACACCCTGTTCGGCGCGGCCGCGCGCGGTGCCCCAGGTCGGGTCCGTCTTCTCGGCGGATCCCGGTGGCTCCGCCTTGCCCGCGCCCTCCGCGACCGGGCTCCCGGAGGCGCCCTCTCGCAGGCTGCCGAGCACACCGACGACCTCTTCCAGTTTCGTCAGGGCGTCCTGGTCCGATTTCAGCTCGGCGTCGAGCGAGGCCAGCCTCTCTTCGTGCTCCGACTTGTGCTTCCGGAACTCGGCTTCCTTGAACTCGCCGACGGCGAAGCGAAGCTGCGCTTCCTCGAGCTCCGCCGCCCTGTCGTCCCGGTCCGACTCGAGGACCGTGACCCGGGTCTTATGCTCCTCCAGCGCTGTCTCCATCTCGGATCTGTGAGCGGTGAGCTCCGTCTCCTGACTCCGGAGCCGCTGCTCGTAGTCCCCGCGGACGCGCTCGTAGACCTCCGGACGTACGGTGCCGCTCAACTCCTCCAGCTTGGCTAGCCACTTTCCGAGGGTGGCCCGATGCTCGAGGAGCTCCGTGATCTCGTTCGGTATGACGTCCTGCGACTTCTGCTTCTCACTCATCGGTTCGTCGTCCTGGTCTTAGATACTGCTCTGCCCCACGTACGGCGGGGCCTCTTCGCGGACCGGCGATGCCTCCTTCGGAAGCTCGTAGCGACGCTCCCCGTCGACCCAGGTGGCCCTCACCCGACCCACCAGCTCCCTCTTGACGAAGGGGGTGTTCCGGCTGCCGGACACGAACGTCGACGCATCCACGGTCCATCGCTCCGCGGGATCGAAGACGACAATGTCGCCGCGGGCACCTGGCCGCAACGTGCCCACGTCCAAGCCCATGATGCGCGCGGGGGCGCACGAGAGCCGATCGACGAGGCCGCCGAGCGACAGGCGTCCCGACTCGACGAGCTCGCCGAGGGCGACGCCGAGCGCCGTCTCGAGACCCACCACGCCGAATGGCGCGTCGTCGAATTCGCGTTCCTTCTCCTCGTAGTGGTGGGGAGCATGATCCGTCGCGATCACGTCGATCGTCCCGTCCACGAGGGCATCTAGAAGGGATTCCCGATCCTCTTCGGTCCGCAGCGGAGGGTTCATCTTGGCCTCGGTCCGGTAGCCGTGGACGGCGTCTTCGGTGAGGGTCAGGTGGTGCGGCGTGACCTCGGCGGTCACGTGGGCGCCGCGCTCCTTGGCCCGACGCACCTGCTCCACGGCCTCTCGGGTCGATACGTGGCAGACGTGCAGGTGTCCGCCCGTGAGCTCGGCGATGTAGCAGTCGCGGGCCACCATGCCGGACTCCGCGGCATTGGGCACCCCCCTCAGCCCCAGCGCGGTCGCGACCTTCCCCTCGTTCATCACGCCGCCGCACGAGAGCTCCGTGTCCTCCGCGTGCTGGAGGACGGGAATACCGAAGGTCTGGGTGTACTCGAGAAGACGGCGGAGGAGCCCGGCGTTCCAGATCGGATTCCCGTCGTCCGAGACGGCGACCGCGCCCGCGGCGACCAGCTCGCCGACCTCGGTCATCTTCTCTCCCTGGAGCCCCCGGGACGCCGCCCCCACCGGGTAGACCCGGGCTCCCCCGGCGCGCTCGCCCGCGGCCCGCACGAAGCCGACGGCCGCCGGATCGTCGATCGGCGGATCCGTGTTCGGCATCGTCCAGACGGTCGTGAACCCGCCGGCAGCCGCACATCTCGCGCCGCTCTCGATCGTCTCCTTGTGCTCGTCGCCGGGCTCGCGGAAGTGCACGTGAACGTCGATGAAGCCCGGAGCCACGACGAGGCCGTCAACGTCCACGACCTCGGCCTCATCGGGACCGACGATGCCCGGACCGCAGGCCTCGATGCGGCCGTCCCTTATCAGAAGAGCCCCCGGCCCATCCAGCTCCTGCGATGGGTCCAGCAACCTCCCGCCCGTGATCAGCACCGGCCGGCTCATTCTCCCGCCTCCTTCGCCGACTCGGCGCGCTCGGGACTGCCTCCGGCCAGCAGATAGAGGACGGCCATGCGTACGGCCACCCCGTTGGTCACCTGCGGCAGGATCATCGACCAGGGGCCGTCGGCGACGTCGGAATCGATCTCGACGCCGCGGTTCATCGGCCCCGGATGGAGGACCGTGATGTCACCGGGCGCCCGCTCGAGTCGGGCCCGGGAGACGCCGAAGAAGCGGTTGTACTCGCGGAGCGATGGCACGAAGCCGGCGTCCATCCGCTCGAGCTGGAGGCGGAGGACGTAGAGCACCTCGGCCCACTCGATCGCCTCCTCGACGCGCGGGATCACCGTCACCCCCAGCTCCTCGATGCCCATCGGTATGAGCGTCTTGGGTCCGCAGACGGCGACCTCGGCTCCGCAGCGCAGGAGCCCCCAGATATCGGAACGGGCCACCCGCGAGTGGCGGACGTCACCGACGATGCACACGCGGCGGCCCGCTATGGAACCGAGGCGGTCCCGGATCGTCAGCAGATCGAGGAGTGCCTGCGTCGGGTGCTCGTGCTGGCCATCTCCCGCGTTGATGACGTTCGACGGGATCCTGTCGGCCAGGAACTGCGCCGCACCCGAGGAACCATGCCGGATCACGACCATGTCGATCCGCATCGCCTCCAGGTTGCGAGCCGTGTCGACCAGGCTCTCCCCCTTCACCACTGAGGAGCCCGACGAGGCGATGTTGACGGTATCGGCGCTGAGGCGCTTCTCGGCGAACTCGAAGGAGATCCGGGTGCGGGTGGAGGGCTCGAGGAAGAGGTTGACGATGGTCTTCCCGCGGAGGACGGGGACCTTCTTGATGCGTCGCTCACTGATCTCCTTGAACGGCTCGGCGGTGTCGAGAATCCCTTCGATCTGCTCGCAGGTGAGCTGCTGGAGTCCCGTCAGATCCTTCCCGAGGCCTAGTCCGTCGGCGCCGCCGTTCGTGGTTTTGGCCGTCATTTCTTCCTTTCGACCGGGACGCGTCGAACGTTCAGCTCGCCATCGATGCTGGGCACGCTGACGGCGATCTCCTCGCCGGGCGCCACCTCGAAGCGGCAGCCCAGATAGTCCGGCTGGATCGGAAGCTCGCGCCCGCCTCGATCCACGAGCGTGCAGAGCTCGATCTTCCTCGGACGTCCGAAGTCGGAGAGCTCGTTCAGCGCGGCCCGCGTGGTGCGCCCGGTGTGGAGAACGTCATCCACGATCACCACGTGCAGGCCCGTGATCTCGACCGGCAGCTCGGTAGAGCCGATCACGGGCTTCGGACCGATCTGGCCGAAGTCGTCCCGGTAAAGTGTGATGTCCAGTGAACCGGTGGGGACTGCAACGCCACCCTGCGCTTCGACTTCCGTGGCGAGCCGCTCGGCCAGCTCGACGCCGCGACGTCGAATCCCGACGAGCAGCAGCTCGGCCGGATCCGGCTCGCGCTCCAGCAACTGGCGCGCGAGATCCTTCAGCGTGGCATCTGTTTGCTCCTCATCCAGGAGCACCTCGGCCTCTGAGGCCACCGGCATGCTCGACTCGTCGCGGAGAGCGACGCCTCTATGGTGGTGACGCCATGGCGGGAAAGTAGACCGCCCGGCCAAGTATACGTGGCCTCCCGGCATGGCGCGACCCTCGCCAGGACGCCAAAAGCCGCGAAAACAAGCTCCTTGTCGGCCTTCCCGGCCCCGTCTACCTTGGCGCGATGAATCCCGCCGGGCTCGTCCTCGTATCCCTCCTCTGGAGCGCCGGAGGAGCCATGGGCGAGAACGTCGGCGAAGCCGCTGCCCTGAGCACGGGCGCAGCCGTGGCTCAGGCCGAGCCCCGGGTCGAGGTCGACGCGCCGATCGTAGCCCTCTCGGGCGTTCCCGTCCGGCTCACGCTCCGCGTGCCCGAAGAAGGCTTCCGGGTCGAGTACCGGCTCCTCACCGCCACTGGCCGCGAGCTGGCCTCCGGACGGCTTGCCGCGGGAGCCGAGGAGCAGCTGGACGAGCTGAGTCTCGAGGGGCGGGATGACCTGCCGCTCCGACTGGAGTACGGGATGCCGGGCGCTCCGATCGTGACCCGGAGCGGCCAGTCCATCGAGCTCAGGTGGCTTCCCGGCTGGGTCAGCCTCCTGCCTCCCCTCATCGCGATCGTTCTCGCCATCGCGCTCAAGGAGGTGGTCGCCTCCCTCTTCTTCGGCGTCTGGCTGGGGGCCTTCTTATTCGCGGGACTGAACCCGCTGGCCGCGATCTGGCGCACGATCGACCGCTTTGTCGTACCGGCTCTGGCGGATGCCGATCACGTCTCGATCCTCGTCTTCTCCCTGCTGCTGGGCGGCATGGTCGGGCTCATGTCCCGGAGCGGGGGGACCCGCGGTATCGTCGACACGCTGCGTCCGCTCTCCACCAACCCGAGGCGGGCCCAGCTCGCGACCTGGTTGGCCGGCCTGGCGATCTTCTTCGACGACTACGCCAACACCCTGCTGGTCGGAAACACCTTCCGGCCGATCACGGACCGCGTGCGTGTCTCGCGGGAGAAGCTGGCCTATATCGTGGACTCGACCGCCGCACCCGTCGCGGCGATCGTCTTCGTCTCCACCTGGGTCGGCTACGAGATCTCACTGATCGGGGACGCCCTGGCGATCGCCGCGGAGCAGCCGGGCGTGGCGCCGCAGGTGGCCGCCGATCTCACGAGCGCCAGCCCCTTCACGGTCTTCCTCCACTCCATCCCGTACCTCTTCTACCCGATCCTGGCGATCGTCATGGTCGGCCTGCTCGTGGCGTCCCAGCGGGACTTCGGCCCGATGCTCTCGGCCGAGCGCAGGGCGCGGCGGGGAGAGGGACTGTACCGGGACGGCGCGAGCCTTCTGGCGGATACGACCGATCCGACGGTGGAGCCCAAGGAGGGCGTGCCCGGACGTTGGTACAACGCCGCGATTCCGGTGCTGACCGTGATCCTCGTCGTCGTCCTCGGCCTCTACTTCGACGGCCGTGCGTCGGCGGGACCGGGGTCGCTGTGGGACGTGTTCGGGGCAGCCGATCCCTTCAAGGCCCTCCTCTGGGGCTCGCTCGCCGGGTGCCTGGTCGCGATCGGCCTCTCGGTGGGGCAGCGCATTCTCTCCCTGGAGGAGGCGATCAACGCCTGGCTCGGCGGCGTGCGGTCCCTGGTCCTCGCGGCCGTCATCCTCACCCTGGCGTGGTCCCTGGGAGAGGTCACGGCCGCGCTGGGGACGGCGACCTATCTCACGGGAATCCTCAGAGACACCTTGATGCCGGCGCTCCTGCCCGCCCTGGTCTTCGTGGCGGCCGCCCTGATCGCCTTCGCGACCGGAACCTCGTGGGCCACGATGGCAATCCTCTTCCCGCTCGTCGTGCCGTTATCGGTGGCGCTCGGCGGCGGGGTCGGCTTCGAGGGAGGGGGCCACTACACCCTCACGCTCGGCGCGATCAGCTCGGTGCTCGCCGGGTCGATCTTCGGCGACCATTGCTCCCCCATCTCCGACACGACCGTCATGAGCTCGCTCGCGTCCGCGTGCGACCACGTGGACCACGTGCGCACCCAGCTCCCGTACGCCCTGGTCGTGGCGCTGATCGCGCTGCTGCTGGGCGATCTCGGCACCGCGTTCGGGCTGCCGCTGCTCCTCTCCTACGCGGTGTCGATCGCCGGGCTTTACGCGATTGTACGCTTCGTAGGACGGCCGAACGGCGAGCTCGTAGCCGGCGAAGATGTCGCGGCCTAAGCGCAGGATGGCCACCGCGTGAGCTGGGGCCGAATCCGGGCGTGACGGAGTAGCGGCCCCATTAAGAGCACAGGGAGAGGCGGTTCCGTCTCGGGGCCGCCTCTCCCGCGTACTAGATACCCGCGCTAGGCCGGCAGCCATGCCGCCGGCTAGCTACTAGCGCCGCTCGCGGAAGAAACGCTTGAGAATCTCTCCCGCTTCGTCGGCCAGCATGCCACCGGTCAGCCCGACGCGGTGGTTGAGGCGGGGATCCTGGACGATGTTGCCCAGCGACCCACACATCCCGGCCTTGGGGTCGGGCGCCCCGAACACCAGGCGATCCAGGCGGGCGAGCACGATGGCCCCGGCACACATGGCGCACGGCTCCAGGGTCACGTAGAGCTCGTAGCCGAGGAGACGCCAGTCCCCCGCCTCATCGGCCGCCTGCCGCATCGCCAGCATCTCCGCGTGAGCCGTCGGGTCGCTCAACTCTCGCGTCCGGTTGTGAGCCTCGAACGTGCTGCCGTCCGGCGCGACCAGCACCGCTCCGACAGGCACCTCATCCAACCGCCCCGCCTCTTCGGCCAGATCCAGCGCGCGCCGCATCCACAGCTCGTCGACGACCTCGTCGCTCACGCGCACTCGTCCTCCCCGATGTCGAGGCCGGTCAACGAGCCTCCGTCCGTGAAGCCGGTCACGGCTCGAGCGCCTCCTGCGCCGCCGCCATGGCGTCCAGGTAGCCGAGCGCCTGCTCGATTCTCTTCAGCGTTCGCTCACGGCGCATGAGAGCGAGCACCGAGAAGATCTCGGGGCTCACCCCCGTTCCCATCACAGCGACCCTGAGAGGATGGATGACCTTACCGGCTCCAACCTCTTTTTCCGAAGCCAGTTCGCGAATCACCACCTCCAGGGACGCTGGCTCGAAGTCGTCGAGAGCGGAAAGCCTGTCGCCCACCGCTCGCAGGATCTCGGCGGCCTCGGCGGGCCGCTTCCAGAAGCGGGCGACGGCGTCAGGCTCGTAGGAAACCTCGTCCATCAGGAAGGGTGCCGCCTGCAGCGCCACCGCCTCCACCGTATTCCCTCTCTCGCGCACCAGATCCAGGACCTCGCTCACCCGCTCCGGGGACCCATCGATGAAGGCTGCCGGTACGCCGGCTTCCTCGAGGGGCCCTCTGGCCAGCTCCATGAGTCGGTCGATCGGCATCCGCTCGATGTGCTGCCGGTTCAGCCAGGTCAGCTTCTCAGAATCGAAGACCGCACTCTTCTTAAGGATCCGATCTACCGTGAACGCCTGAACCAGCTCCTGGGCGTCCATGATCTCCCGGTCGTCCCCGGCCGACCACCCGAGGAGCGCCAGGAAGTTGAAGAGCGCCTCCGGCAGGATGCCCTGATCGCGGTACGCCTCGACCGAGCTCGCGCCGTGCCGCTTGGAGAGCCTCTTGCCGTCCGGTCCGAGGATCATCGGCACGTGCGCGAAGGTCGGGAGCGGCGCTCCGAGGGCCTCGTAGAGCAGAATCTGCTTGGGCGTGTTCGAGAGATGGTCATCGCCACGCAGGATGTAGGTGATCCCCATGGCGATGTCGTCCGACACCACGGCCAGGTTGTAGACCGGCGTTCCGTCGGAGCGGAGCAGGACGAAGTCCACGACGTGCTCGTTCTCGACCGCACGGCGGCCGTGCACGGCATCCTCCCAGCTCGTCTCGCCGGCGGGCACCCGAAACCTGAGCGCGTACTCCTGCCCGACCTCAGCGCGCCGCTCGGCCTCCTCCTGAGGAATCCGCCCGCATCCACAGGCTTCCGTCTCGCCTCCGGCCGGCCGACCCGGCTCCGGCGGCGTGCAGAAGCAGCGGTAGGCGGCTCCGCTCTCGAGGAGACGGAAGGCGTCGGCCCGGTGCCGCTCGAGACCGTCGGCCTGGTGGTGGGGTCCCTCGTCGAAGTCCAGTCCGAGCCAGGCCATCGAGTCGAGGATCGAGCGCGTCATCTCCTCGCTCGACCGCGCCCGATCCGTGTCCTCGATCCTGAGGACGAAGGTGCCGCCGGCATGGCGGGCGAGGAGGAAGTTGAACAGGGCGGTTCGGGCTCCGCCGACGTGCAGATGACCCGTCGGGCTGGGGGCGAAGCGCACCCTCGGTCCTGGATTCTCGCTCAAGGTTCTCCTCGCTGGGTCACGGGATCGGCGGCTCGCCGATCCTCCGGTCCGGCGCACGCCACCATCGGGAGCGTTCCTCCGATGGCGGGACGACCTGAAGATCGGCTCCCGGCGTACGTTGCGACACGGTTTCCGAGCCAAGCATCTTGCAGAGTCGGTTTCGCCGTCGCCAGCCACGGGTAGCCCCTCGCGAGGCGAGCGAAGCCCGACGCGGGGCGAGCGAGGGCCGACGCCAGCCAAGGGAAGGAGCCGGGGAGGATCCATGGCCGACACAGCCACCTATGTCGTACAGGGCCTGCGGAGCCCGTTCGCGAGGATCGATCGCGAGCTCGAGGCGTTCGACGCCCTTCAGCTCTCCGTGCC
>JBDGZR010000066.1:0-15163 GCA_039588495.1 Gemmatimonadota bacterium | reverse complement strand
CGTCGAGGAGATGCCCGACGACGACGCGGCCGACCTGATCGGCGAGCTGGAGCCGGAGGAGCAGGCCCGGGTCCTGGCGTCCCTCGAGGATCCGAGCACGATCGAGGAGCTCCTGCACTATCCCGAGGACAGCGCCGGCGGGATCATGACCCGCGAGCTGGTCGCGGTGCCCTCCTCACTCACCGCCGGCGAGGCGCTATCCGAGATTCGGCGTCAGGCGCGGGAGATTCCCGGCTTCTACACGGTCTTCGTCGTGGATCGCCACGGGAAGCTGTGCGGCGTGATGAACCTCCAGAGCCTCGTGATGGCCGATCCCGATCAGCCGGTCTCCGATCTGATCGAGGACCCGCCCGCCGTCGTGCCCGTGGAGATGGACCAGGAGGAGGTAGGCCGGATCCTCGGCCGGTACAACCTGGCCGCGATCGGCGTCGTGGATCCGCTGGATCGGCTGGTCGGCCGCATCACGTTCGACGACGTGATCGACGTCATGGAGGCGGAAACGACGGAGGACATCCTCCGCTTCGCCTCCGTCTCCGAGGAAGAGGAGCTTCGTGGCTCGACGGTGGCAGCGGTCAAGAGCCGCCTCCCATGGCTGGTGCTCAGCCTCTTCACGGCGGCGGCCGCTTCGTCCGTGGTCTACCTGTACCGGGAGACGGTCGAGCAGATCGTGATCCTCGCGGCGGTGATGCCGGTGATCGCCGCGCTCGGAGGCAACGCGGGCACGCAGGCCCTGGCCGTGACGATCCGCCGAATCGCTCTCTCCGACGAGTCGATCGTCGAGCGCTGGTCAGTGGTGGCCAAGGAGCTCGCCGTGGGGCTCATGAACGGGCTGATGATCGGCGCGATCGCGGCCCTCGCCGGACTCCTGCTCGTCAACGACGCCGCGTTCGGGCTCGTCGTCATGCTTGCCATGTGGGGCAACCTGATCGTCGCATCCACGCTCGGCGGCTTCATCCCGATCTTCCTCGAGAGCGTCGGCGTGGACCCGGCCGTGGCCTCATCGGTCTTCGTGACCACGCTCACCGATCTGGCCGGCTTCTTCCTGCTTCTCGCCCTCGCCTCGAAGCTCCTCCTGTAGCGGAAGGGGACGACGGGACGATGCGCTCATTTCCTGGAGGCCGTTCGGCGTTGATCGACTCGTTTCGCGCCGGCGAACAGCGTGCCCTCGCCAGAGCCATATCGGTGGTCGAGGACCAGGCGCCCGGCTTCGAGGCGCTGCTGGATGAGCTGCGGCCATCGGTCGGACGAGCTCGCCGCATCGGCGTCACCGGTCCGCCCGGGGCCGGAAAGTCGACGCTCACGGCCCGGTTTGCCCGCCTGCTGCGCAACGAGGGAAGCCGGGTGGGCATCATCGCCGTCGACCCGACGAGCCCCTTCACCGGCGGGGCTCTGCTCGGCGACCGGATCCGAATGGCGGAGCTCGCCATCGAGCCAGGCATCTTCATCCGGTCGATGGCCAGTCGAGGGTCGGTGGGAGGCCTCGCCACGGCGGCGACGGAGGCGGCTGACCTGATGGATGCGTTCGGATTCGATCGGGTGATTCTCGAGACGCTCGGCGTCGGCCAGTCGGAGCTCGAGATCGCCGCCGCCGCGGACTCGACCGTCGTTGTGCTTGTCCCCGAATCGGGCGACGGCATCCAGGCGATGAAGGCGGGACTGATGGAAGTCGCCGACCTCTTCTGCGTCAACAAGGCCGATCGACCCGGTGCGGACCGGTTGGTGAAGGAGATCGAGGTGATGAAGGCGATCCGGGCCGGTCGCACGATGCGGGGAATCCCGCGTCACCACGCGAGGATTGCGGCCGGCAGCGGCAGCGCCGCGCTGGACCTCCCGGTCGGCGATGAAGATGACGAGGAATCCAGGAGCGAGGACTCACCCTCCGTCTGGGACGTGCCGGTCTTCAAGACGGTGGCGACGGAGGGGGAAGGCATCGACGAGCTCGCGGCGAGCGTCGACGGGCACTTCGAGACCATACGGGAGACGGGCGAGCTGGAGGCCAGGCGGTCGCATGCTCTCCTGGACCAGACCCGCCGGATCCTGATCCGGCGGGCCGAGACATCCGCGCTCAGCGCCTGGAAGGCGGTCGAGAGCGAGTTTCTCGAGGAGTTGCTGGCCGGCCGCATGACGCCCTATGCGGTGGCGGAGCGCCTCGATCGGGCGAAGTAGCGGGCCGATCAGGCGGAGCGGGGCACGCTTCTGGCAGCGAAAAGGCGGGCCAGTGGGCGGCGGGCGCCGGAACGCCGCGGCGAGAACGGCGGTAGAAGCTTCTGCGGGCGGTTTCCGAGTGGTCTTCAGCGCCGCTTCGGGACGCTTTCAGGGCCGCCTCGGGGCGGTTTCGGCCAGCCGAAGAGGCACTAGACACGGGGAACGAGCTGTATGAGTAGCGTTCTCACCGAAGGAGCCAAAGCGGAGCTCCAGCGCGAGATCGAGCGCCGCCGAGCCGAGCTGAGCCGCCTCGAGAAGAGACTGGCTCGGTGGGAAGAGACGTACAACGGCAGTTCGCTCCGTCCCGACGCGGACTTCACGACCGTATCCGGAACCCCCGTCCGACCGCTGTACACCCCCCTTGACACTGCCGACGACGATTACCTGCGCGATCTCGGCCTGCCCGGCGAGTACCCGTTCACGCGCGGTCCCTACACCAGCATGTACCGCACGAGGCTGTGGACCATGCGGCTCTTCTCCGGCTTCGCCACGGCGGAGGATACCAACCAGCGTTACAAGTTCCTCCTGAAGCGCGGCCAAACCGGTCTCTCGGTGGCATTCGACTTCCCGACGCTCATGGGCTACGACTCCGATGATTCGCTCTCCGCGGGTGAGGTCGGGAAGTGCGGGGTCGCCATCTCGAGCCTCGCCGACATGGAGACGCTGTTCGACGGGATTCCGCTGGACGAGGTGTCCGTCTCCATGACGATCAACGGGCCGGCGATGATGCTCTACTGCTTCCTGCTCGTCACCGCCGAGAAGCAGGGAGTACCGTTCGAGAAGGTCCGGGGGACGGTCCAGAACGACATCCTCAAGGAGTACATGGCGCAGCACGCGTGGATCTTCCCGCCACGTCCGGCGCTGAAGGTCATCACCGATTGCTTCGAGTGGTCGAGCGAGCACGCGCCCCTCTTCAACACGATCTCCATCTCCGGCTACCACATCCGTGAGGCGGGGGCGACCGCGGCGCAGGAGCTCGCCTTCACCCTCAAGAACGGGTTCACATATGTGGAGGAGGGCATCCGACGCGGCCTGGACGTGGATGCCTTCGCGCCCCGTCTCTCCTTCTTCTGGGACGTCCACAACGACTTCTTCGAGGAGATCGCCAAGTTCAGGGCGGCCCGGCGCATCTGGGCCCGACACCTGCGGGACGTGTACGGTGCGCAGAGCCCCAGGAGCTGGCGGCTGCGCACCCACGCCCAGACGGCCGGCGTGACCCTGACCGCACAGCAGCCCCACAACAACATCGTCCGCATCGCGTACCAGGGCATGGCAGCAGTGCTAGGCGGCACCCAGTCCCTGCACACGAACGCGATGGACGAGACGCTGGCGCTGCCGACGGAGCATGCGGTCCGCGTCGCTCTCCGCACCCAGCAGATCCTCGCCTACGAGACGGGCGTGGCCAACACGATCGACCCGCTCGCCGGCTCCTACTACGTGGAGAGCCTGACCGACGAGTTGGAGGCGGAGGCGGAGGCGATCTTTGAGGAGATCGACACCCTGGGTGGCGTTGTAGCGGGGATTGAGACGGGTTACTTCCAGGGGCAGATCGCCAACTCGTCGAACCGCTTCCAGCAGGAGGTGGACTCGAAGCGGCGGATCATCGTCGGGCTGAACGAGTTCATCGAGAGCGACGATGTGCCGATCGAGATTCTACGGATCGGGGAAGAAGCGGCCGCCAAGCAGGAAGAACGGCTCGCCGACCTGAAGGACCGCCGCGACGGAGCGGCCGTCGAGAAGGCGCTGGCCTGCCTGGCGCAGGCTGCGCGTGACGACGAGAACCTGATGCCGCCGATGCTGGATGCGGCTCGCGCCTACGCGACCCTGGGCGAGATCCGCCACACCCTCGAGGGGGTGTACGGCCGCTTTCGGGAGCCGGTTACCTTCTAGGAGCCGGCCCGAGTAAGGGGGCGGCTCCCCGAAGCTACAACCGCTCGCGTATCTTCTCGTAGCCCTTCTTCAGCTCTTCCATGAGCATCGAGGCCGCGGCCTTTACGTCATCCGAAGCGTCGTCGGCTTCCTCGCCGGCGGCCCGCAGCTTTCCCTTGAGCCGGTCCCACTTCTCCTCCAGCTCGTCCCACTCGTCCCGAGCCTCGGCCTTGGCGAGCGCCGCCTTGACCCGCAGTTCATCCCGCTGCTGCTCCAGCTTCGTCGTCAGCTCTCTCAAATCGTCGCGATCCATGTTCGTCGCTCCTGTTTCGGTCTGCTTCGGTTAGGTGTCCGTGTCGGCTATCGGCGGCCCGGAGGGAGCCGCCGCCTCCTGAACCGGCGCCTCGGGTCCCAGAAGCACCCCGATCCACCGGGTGCTCTCCTGCAGCTCGAGGCCGCGCTTGAGGATGACGGTCAGAGGCACCGACAGGAGCATGCCCACCGGGCCGAGGACCCAGCCCCAGAAGACCAGCGACACGAAGACCACGAGGGTCGAGAGCCCCATCCCACGGCCCATGACGCGCGGCTCGATGACGTTGCCCATCAACGTGTTCACGACCAGATAGCCGATCGCGGCGGCCAGTCCCGTCCCGGGCCCGAGCTGCAGGTAGGCGAAAAGCACGCCGGGTACGGCGGCGATGTAGGAGCCGATCGTCGGGATGTAGTTGAGCACGAAGGCGAGCAATCCCCACAGCAGGGGGTATTCAACGCCGATAATCGCGAGCCAGGCAGCGACGAGCGCGCCGGTGCCCAGGCTCACCATCGTCTTGATGCCGATGTAACGCCGCACATCCTCCGAGAAACCCGAGAACGTCTCGAAGGCGGAGGCGCCCTCGGCCTCGCCCAGGGCCGCTCGCAGCTTGATCGGGAACCCGGACACCTCGATGAGGATGAAGATGATCGTGATGAGGATCAGGACCGTGTTGGTGAGCACGCCGCGCAGGGCGACGAGGATGATGCCGACAAGATCGAGGATCTTTCCGAGCTCGAAGTAGCGCAGGACGAAGTCGCCCGACACATCGAACCCGAAGCCGCGCACCCAACTGAGCAACGCCTGGATCTCCGTCTCCAGTCGCCGCTGATAGAGCGGCAGTCCGCGCGTGAAGTCGAAGATCGAGGAGCCGAGCACCGTGCCGACGCCCGTGCCGATGCCCAGCAGTCCGATAACCACGATCGTGACGGCGAGCCAGCGGGGAAGCCCGATCTTCCGCAGGAAGCCGAGGGGGCCCGTGCAGAGGACGGCGATGAAGACCGCCAGGAAGAACGGCACGAGCATCCCGGCGGCCGCCCGCATGCCTGCTATCACGACGACGAAAGCCGCTGCGCTGATCAACACGCCGCGGCCCGGCGGCCGGATGCTTTCCCCTGCGGTTCTAAGTGTAGGCATCTCCGTCCAACATAGTCGCTTGCCGTCTCCGACGGCCACCACGCAGTATCGCGTTGCCGCCCTCCACCAGGCACCGGTAACTTGGCTTGCCGGACCTCGCGAGTAAGGGGCGAAAACACCCGCTCTCGTTGATTCGATCGCGTGACCAAGAGGAGCAGCATCGCGAATATGACGGAACGCAGGATCAGGGTTCTCGTGGCCAAGCCGGGTCTGGACGGCCACGATCGTGGAGCCAAGGTGATCGCCGCCGCGCTGCGGGATGCCGGGATGGAGGTCATCTACACCGGCCTCCACCAGACTCCCGAGATGGTCGCCGCCACCGCGCTCCAGGAGGACGTCGATGTCGTCGCGCTCTCGATCCTCTCCGGCGCCCACATGACCCTGTTCCCCCGAGTGAAGCGGCTGCTGGACGAGAACGGGCTCGCGGACGTCCTCGTGACCGGCGGCGGGATCATCCCCTCCGAGGACGCCGCCGAGCTTCGCACGCTGGGCATCGGAAAGCTGTTCACCCCGGGCACGACCACGGCGGAGGCCGTCGACTACATCCGCTCCTGGGTCGAGGCGCGGGACGCGGCGGGCGGGTCATCGGGCGAGCCGGCGAGTGACTCTTCGGGGGGCGAATGACCACGGCCGCGGACTCCCGGATGGGCCAACTGGTGGCCGAGCTCGCGGAGCTCGAGGAACGTCTTCGTCAGGGTGGCGGCCCCGCGAAGATCGAGAGGCAGCACTCCCAGGGGAAGCTGACGGCGAGGGAGCGGGTCGAGCTCCTGTTGGACCCCGGCGGCGGCTTTCTCGAGATCGGACTGCTCGTCGCGTACGATCAGTACGACGGGCGGGCCCCGGGCGCCGGCGTGTTGACGGGCGTGGGCGAGGTTTGCGGCCGCGAGGTGGTGATCGTTGCCAACGACGCCACGGTGAAGGCGGGCAGCTGGTGGCCGGAGACGATCACCAAGATGCTGCGCGCCCAGGAGATCGCGATGCGATGCCGCATCCCGATCATCTATCTGGTAGACTCGGCCGGCGTGAACCTGCCCTACCAGGGCGGCGTCTTTCCGGGGAAGTACGGCGCAAGCCGGATCTTCTACTACAACTCGATCATGCGGCACTATCTGGAGGTGCCTCAGCTCTCCGCCGTCATGGGGCCGTGCATCGCGGGAGGCGCCTACCTGCCGGCGCTCTCGGACGTGATCATCATGGTCGAGGGGACGAGCTTCATGGGACTCGGCGGTCCGAACCTGGTGAAGGGCGCGACCGGGCAGGAGGTGGAGGGCGAGGAGTTGGGTGGCGCCGCCACGCACACCGGGATCAGCGGCGTCGCGCACTACATGGTCGAAGATGACGAGGCATGCATCACGCGGCTGCGTGAATTCCTCTCCGAGCTCCCGGCGCCCGGCATCCCGCCGCCCCAGAAGGAGCCGCGTCCGCCGGCCCGCCCTCCGGAAGACGCCTACGAGATCATGCCGCCGGATCACCGGCAGCCGTACGAGACGGAAGAGCTTCTCTCCACGTTCCTCGACGCCGGCGGCTGGGACGAGTTCCAGGCCGACTACGCTCCCGAGCTCCTCACGGCCGTGGCTCGGCTCGAGGGGAGATCTGTGGGTGTGCTCGCGAACCGGCGCGGGATGTACCGGAGCCAGGGAGGCGGACCTCCCAAGTTCGGCGGCATCGTGTACACGGACACCGCCGAGAAGACGGCCTACTTCATGGACGTCTGCGACCGGCACCACGTCCCGCTCCTCTTCGTGCAGGACGTGAGCGGGTTCATGGTCGGAAAGGAGGCCGAGCACTCCGGGATCATCCGGGCCGGAGCGCAGATGGTCGAGGCGATGGCCACGGCGCGAGTGCCCAAGGTGGTGCTTACGGTCAACCACGCCAGCGGGGCGGGCTACTACGCGATGGCCGGCCAGGGCTTCGACCCCGACTTCATCTTCACCTGGCCTACCGGTCGGATGGGCGTGATGGAGGGTGAGTCGGCGGTCCGGGCGATCTACGGGCCCAAGCTCGACCGCGTGGCCGCCGGCGAGGAGATGCCACCGGAGACGGAGGCTGAGATCGAGCGGACTCGAGACGAGTACGAAGCGCAATTGGACGCCCGTTACGCGGCTGCCCGCGGCTTCGTCGACGCGATCATACGGCCGGAGGACACCCGGCCGGTGCTCGATCTGGCCCTGCGCGCCGCCATGAACAACCCGGCGCCCCACATCGGCGCCTTCACGCTGCCCGACGATGCCTGACTCCCCGGATCGGTCCGTGCGCGTCGCTTCCGGCCAGGGCTTCTGGGGAGATTGGCAGGAGGCTCCCAAGCTGCAGGTCCGCCGCGGGCCCATCGACTACCTGATGCTCGACTACCTGGCCGAGATCACGATGTCGATCCTGGAGAAGCAGCGGGAGCGCGATCCCGCGGCGGGGTACGCACGGGACTTCGTCGACATGGTGCTCGACCTCGCTCCCGACCTGGTCTCGAAGGGGATCCGGGTGGTGAGCAACGCCGGAGGGGTGAACCCGGACGCCTGCCGGGATGCGCTCGTGCAGCGGCTCGCGGATGTCGACACGGTGCGTCCGCTGCGGATCGCGACCGTTCGGGGCGACGACCTGATGTCGCGGCTCGACGAGGTGCTGGCCGCGGGTCACGAGCTCCGGAACATGGAGACCGGCGAACCGCTGAGCGCGATACGCGAGAGGGTTACGGCCGCCAACGCATACATGGGAGCGGGCCCGATCCTCCAGGCGTTGCGCCAGGAGGCGGACGTCGTCGTCACCGGCCGATCGACCGACACGGCGCTGACCTACGGACCGCTGATCCACGAGTTCGGATGGAAGGCGGACGACTGGAACCGGATCGCCGCGGGCGTCGTGGCCGGGCACATCAACGAGTGCGGAGCGCAGGCGTGCGGCGGCAACACGCTTTTCCGGTGGCGCGAGGTGGACCTGATCGAGCCGGGTTATCCGATCATCGAGGCATCGGCCGACGGGTCGTTCGTGGTCACGAAGCACGCCTCGCTCGGCGGCCGGGTCAACTGGGCCAGCGTCACCGAGCAGCTCGTCTACGAGATGGGGGATCCGACCGAGTACATCACACCGGATTGCGTGGCCGACTTCTCGACGATTCGGCTCGAGGACCTGGGAGACGACCGCGTACGCGTGACGGGCGTAGAGGGGCGGCCCCGTCCCGAGCTGTTGAAGGTCTCGATCGCCTACCGGGGCGGCTACAAGGCGACCGGGACGCTCACCTACTCCTATCCGGATGCGTACGAGAAGGCGGTCGCGGCCGACCGGGTGTTGCGCGGCCGGATGGATCGACTGGGTCTGGAGTTCGACGAGATCCGGACGGATTACGTCGGCGCCGGTGCGTGCCACGGGCCGCTCGCCGGATCGCCGGACCCGTCCGTGCCGGAGGTCGAGCTGCGGATCAGCGTTCGGGGAGAGGACCGGGCGCGCGTGGAGCGCTTCACGCGCGAGCTCGCGCCGCTCATCCTCGCCGGCCCGCCCACCGTGACCGGCTTCGCCGCGGGCAGGCCGCGGGTCCACGAGGTCATGGCCTACTGGCCGGCTCTCATCGAGCGGGAGGTGGTCGAGAGCGTGGTGCGAGTGGAGGTGACCGAAGCGTGAATGTTCCACTTTGGCGCGTCGCGTTCGCGCGATCCGGCGACAAGGGAGACACCGCGAACGTCGGTCTAATCGCGTTCACGGAATCAATGTATCCTTTCCTGGTAGATAATGTTACAGCAGACAAGGTGAAGCAGCACTTCAAGGGTATCTGCCGTGGATCCGTCGATCGATACGAGCTTCCCAACCTGCGCGCCCTGAACTTCCTGCTGCACGAGTCGCTGGGTGGGGGCGGAACGGTCTCGCTGATGCTGGATGCCCAGGGAAAGACCTTCAGCGCGGCTCTGCTGCGGATGGAGGTCGACGTTCCGGAGGAGCTTGTCCGGGAGGCGGATGAGGTCTCCGGATGGTCGGAGCGCCTCGAATGAGCTACGAGCATCTGCTCACCCGGATCGACGAGGCCGGGGTGAACCGCATCTCGCTCGACCGGCCTGATCAGCGGAATGCGCTGAACGCCCAGTTGGTGGCCGAGCTCAAGGACGCGCTCGGGCTCGCCGACGCGGACGATCGGGTGCGCGTCGTGCTGCTCGCCGGCGAGGGTCCCGATTTCTGCGCCGGGGCCGATCTGCGCGAGGTCCAGGCGTCGATCGAGGCGGGAGTGCTCGAGAGCCTCGCCGACGCCGAGTCGCTCGGCGAGCTCTTCCTTCTTCTGAGAAAGCTGCGCAAGCCGGTAGTGGCCGCCGTTCACGGCCGGGCACTGGCCGGCGGCTGCGGGCTCGCGACGGCATGCGATCTGGTCGTGGCCGCTTCCGACTCGCAGTTCGGCTATCCCGAGGTCCGGCTCGGCTTCGTGCCCGCGATGGTCATGGCGATCCTGCGCCGCTCCGTGGGGGAGAAGCGGGCCTTCGAGCTCGTCGCCCTCGGAGACCGGATCGACGCCGAGACCGCGAGAGAGTACGGGCTCGTGAGCCGGGTCTTCCCCGCGGATGAGTTCCGCGTCCACGCGGAGGAGTTCGCGGTCCGACTCGCTGAGCGGAGCGCATCGGCTCTGGCGCTCTCCAAGGAGCTGCTGTACCAGATCGACGGCATGAGCTTCGAGGCGGCGATCCGCACCGGGGCGGAGGTGAACGCCATCGCGCGACTCACGCCGGACTGCCAGGAGGGCATCCGGCGCTTCCTCGAGCGCTGACCGAAAGAGAGATGGGGATGCACGACCCGACAGCCGCGCCGCCGGCTGCCACGACAGCCGAGCAGACATCGAAGGAGTTTCCCTCCTTCCTCGCGCTCGTGATCGCCGTGCTCGCGCTCGGTGCGGGCTTGCAGCTGGTCGCCGGGGAGGGCAAGGACTCGATCACGGCGGGGATGCTGCTGCTCGTGACCGCTCTCGCCTTCACGGCCGTCGCCCTCGCGCAGGGAGCCTACGGCCCCGCCGCGGAGGGTCCGCTCGACCTGAGCGCCAGGCTGGGTCTGGGCTTCCTCGGCGGTATCCTGGGGGCCGTGGCAGCCAGGTTGATCATCTGGCTGACGGCCGAGATCGGCCTGCTGGACCTGCTTGGCCTCCATATCGGCTGGGAGAGCGCCATCCTGCTCGGGCTGCTCCCCCTTCCGGCGGTCTTCTGGGGCATCGGCTTCGGGGTCCTCTACCCCTTCATCCCGGGTTCCACGTTCGTGGCCAAGGGTGTATTGGTCGGAACCCTCTCCGCCCTCTATCTGCTTCTGAAGACCCTGCCTCTGGATCTCGGCGCGGGTTGGCTGGGGTTGGAGGTCGGCCCGCTCACCTGGGCGCCCGTGCTCCTCTATGGTCTGGTTTGGGGTCTTGTCTGTGCGGCCACGGTATCCTGGGGTTCGCGCGCGGATCAGGCGCCGGTGAGCCGTTATCTCGGCCAGTCCCCCGGTTAGTAAGCCGGCTCTTTCCGCGATGAGATGACCGGAACGGTCGGCTGGTGGCTGCGACTCCAACTCGGCCTCGGGCTCGCGGGCGCGCTCGTCTGGCTGTCGGGCGCGGCCGCGGGGAGCGACTTCTTCTCGGGGGTCGGCGCCGGTCTGCTGATCGCGGCGCTGGCGCTCCGATTGGGACGACGGGCCGCGGGGCGCGACGCGGATGAAGAATCGTGAGGTACCCGGAGGAGTCGTGAGGGCCCCGAAGGACGAAGGGCCGTGAGGCGCTGCGGATGGGTCGGCGATGACCCCCTCATGATCACCTACCACGACCGCGAGTGGGGCGTCCCGACTCGCTCCGACCGCCACCTGTTCGAGCTGTTGACCCTGGAAGGCGCGCAGGCCGGCCTCAGCTGGTCCACGATCCTCAAGAAGCGGGAGAACTACCGCGGAGCGTTCCGAGGATTCGATCCGGCTCGTGTCGCCCGCTTCGACGAGCGCGACGTCGAGGCGCTCCTTCTCGATGCGGGAATCGTCCGGCACAGGGGGAAGATCGAGTCGACGATCAACAACGCCCGCAAGGTGCTGGAGATTCAGGCGGAAGCCGGCAGCTTCGCCGGGTACGTGTGGAGCTTCGTCACCGGGACCCCGATCGTGAACCGGTGGAAGTCGCCCTCCGAGTTGCCGTCGGAGACGCCCGAGTCCCGAGAGATAAGCCGCGACATGCGGCGACGTGGCTTCCGTTTCGTCGGCCCGACGACCTGTTATGCCTTCATGCAGGCCGCTGGTCTCGCGAACGATCACGAGCTCTCCTGCTACCGGCATTCGGAGATCGCGGGGTCGGCGCGGTGAGCGGGATCGAGACCCGGGAGGTCCGCTTCCAGGCGTCGAAGAGCGCCGGGGAGACCTCGGCCATCCTCCTCCTGCCGGGCGCCGCGAAGGCGCTGTTCGTGCTCGGCCACGGCGCTGGAGCCGGGATGCGCCACCCGTTCATGGAGACGATCTCAGGTCTCATGGCGGCGCGGGGTCTCGCCGCCTTCCGCTACCAGTTCGCCTACATGGAGCGGGGTCGTCGGCGTCCGGATCCGCAGCCGATCCTCCTCGCCACCGTGCGCTCCGCCCTGGCGGCCGCGGTCGCCGAGGCGCCGGGCCTGCCGGTCTTCGCGGGCGGCAAGTCGATGGGCGGGCGGATGACCTCTCTGGCGGCCGCCGCCTCGCCGCTGGAGAGGGTGCGAGGACTCGTCTTCTTCGGGTTTCCGCTCCACCCGTCCGGCAAGCCCTCCACGGATCGGGCGGCTCACCTGGCGGAGGTGGGCCGGCCCATGCTCTTCCTCCAGGGCACGCGCGATCGTCTGGCCGATCTCGAGCTGCTTGGCCCCGTGTGCAAGGAGCTGGGCTCCGCGGCCACGCTCCACGTCGTGGATGGGGCGGATCACTCCTTCCAGGTCCTCAAGCGCTCGGGGCGCACCACGGATGAGCTCCTCGAGGAACTCATCGATACGACGGAACGCTGGGCGGCCCCCTACCTGTGAGCGAGGCTCGCTTGACGGAGGTTTGACGAGACGAGCCAAGGCTCGGCATGCCGAGCCCCGACCTCCAGCCCGCCGAGACGGCTCTCAGGCGACATTACGGATTCCCGCGCTTCCGTACGGCGCAGAAGCGAGTCGTGAGGGCCGTTCTCTCGGGAGGGGACGTGCTGGCCGTTCTCCCGACCGGAAGTGGCAAGTCGATCTGCTTCCAGGTGCCGGCGCTTCTGGATCCAGGCCTCACCCTCGTCGTCTCGCCGCTCATCTCGCTCATGCAGGACCAGGTGGCGGCCGCGGTTCGCCGGCAGATATCGGCGGCCGCACTGACGAGCGCGTCCTCGCTTCCCGAGCGGGTTCGGACCGCCCGGGAGCTCAAGGCCGGCCATCTGCGTCTCCTCTACGTCTCACCGGAGAGGCTTCAGTCCAGGAGCTTTCGGGCCCTGCTCTCAGGCGTGCGCGTGGCCCGGCTCGCCGTGGACGAGGCGCACTGCATCTCCGAGTGGGGCCACGACTTCCGGCCTTCCTACCGACGAATCGCCGGCTTCCGGCAGCTCGTGGGCGATCCACCCTGCGTGGCTCTCACCGCGACGGCCACGCCCGAGACGCGCGACGACATCGCGGAGGCTCTACGGCTCAAGTCTCCGCGCCGCGTTCTCGCCGGCGTCAACCGGCCGAACCTCCAGTGGAGCGTCTCCCGTTCGCGGGAGTCGCGGCACGCCGCGCGTCAGGCGCTGGATGCCGTCCGGGGCGCAGCCGGCCCTTCGATCGTCTACCTGCCCACGCGGGAGCGATCGGTGCGCGCCACCGAAGTCCTCCTCCGGCGCGGGCTCCGTGCGGCTCCCTACCACGCCGGGCTGCCGACCATGACGCGGCATGGGATCCAGGAGCGCTTCCTGGGTGGAGAGCTGCGTGTCGTGTGCGCCACCAGCGCCTTCGGGATGGGGATCGACCATCCTTCCGTGCGTCTGGTCTGCCACATCGGGATGCCGGGCTCGCTGGAGTCGTACGTCCAGCAGGCGGGCAGGGCAGGGCGGGACGGAGAGAGAGCGAGCTGCCTTCTGATCGCAGGCCGCGAGGACGAGGCGGTGCAGCGGAGCCTGATCGGGCAGAGCTGGCCGTCTCCCAGAAGCCTGGTTCGAACCTTCGAGGCCCTCCCATCCGGGCCGCTGACGCTCCGTGTTCTGGCGCGCTCACTTCCCGGCATGAGCGAGCCCGAGCTGCTGAGCGCGCTCCGGCTTCTCGAGGAGTTCGGGTGCGTGCGACGGCTGCCGGGCAGCCGCGGCACCAGGAGCTCGGTGGTACGAGGCCCTCCCGGAGCGCGGCGTCTCATCGACTTCCAGGCCGCGCGGCGAGGCGCTCGGCGGGCGCTCTGGAGGCTGTCCGCGATGCAGAGGTACGTTCGATCAGGGAACTGTCGGCGCGTCTCGATCGCGGCCTACTTCGGCGAGCGTGCGCCCCGCTGTACCGGGTGTGACCGCTGCGGCTGACCCGCTCGGCCCCCCTGCCGTGGGGGCTCCGCACGTTTTTATTTTCGGGGTTTTGGCCATACATTAGTGCATTCCGTGCCGGTCGCCCGTGCCTCAATCATCGCGAAACGGGAGATTCGGCCGGTTCGGAGCAGCTTCGATGAGATCGATCACATGCGCGCCCGCGGGTGTCGACCGAGGGTCGGCAACGCGTGGGCTCGGGAGGAACATAGATGTCCGGCGATCTGAGCCTTTACCTCGAGGACCATCACGTCATGATGCGTGAGATGGTCCGCGAGTTCGCCGAGGCGGAGATCGCTCCGGTGGCGGAGCATCACGACGAGCACGAAGAGTTTCCGTGGAAGAACGCCGCCAAGATGGCGGAGCTCGGGCTGTTCGGAATTCCCTTCGAGGACAAGTACGGCGGGGCAGACATGGATCTGCTCGCCAGCGTCATCGCGAGCGAGGAGCTGGCCAGGGTCGACGCCAGCCACTCGATTACGATCGGCGCGCACATCTCCCTGGCCTGCACGCCGATCCACCGCTGGGGGACCGAAGAGCAGAAGGTCAAGTACCTGACGCCGATGGCCAGCGGTCAGGTCCTGGGCGGCTTCGGGCTCACGGAGCCGAACGCCGGATCCGATGCCGGCGGAACCGAGACGACGGCTGTCCGAAAGGGCGATCACTACGTCCTCAACGGGCAGAAGACCTGGATTACGCACGCCGGGGTCGGCGAGATCTTCGTCGTTGCCGCCTCGACATCCCCCGACAAGGGCGCCTACGGGATCAGCGCCTTCATCCTCACCAAAGAGACGTGTGATCTGGACGTCGCGACCGAGCTCGGCTTCGGCCACAGCGACGATCTCGAGCCGATGGCCGGCTTCACCTCGGGACAGAAGCTGCGAAAGCTGGGGTGGAACGCCTCGGACACGCGCGAGCTGATCCTCGAGGACGTGGAGGTCCCGGTCGAGAACCTGATCGGCGAGGAGGACAAGGGTTTCCGCGTCTTCCTGGACACGCTGGACGGAGGGCGCGTCGGAATCGCGGCCCATGCCCTCGGGATCGCACAGGGAGCCTTCGAGCTAGCCGCGAAGTATACCGGCGAGCGTCGACAGTTCGGAAAGAGCATCAACGAATTCCAGGGCGTGCAGTTCATGCTGGCCGAGATGGCCACGCGGATTCATGCGGCACGCCTGCTGACCTACCACGCTGCCCGCCTCCGTATG
>JBDGZR010000065.1:0-24058 GCA_039588495.1 Gemmatimonadota bacterium | reverse complement strand
CATTCGCGTTAACATGTACATCGAGACGCGACGTCTGCGCTCGACAAGGGTTTATTATCCCTGAAAGGGAGGCCTGCATGGGTAAGAAGGGAAGTTCGCTCAAGACAGCGGTCGTGGCGCTCGCTGCCGTCGTGCTTGCCGGTGGTTGCAGCCACCTGGTGCACGTCGAGGAGCTTGATGCGCGCTTCGCCGCCATCAACAGCAGCCTCGACGAGCACGCTGCGCAGCTGGCCGGTCTTGCCGGTCTCGCCGCAGCGGTCGCCGATCTAGAGGGCCGCGTGAGTGCGCTCGAGGACGACCTGGCCGCCCTGCGCCGCCAGTTCGAAGAGTGCGGCTGCGGTGGCATGGCTCTGGGCCTGCCCGTCTACTTCGACTTCAACGAGGACGCGATCCGGGACGTTGACATGCCTGTCCTGGATGAGTTCGCGCGCGTGATGCAGCGCGAGCACGGCAACGCTCTCGTGACGCTCGAGGGCTTCACCGACCAAGCCGGCTCGGTGGCGCACAACTACGACCTCGGTCGGCGTCGTGCCGAGAACGTCCGGTCCTATCTGGTCAACGCCGGGATGAATAGCGACCGGGTCCGTGCCGTCAGCTACGGCGAAGTTGCGAACCGTCAGGTCAATCCGGGGAACACCGGCGCGCAGGTCCCGCAGAACGGGATCGAGAACCGCCGTGTGACCTTCGTGCTCGAGTGGGATGGGCGCGCGGGTGAGCTGGGCATGTAGCTCCCTCTTACCGTTGGCCGTCGCGCGGCGGTTCAGGCCTCCGCTGATGTAAGCCAAGCGCGCGGCCCAATCTCGCGGTCCCCGGTTAACGCCGGGGACCGTTTTTTTTGCCCGTGATACGTGGATACCTTCGCCGAGGTCTCCTCACGGCAACCGCTGGATGGGAGTTGGAGGTAGTGGCTGGCAATGAACCCGGCAGTTGGGACCGGCATCATGCGCTCGTAGAGAGCGTTGGGCTTCTGGACGAGAGCACGCGGGCGATCCTCGAGATCTCCGGGGATCACGCCGTAGACATGTTGCACGGCCTGCTGACGAACGACGTGAAGCGCCTGTCTGCCCGCCAGGGCCTCTACGCATTCATGCTCACACCGAAGGGGCGACCGGTTGCCGAGATGAGGCTCCTTCGCCTTGGGACGGCGTTCTGGATGGACATGCCTGCGAGCTGTCTTGACTCGGGACTCGCCCACCTCCGGAAGTATCTGCCTCCCATCTACGCCAGGTTCGACGTGACCGATACCTGCCGCCTGGGAGTCGTCGGGCCGCTGGCGGCGGTGGCGATCGACAGCTGGGCGGGCGCGTCCGTGACGGAGGGTCTGGACCCCTTGGAGTCCCATCCGTTCGAGGTGGAGGGAAGGGAGGTGCTCGTCGCACGTCGAGAGGTCATCGAAGGTCCGGGATTCGACCTTTACGTGTCGGCGGAGGATCGGGAAGACGTGCGCTCGGGGCTCGCGGCCGCGGTCTCCGAGCTCCGGGGAGGGGCTGTCGGGCCCGAGGCCTGGGAGATCCTCCGCGTCGAGCGCGGCATTCCGGTCTTCGGAAGGGACTTCAGCCAGGAGGACCTGGCGCAGGAGACCGGACAGGACTCGAGGGCGATCAGCTTCGACAAGGGCTGCTATACGGGCCAGGAGGTCGTGGCGCGCATCCACTTCAGGGGCCACGTGAACCGCATTCTGAGGGGCTTTCGGCTCCTTGATCCGTCCGCCGACCCCTCGCGCGCCCCCACACTCACTGCCGGGCGGCCCCTCTTCGAGGGTGACCGGGAGCGCGGCCTGATCACCTCCCCCGTCCACTCACCCCGCTTCGGCCACATCGCGCTCGGTCTTGCGCGGACGGAGATCGAGCCTGGGCGTCGGCTTTCACTCGAGCCCTCCGGCCCGGAGGTCGTCGAGATCAGCGAGCTTCCCTTCGACCCCGCTATCGGCTCGACTCCCGCTTGAGAGATGCGTTTCGGCCCACCGCTCTGCGCGTCTGCTTCGCATCCCCCGTGAGGTAAAGCGTTAAGGTAAAGCGACGACGTCAACTTGTGTCTTGGGTGGAGAGCGATATCCCGTTACGATACCTGCCGATTGAATCCGCTCCGCATACACGGTATCTTCGCAGGATTCGCCCTGAGGATGGGACGGAACGGACGGCGGTCACCATCGACCGCCCGGCGATCACGCGATGGAGTGGCGTTTTTGTCATCACTGACGAGTGAAGAGCTCCGGGAGCTGTTCCGGTATCTCGTGTTGAGCCGTGGGCTCGAGGAGCGACTCGAGCATCTGCTCAAGCAAGGCCAGGTGGTCGGCGACCTGTATGACGGGCGCGGTCAGGAGGCCACGGTGGTCGGCAGCGCCTTCGCGCTCGAAGAGGGCGACTGGCTGGCCCCCTCCCTGAGAGAGATGGGCGCGCTTCTCACGCGAGGGCTCGACCCACGGATGCTTCTGCTCCAGTATCTGGCCCGTGACGGATCACCCTCGGCCGGGAGGGACAAGTCGCATCACATCACGATCCCGCATTTGGGCCTTCTCGGTCCCATCGGTCCGCTGGGCGCACAGCTCTGCGTGCTCAGCGGGGTGGCTCTCGCGTTTCGCCTGCGCGGTGAGCGGCGCGTCTGCTTGACCTATCTGGGCGACGGAGCCAGTCGAACGGGCGCCGCCCACGAGGGACTCAATCTAGCCGCCGTGCAGCGTCTGCCGTTGGTGGTAATCCTTGTCCACAACCGGTGGGCGTTTGCCACGCGAAGTGATCAGCAAGCGGCGGTCGCTGATTGGATCGACGTCGCTGCCGCCTACGGTGTGCCCGCCGCATCCGTCGACGGCAATGACATCCTCCATGTCTATGACGAGACCCGACGGGCGGTGGACCGGGCGCGACGCGGTGACGGCGTGACGCTGATCGTGGCCGAAACGTACCGCATGCATGGCCATGCCCAGCATGACGCGCAGGAGTACGTGCCGGAGGGAGACCTCCACGAATGGCGCGCGCGCGACCCCATCGATCTCTTCGAGCGTTACCTCATCGACTCAGGTTTCGAGTCGCGCCCGTCTCTGGCGGTCTTAAAGGAAGCGGTGCGACGCGAGCTCGCCGCAGCCGTGGAGGATGCCCTCTCCGCGCCGATGCCCGAGCCCGAGGGTGCGAGATCCAGGACGGTCGAGGGCGAGGTCATACCGGTGCCCTGGACCCGCCGGGAAGCGGTGTACGAGGATCTCGATCAGGCCGCCTCTGCGCGACCATGAACGACTCGACCATGAACGACTCGACCATGAACGACTCGGCCATGAACGACTCGACGATTGAGACCGGCGTGCAGAACGGTTCTCCGGAGAGCCGCGAGGCGGGGCGCGAAACGAAGGAAACGACCTACCTCGAGGCGATCCGGGAGGCGATGTGGGAGGAGATGACGACCGACCCGACCGTCTTCCTTCTCGGTGAGGATGTGGGAACCTATGGCGGGGCCTTCAAGATCACGGAGGGCTTTCTGGATGAGTTCGGTCCGGAAAGGATCATCGACACACCGATCTCGGAAGCCGCCATCGTCGGTGCCGCAATCGGCGCGGCTCACATGGGTTTCAAGCCGATCGCGGAGATGCAGTTCATTGATTTCATCGCACCGGCCTTCGACATGATCGTCAATTTCGCCGCGAAGGTCCGGTACCGAACCGGCGTGGGAGCGCCCCTGGTGGTACGGGGCCCGTGCGGCGGCGGGGCGCACGCCGGGCCGTTTCACTCGCAGAACGTGGAATCGTATTTCGCCAACGTGGCCGGCCTGAAAATGGTGGCGCCGGCGACCGCCCGTGATGCGAAGGGCCTGCTGCGCGCCGCCATCCGCGACCCCGATCCCGTCCTATACTTCGAGCACAAGTATCTGTACCGGCGGATCAAGGAAGAGCTTCCGATCGACGAAGAGATCATCGTGCCCCTGGGCACGGCGCGGACTCACCGGCCCGGATCGGATCTGACGATCGTGACGTACGGCGCGATGGTCTACAAGGCCGAGGAGGCCGCGGCACGCATCGCCGAGGAAGATGGCGCGGAGCTGGAGGTGCTGGATCTGCGGACGCTTCGCCCGCTGGACACGAGCACCATCGTGGAGAGCGTCAAGCGAACCGGACGCGTGCTCATCGTCCACGAGGCGCCGCGCTTCGGGGGATTCGCCGGCGAGATCGCCTCGCAGATTTGTGAAGAGGCGTTCGAGTGGCTCGACGCACCGATTCGCCGGGTTACCGCACTCGACACTCCGGTCCCGTTCTCTCCTCCTCTCGAGGAATACTGCCTGCCCCAAACCGCTGACATCGTGGACGCCGCTCGCTGGCTGCTCGCGTATTGAGAGCGCCGCGGGCTCCGGCTCAGGGCCTCATGCCCGCAGAAAGAGAGACAACGTAGATGGCCAAGGTCGACGTGATCATGCCGCAGATGGGCGAATCGATCGCCGAGGGCACCCTCACGAAGTGGATGAAGGAGGTTGGCGCGGAGGTCGAACGGGACGAGGATCTGTTCGAAATCTCCACGGACAAGGTCGACGCCGATATCCCGTCTCCTGCCAGCGGCGTCCTTTCGGAGATCCTGGTCGAGGAGGGCGACACGGTCGAGGTGAACACCATCGTCGCGCGCATCGAGACCGAGGCGGGAGCTGCGGCAGAAGAGGGGCGTGTGCCGGACGCAGAAGCCCAGCCCGCAACGGCGCCCGTTGCAGAGACACCCGAGGCGCCCGCGCCAGAGCTCCTGGCGCCCGCCGAACCGGTCGCGCCCACACCGGAGGCTCCGTCACCCGTCGAGCTGCCGTCACCAAAGCCGGAGCCCTTGGTCGCCCAGGCCCCCCCGGCCGCAGTCGAAACGGTCGAAGCGCCCGCCGCATTACCCGCAGAGGCCGCCGCGCCGGGATCGCGAGAGGAGCGCCTGCGCACCCGCTCCACGCCGCTCGTCCGGAAAATCGCGGCGGAACACGGTGTGGAGATCTCCCAGATCGAGGGTTCCGGCATCGCCGGCCGGGTCACGCGTGACGACATCCTGACCTTCATCGACGAGGGGGGGATGGAGCCGAGCGCAGCCGCACCCGGAGCCGCGGAGGTCCCCGCGACCGCTGCGACGGCCGCCCCGCCCACACCGACGCCCGGGGTACCGCCCGCCGCGGCGGCGCCCGCAGGGCCGCCCGGCGTCATGCACCTTCCGATCCACGGAGCGACGCTCGAGGTCAAGCTGCCTCGCGTGCCGATCCGCGAGAGCGACCGCGTCGAGGATATGAGTCGAGTTCGGCTTCGCACGATGGAGCATATGCTCATGTCGCAGCATGTCTCCGCGCATGTCACGTCGGTCACGGAGATCGACTTCGAGCGCGTCGTGAAGCTCCGCAGGAAGTTCAAGCCGCAGTTCGAGGCAGAGGGCGTCAAGCTGACGTACGGGCCGTTCATCATGAGGGCTATCGTCGAGGGCCTGAAGGCCTACCCCATTCTCAACGCCTCCGTCGACGGCACCCGAATCGTCTACCATGGCGACATCAATCTGGGTATCGCGGTTGCCATCGACGACGGACACGAGCTGATCGTGCCGGTGCTGAAGAACGCGGATCGACTCAGCTTGATGGGTCTGGCGGAGGGAGCCAACGCGCTGGCGGAGAAGGCGCGTACCCGGACGCTCGACTTCGATGACATTCAGGGCGGCACGTTCACGATCACGAACGTCGGCGTGTTTGGAAACCTCTTCGGAACGCCGATCATCAACCAGCCCCAGGTGGCGATCCTGGGCACGGGGGTGATCGAGAAGCGCCCTGTCGTCGTCAGGGATGACCTGGGAGGGGATGCCCTCGGGATTCGACACATGTCGTATTTCGGGCTCAGCTACGACCATCGGGTCGTCGACGGCGCGATGGCCGCCTTCTTCCTGAACAAGATCCAGGAAGTGCTCGAGACCTTCCCTGAGGACGTCGTCTAGCGGACGTCCCGGGAAGCGGGTTTCGGGCTCGCGCCCGGCGCTCTTGCCGGCCTAGTCCTCGGACGCCGTTTTAAGGGCGTCGAAGAGCAGAGGCAGGGTGGCGACGGATTGGCCGCGGTATTGAGGCCGGATGCCGAAGAGGACGACGCGCCCCGCGCCCAATGGCACATCGACGATCGCCGGGTGCCCCGCGAGGTGCTCTTCGCCCTGAAGCCAACCGCTCAACAGGAGCCCTTCGCCCGCGTAGCGCGCCACCACGCGCACCCGGGCCTCCTGGGCCGCCTCCAACGCGAGTCCTCCCTGCAGCCAGGCGGCCGCGGCTCGAGGCATGCGCGCCGCCATCGGATGCCTGGACTCCAACTCGATCCTGACGAGCGAACCGGGCGCCGCATAGGCCTCCTCTTCAAGGCCGGACAACAGGTTCCGTACGGGAAGGTCCAGCTCCTCGATCACCCATTCGACGGATCGATCAAAGGCGATCAGCGTCCCGCCCTCCTCAACGAATCGGCGCACGGCGGCAACGCCGTCGGGCGTGATTCCGCCCCTCAGCTCCTGTGGTAGCGAGTCCTGCCCGCGCCCGTCTCTAAGCACGTCTTCCGAGATGGAGGCGAGAAGGATCGAGGTGAAGCCCTCCAGAGCATCGCCGTTGATCTGCGTGTTGTGGACCGTGCCGTAAGGCACCCCGTGCTGGTCGAAGATCCAGCGGGTCCAGCCTTCATCCATGGAGGGATCCCAGGGCTGATAGAGGGCCACACGCTCGTCGGACCCCACCAGGCCCGCGGCTTCCGAGAGCGGCACCGGATAGGCCGGTCCGTCGAGGACGACTTCCCTCTCCACCTCGATGGGCGCTTCCACCGCCACGACCTCGACCCCGAACAGTAGCGGCAGCGTGTGCGCCGTCACGTCGTACGGCTCCAGAAGCGGCCCGCCATCGTAGGCTCGGCGGTCCGGGTACCGCTGTGCCTCGAGCATAGTCTGGGCGAACGCCGCGTATGGCTGGCGCATCTCGACGATGTACGAGCCGGCGGGGAAGCGCCGACCCTCGACCTCGAAGGGCGCGAGCGCGCGATCCACCTCGACGTCTCCCGCCCGGAGCACGCCGATCAGTCGAGCCACGCCGATCTCGGGCCATGGACGCGTCGCACCGTCCCCAGTGACCGGAGGAACGATCCAGGCCGCCGGCCAGCTCGGCCAGCCAGCCACCGCACGCTCTCCAATTCCGACGAAGTTGCGGAGCCAGGTCTCGCGGTTCCGGGCGGCATGCCGCAGGAGTGCGAACGCTCCGGATTCCATGTAGTCGACGATGTCCGCCAGATGCCAGCTCCCCCCCTCCCACGGTACCGGGAAATTCCATGATCTTTCGCGTGGATCAAAGCCGCGACCGGCCTGGAAATCCTCGGGGTCCACCTCGACGGGCGTCGCCAGCTTCGCGCTCGCGGTCTCGGTGAGGATCCGAACTCCGGCGTGGTAGTGCTGGTAGGCACGCGCGGGCGTCCACGCGTCGTACGTCGCGTTCAGCACGACGCCTTTCTTGCCCTCCCGCAGGAGGCTCCACGCGATCTCCGATCCGAGAGCGTTCCCCGACGCGATGACCATCGGATCCACGTTCGGCTCGATTGGATCGATCCAGGGCGGCACGAAGAAGCGACTCCCGTGACGCCCCTGCTGATGGATGTCGTGCACGATCTGCGGGTGCCAGGCGTTGTGCACCTGATCGACGGTCAGCTGTGTCTCGATCTGCGTGAAGGCGTACCAGTCCCGATTGTTGTCGTGGCCGATGTAGTGGTGGTAGAGGAAAGGTGGTGACGTTCCCTCCCATTCCGTACCGACGGAGGACCTGTACCAGGCGACGACCTTGTCCACCCCGTCGGGGTTCAGGGATGGGATGAGCAGTAGGACCGTGTTGGAGAGAATCTCCTGGACATCCGGCTCGTCCGAGGTCGCCAGCCTGTATGCGATGCGAAGGGGAACCTGCGTGCTGCCCACCTCGGTCGAATGAACGGAGCAGGTGATGAGCACGATGCTCCGGCCCGCTCCAACGAGCTCCTCGAGGTGTTCCGGATCGCGAATCCGCCTCGGGTCCGCGAGCTGCAGCTGTGTCTCCCGGACATCGTCAAGGGAGGCGAGGTTCGCCGGGTCGCTGATCGTAAGGAGCACGAACGGCCGGCCCAACGTGGTGCTTCCCAGCGTGTCGATGCGGACACGCTCGCTAAGTCTCGCGAGCTCCGCCAGGTAACCGGTTATCTCCGTCCAATCGGCGAGGAGCCGGTCTGAAGCCAGGGGATACCCGAGGTAGTCGGAGGGCGACTGCTGAGCCTTCGCCTCCCCCAGCGACCCGAGACTGACGGCGGCTGCCAGCAAGCCGAGAAGAAGCCTTGACGATCGTAAGCAGTTCATGCCTGCGCACCGAGAAGTAAGGGTGGAAGGTCTCGAATCGAATCGATGGTAAGATCGGCCTCTTCTGGCCCGGCCGGCTCGAACTTCCCGGTCCGCACCTGGATGGCGAGAAGGCCGGCACGACGAGCACCCTCCACATCCGTCTCGGGATCGTCACCTACCACGGCGAGCCGATCCAGGGGAAGGCCGAGGGTGGAAGCCGCCATCTCGAAGAAGGCCGGCGCCGGCTTCCCCACGAGCTCCGCCTCCGTCTGCGCCGCAACCTCGAGCGCCGCGACGAAGGGCCCCGCGTCCAGCGTCGGGCCCGCCTGGGTGATCCAGTACCGGTTCAGGTGGATCGCCACGAGGCGCGCCCCATCCAACAGGCTACGGAAGGCCGAGTTGAGGATCTCGAAGGTGAAGCCCGCCCCCATGTCTGCCACGACGACCGCCTCGGGTGCCGCTTCGGTGATCTCGAAGCCGGAGAAATCCCGCATCACCGACCGCGGAGCGAGGAGCTGCACCCGCGTGATCCCATCCTCCCGAAGGCGGAGAGCCGCCGCCACCGTGGCCGTCAGCACCTCCTCCTCTCGAGCCTCGAAGCCCAGCGAGGCGAGCACGGTGGCCACTTCGGAGCGCGGCATGCGACTCGTGTTCGTCGTGAACAGGAAGGGAACGCGCCCCCGCAGAGCATCGAGCGCCTCCGCAGCCCCCGCGATCGGCCTTCCGGCCACGTGAAGCGTTCCGTCGATGTCCACCAATAGCCCGAGGATCGAACGCGATACGGCACCATCGGCACCGACTGGGCGATCCGGCAATGCCGCTCTCCTTCCTTGCGTCGGCGTTTCGCCTGGACGGTCCGGTCGAGCTGAGTGCCGCGCCCGACCAGGCGGGGCAACCTAGCTCCGGTTACCTGCCCTGCAAGAGATGGCGACCCTGGTTCGGCGGGCACTCCGGCCTCTATCTTCGCGTCGATTTCAGATCGTCACTCGCGCCCAGGAGAACCGGAATGGCATCGATCTTCCCGACCGCGTCGATCCACTACGCCGCAGCCGCAGGAGATCCGTCGCAACTCCTCTCTCCTCCGTTCGACGTCATCGGAACGGAGGAAGCGGAGCACCTCCGGGACCTCAGCCCCTTCAATGCCGTCCGCCTCGTTCTGCCCGAGGGTGACGCTCCTGAGCGATACATCCTGGCGGCGAGCCGAATGAGCGAGTGGCTGGCTTCAGGCGTTCTGGCCCTCACCGACCGGGATCAAGCCTACTCCTACAGTCAGGGTTTCTCCCACGAGGGGCGCACCGTCGTTCGACATGCCGTGCTGGCTGCGGTCGGGCTGGCCGGGTTCGAGAGCGGCGAAGTCCTTCCGCACGAACGCACGCACCGCGGACCGAAGGAGGACCGTCTCGCCCTGATGAAAGCGTGCCATGCACAGCTCTCGCCGATCTTCTTCGTCGCCCGCGACTCCGCGCGCGAGCTCCCCGAGCTTCTGGCGCGGGCGGGCTCGGTGGCGCCGATCCTGGAGGCGACGACCGAGGACGGAATCACGCATATCGTCCGCGTGATTCCGGTCGAGCATCAGAAGAGGATCCTCGATGTCGTGGCTGACGACGATCTCCTCATCGCGGATGGGCATCACCGCTACGAGACAGCCCTCGAGCTCTCCCGGCAGCTCACGGACCGGCCCGGTGCGCGGCGCGTGCTAGCCGCTATCGTGAGCGAGCACGACGACGGACTCATCGTTCAGGCGACGCATCGGCGTCTGGGCGGGCTACCTGCCGATTGGCTTTCCCAGCTGGCGGATTCCTTCGAGATGGAATCCGGCCCCGAGGAACCGCGAGCCCTCGCCCGGGAGGTGCGGAACAGGGGGGGAACGGCTATCGGCGTCCTCGCGTCGCCCGGCCCGGAGAAGGCGCCGGCCGCATCTCCGGCGCTCATCCTGCAGCCGCGCCCCGGGGCTGCCGAGCGGGCCAAGCTGACGCCCACCGAAGCCGCTCTCGCCTGCGTCCTTCTGGACCGGCTCATCCTGCGCCGCTTCACGGGCCGGGACGCCGACGCCGCAGCGGCGGCCGGCCTCCTCTCGTATCACCAGGATCCCCCTGCTGCCTGCGCCGGCCCGCAGCACGGCGCCACCGGCTTCCTCCTGCCGCCGATCTCAATGGAAAGCCTATGGGCCGTGGTTCGAGAGGGAGGACGCCTGCCGCCCAAGTCAACCTATTTCGCTCCCAAGATGCCGTCCGGCCTACTCTTCCGGCCCATCTGAAAACAGCTTAATCGCGACGGCCGCACCTTCCCGGCAGCACCTACTCCGCTGCGGCCGTTACTCTCCAGCGAAATCATCCAGGCTGATAATCTCCATCCCTGCGATCCGCCTAAGTGCTGTCTTATGGGCCACATACGCCTTTGCGCCCCCCAACAGCGCAGTCGCCACCTGGATCGAGCGCTCGGGTGTCCCACCCAGGCTCGCCTGTACCTCCGCCGCCTGCCGCGACACCGTCGCGGTCACCGGCAGGATCTCCAGCCCCGGATGCCCCCCCAAGTACTTGAACGCCCGTTCAGCCAGTCCGTCCTCGCCCTCGCGATAAGGCTCGGTGAGTAGCTGGTATATGGAGAGCGCCGACGTTTGAGCGCGCACTCGGCCACCGCGAATACTTGTGAACAATAGTCTTGTGAGATCGACGCCAGGCGGTTGCCCTATCAGATGATAGGCTATCACAAACGGATCGAGGTGGATCCGCCTTGCATCCTCGATGCGGCGGTGGAACGCGGCTCTCTTACTCACCCAGTTCCGGCCAAACGTTCCTCCCCAGCGGGGCGAAGAGGCCCTCCAGCTCGGCGACCAGATCCGCAGGCTCGCGTTCGAGCTCTACGACGGAGTCGTCCCGCACCGTGACGAGGAGGCGGTCGCCTGCCCTCAAGGCGAGTGCGTCCCGCGCCTCCCGCGGCACGACGATTTGGTGCTTGCTGCTCATCTTCACGGAAAGCGGCATGAGGCTCTTGCTCCTCGTGGACAGGCTGCGGACCTCCGCAAAACGCTGTCAAAAGCTAAGCTTTACGGCTACGCTTTACAAGGCGATGGCGCATGCGGGAGCTGAATGTGACCCGGGTACCGGCCGACGATCGTGCCCGGTCGTCGAGGATGGAGGGTTGGGGCGGATGGCTGCTAGACGCGCCAGATGACCGTGTAGATGAAGACCCCGTACAGGCAAAGCAGCAGAAAGCCCTCCGCACGGTCGACCCGTCTGCCGGTATAGGCGAGTGGGATCAGAAGCGCACAGAAGAAAAGCGCGGGAAGGACCTGGCGGACAACGACTTCCGGAGGCAGACGGAGCGGGCTCACGAGGGCCGCGGTGCCCAGAACCAGGCCGAGGTTGAAGATGTTGGAGCCGATGATGTTGCCGATGGCGATGTCGCCAAGGCCGCGTATCGCTGCGGCTACGGTCGAGGCCAACTCAGGGATCGATGTCCCCAGCGCCACCATCGTCGCGCCAATCACCTCCTCGGGCACCTGAAAGACCCTGGCGATCGCCACCGCCGACTCCACGAGCCAATGCGCGCCGACGAGGAGGGCCACCAGTCCGACTAGGGTGCGCAACCACAGGAACGCCACCGTCCGGTCCGGGCCGCTGCCGCTCTCGCCTCCAGGCTCCGCCGCGCCGGTGGTTTCATCCGCGGCCGTTCCCGGATAGGACCCCGTGTCCAGAGCTCCGTCGAACACGCCGCTGCCCTCCATCCGGAGCATGACGCCCAGATAGATGATGAATCCCGCCAACAGCGCGAGACCATCGAGCCGTCCCAGTGCGTCGTTCCAGGAGAGGAGCATGACGATGATCAACACGAGGATCAGGAGCGGGCTCTCCCGGGCCAGGAGGCGTCGTTTCACATCGATCGGTCGAATCATCGCTCCGAGCCCCGCGATGAGGCCGACGTTGGCAACGGTCGAGCCCATGATGTTCCCGACCGCCAATCCCGCCTGGCCACGCAACGCCGCCAGGCTGCTCACGAACAGCTCGGGAGCCGACGTGCCGAACGCCACGACGGTGAGGCCGACGACGAGAGGGCTGACGCCCAGTCGGGCAGCGACCCTGGAGGAGCCGGTCACGAGCCAATCCGCGCCGAACGTGATCGCGACCAGGCCGGCGAGGAAGAGGAGCGCCTCCGTCAAAGCTGTCGTGGAAAACCCGCGTCGAGCCCGAACGGCCCGCCGCTTACTGTGGAATGATGTGGAACGGATCCAATCCGGGCCGGCGCCCTGCCGGCCGGCCGCTCCGAATAGAACGGCGCAATCCGGATACGCGGCTCCCGAGGCGAGGCGGCGCTACCGATCTGCAGCCGGCACACCGTTCGTCCCGAGCTCAGGAGTCGGACCCGGAAGGCTTTACCGGGCCCCGAGGGGCCGTTTGTTTCTGGGCACTCTGGGCGGGACGAGACATCTGCGGCCCCCCGGCTCCCTTCCTCGGCATCTCCGGTTTCGAGGTTTCCGCACCCATGTGCAACCGACCCTCTACCCGTCCTCCTTCCTCCAACTTCACGCGTCGGCTGCGTATATCGCCTTCCACGTGACAGGAAGCCTGCAGCTCCACACGGCTCTGTGCCGTGATCGTGCCGGCAACACGCCCGGCAACGATCAGGTCCTGCGTATCGATATCACCGGTCACGAAGCCGTCCTTCCCGACTACGACGGACTTCGCGGCTCTGATGATGCCCTCCACGCGCCCTTCGATGCGGACGACCCCGTCGCTCGTGCAATCGCCAACGACCTGCATTCCGGGGCCGATGATCGAGACGACGTCGCTCAGCTCTCGGCTTTCCGTTCTGTTATCCTTCGCCATCATCCGTCCTTTTCCCAATGCGGTTCGGTTTCTGCTCCTCCCGGCCCTGGATCAACGTCCAAGTCGGCGATCTCAGGGACTCACCAACTCCAGGGGGTCAATCATCCGGCCTCGTCGTCTGGCCTCGAAGTGAAGATGCGGTCCCGTCGATTGTCCGGTGCTCCCGGAGAGCGCGATCACTTCGAGCACCTCGACGGAATCACCCTCGGAAACAAAGGTCCAGGCGTTATGACCGTAGAGCGTGGAGAGCTCGTCTCCGTGCTCGATTCGCACGAAGCGGCCGTAGCTGCTGTTCACACCGACATCCGCCACCACACCACCACCGCTCGCACGAACATACGTCCCGGCCGGCACCGCGATGTCTATCCCGGCATGATCGGCCCCGGCGTCCGCGCGGTGCGAGCGAGTGATGTACCCGGGTTGCGCGAGAGGCCAGCGGAGTGCGCCGTCCGAGGGATTGGCAGGGTCGAATGCCTCGCCTGAAGCGTCGAGCGGCGGCAGCCAGATATCGCCCGTGGCTGGGCCCGAGCCACTGCTGCCCAGGACCTTCTGTAGGCGGCGATAGTCTCCCTCCATCCTTTCGAGCCTGGACGCCAGTTCCATCATCTGAGTTCGCTCGACCGAGAGTCGTTCAACCTCCTCGGACAGCTCCCGCGCCGTCGCGGATTCGCTCACCCTTTCCCAGGCTCTTCCCATCAGCCACCCCACCGAAAGAAGAAAAGCCACCGCTGCCAGGGCAGCGGCGACAACCGTGCTCGCCCGCAGCCGGTAGGAGTGCGACTCCGTGTCTTTCCCGGAGAGAAAGACGATCGTCCAGGCGCGATCCCGCAAGCCCCTCAGATTCAGCAAGATGACCCGTCCCGCTCAGAGCTCCGACGCAGGCATGCCCGTCATGAGACCGAGCAGTCGAGCAAAATCTTCCGCATCGTGGAACGGGACGCGAATCTCTCCCGCATCTCCCCCCTTCAGTCTCACGGTCACCTCGGTTCCGAGTGCCCGCTCGAGCACCTGCCGGGCTCGCCGAACATAGGGGTCTTCGGCCTGAGCCGAGCGCTTCTTCGATCTCTCCCTGGCCTGGGAGGGCTCGCGCAGCCGCTGCACCTTCCGCTCTGTTTGCCGAACCGAGAGTCCTCGCGAGACGATATCCTCCGCCAGGCGCTGCTGAGCAGCCTCTCCCCGGAGACCCAGTATGGCCCGGGCGTGCCCGGCGCTCAGTCGGCTGTCGTGCACCATCTCCTGCACGGCCCCGGGCAGCGTGAGCAGCCGCAGCGCGTTGGCGACCGTGGACCGGTCTTTACCGACTCGCGCGGCGATCTTCTGCTGGGTTAGGCCGAACTCGTCCGCCAGTTGCTGGTAGCTGCGGGCCTCCTCGAGGGCCGACAGCTCCTCCCTCTGAAGGTTCTCGACAAGGGCAACGAGCAACATCTGCTCGTCGGTCAGGTCTCGCACGATGACGGGGGCGCTCTTCCAGCCCAGCAGCTTCAGGGCCCGCCAGCGACGCTCACCCGCCACGATCTCCCACCCTGCGTCCCGGCTGCGCACGACAAGAGGTTGAAGAAGCCCGTGCTCTCGAATCGAAGCCACGAGCTCACCAAGCGCCTCCTCCGAGAGTGAGCTCCTGGGCTGGTATGGGTTTGGGCTCAGGTCGTCGAGCGGGAGCTCGAACTCCGAGCCGTCCAGATCATCCAGGTTCTCGCTCAGAAGGGCGCCGAGGCCTCTACCAAGTCGCGTGTCGCTCTTAGCCAACTTTCCTCGTGGGTTCGTCGCGCTCGATCAGTTCGTTCGCCAAGCTCAGATAGCCGCGAGCGCCGGTTGAAAGCACGTCGTACAGGGCGATTGGCTTACCGAAGCTCGGCGCCTCGGCCAGCCGGATGTTCCTGGGAATCATGGTGTCGAAGACCTTTCTGCCGAAATACTCCCTGGCTTCGGCCGCCACTTGCTTCGACAGGTTGAGGCGGGAGTCGTACATCGTGAGGAGCACACCCTCGATCTGTAATTCCTGATTGATGTTACGCTGCACCAAACGCACCGTGTTCAGAAGCTGGCTGAGCCCCTCGAGGGCGTAAAACTCGCATTGAATAGGTATGATGACGGGTCAGCACGCCCAGGGAGGGCGGCGAATCCACGAGAACGTAGTCATATGATCCGCGGATGGGCTCAAGAGCCCTGCGCAGTCGGCGGTTGCGGTTCGGCCGCTCCATGAGCTCCACCTCGGCGCCCGCCAGGTCTCTGCTTGCGGGCGCGACATCGAGGTAGGGAAAGTGGACCTCGTGGTGGATCGCGTCGGCCAGCGGCTTCCCCTCGACAACGCACTCGTAGACCGAGGGCCGGCTGGCGTTCTTGCGAATCCCGAACCCGCTTGTCGCATTACTCTGGGGATCGCAGTCCAGCACCAGAGTCCGTCGCTCCGCGATCGCGAGCGACGCACCGAGGTTGATGGCCGTAGTCGTTTTCCCGACGCCGCCCTTCTGGTTGGCAATGGATATGATCCGGCTCATCCGCTCCTCCCCGGGATCAACCGGCGGGCTCCAGCGCCTTCACAGCCCTTCGCCCACAGCGATTGCTGGAGGCCTGGCGAGCCGAATTCGTTCGTATCGTCGAGTCGAGGACAGCTGAAACCGCCGCTTGTTGAGGACGGATGTTCGGGACGTGGGCAATATAGAGCCGGGTCGGGGGCGGCGCCAAGCGGAGAGTGTTCCACGTGAAACACAGCGTTCCACGATTGTGGAAAACGGTCGATGTAACGTGGTGTCATGATCTTAACACGACGAACCCGATCCGTCGCACCCCTCCGGGGACGTAGAACGTCCCGACGGGTCCGTCCGCGCGAGGAGGGTGTTTCACGTGGAACATCCCCGCCTCGCAGCCAAGTCGTCGTCCTCGTCGGCGCCGTCAACTCCTCTGTGCTTCTTTTTCGTCGAGATCCACTCCCGTCATCGAAAGCTCGCGCCTCCGCAGCTCCACGAGGAGGTTCTGCAGGTCAGCCGGCGAAACCCCGGGGATTCTCCCTGCCTGGCCAAGCGTTCGGGGTTGTACCCGCTCGAGCTTCTGCCGCCCCTCGACGGACAGCGAGCCCATCTCCAGATAGGGAGCCGCCGCTGGCAGGGACATACCCTCTTGACGACGCAGCGCTTCCACGCGGTCGCGCTCCCTGCCTAGGTAACCCTCGTACTTCACCTCCATCTCGACCAGGGCCAGGACATCGGAATCGAAGCCATTCGACTCCAACGGCCCGTCCGAGCCGACCAGCTCCTCTAGCCGCACCTGCGGACGCTTCAGGAGGACGCGCAAAGGCTGCTTCTGCGACAACGGGCTCGTGCCGCACGCCTGCAGGTGCCCGTTCACCTCCTTTGGCTCCAGGCTTGTCGTCCTGGCCCAAGTTCTCGCCCGCCCCAGCTCCGCCAGAAACCTGTCCAATCGTGCGATCTCGTCCTCGGTGAGCGTTCCGAGCCTCTCTCCAACAGGACCCAGGCGTTCGAGGCAGTTATCCTGCCGCAGCGTGAGACGAAACTCCGCGCGAGAGGTGAAAAGACGGTATGGTTCATCCACTCCCCTGGTCACGAGATCATCGACCAGAACCCCCAGGTATGCCTCATCGCGGCCCGGCACCCAGGCCTCCCGTTCGAGGGCGGCGAGCCCGGCGTTGATGCCTGCGACGATCCCCTGCCCAGCCGCTTCCTCGTAACCGGTCGTTCCGTTGATCTGACCGGCGAAGTAGAGCCCACGCAAGACCTTGAGCTCCAGGGTGGGCTCGAGCTGCTGCGGCGGGAAGAAGTCGTACTCTATGGCGTATCCGGGTTGCGTCATCCGGGCGTGCTCGAGGCCGGATACTCGTCCGAGGAGCTCGCGCTGGACATCGGGCGGCAAGGACGTGGAGAGGCCGTTCACGTACAGCTCTCTCGTTTCCAGCCCTTCCGGCTCGAGGAAGAGCTGATGGCTCTCCGCCTCGGGGAATTTCTTCACCTTGTCCTCGATCGACGGACAATACCGCGGGCCACGTGAAGCGATCGCGCCGCCGTACATGGCGGATTCGCCGAGATTGGCCTCCACGACCTCGCGGACCCCGGCGCCCGCCGCACCTATCCAGCACGGCATTCGGGCCAGACCCCCTGTATTCTCCCAGTGGGAGAACCTCAGCGGCTCCGGCTCACTCTCCTGCCGCGTGAGCTTCGTGAAATCGACGGTCCGGCCGTCGACTCTCGGAGGTGTTCCCGTCTTGAACCGCTCTGCCGACAGACCGAGGTCCAGCAACTGCTCGGCGAGCGACACCGAAGGGGGGTCTCCCGCCCGGCCGGCCGCGATCGACAGACTGACGCCCATCTTTATTCGGCCTCGCAGGAACGTCCCTGCGGTGAGCACCACTCGCTCCGACAGAAACTCGCTGCCATCGGCGCAACTGATGCCGCTCACCCGGCCTCCCCGGATTCGCAGCGCCTCGACCATGCCCTGGTAGAGTTGAAGCCGCTCGTTTTCCTCCAACAGGGTGCGCATCGCGCGAGGGTAGAGCCCACGGTCGCACTGCGCTCGCGGAGCCCAAACCGCAGGTCCCTTGGACCGATTGAGCATCCTGACGTGCAGGGTCGAGCGGTCGGTGGCGCGGCCCATGAGACCGCCAAGCGCATCCACCTCCCTGGCCAGGGTCCCTTTGGCGATCCCCCCGATGGCCGGGTTGCAGGACATCTGGGCCACCCGCCCGAGCACGCTCGTAATCAGCAGCGTCTCCGCACCCAACCTGGCCGCGGCATTTGCGGCTTCACACCCCGCGTGGCCACCGCCGACGATGATCACGTCGTAGCTCGTCTTCATTACGTCCCGATATCCTCGCCATCCGTCAGCCGGGGGCGAATCCCCTCCGCCCCGTTCGTGAATATGGCCACATGCCCTCGACACCGCAGCCGCGCGGCCCACCGCCGCTCGCATTACCTTGGATCTGACGAATGGGTCCCATGATCTCCAACGATGCCCACCACCCTGCCTCACCCCAAGAAGCCCGCCGGGGTGTAGTCCTCCGCGGCCGCGTTCAGGGCGTCGGATTCCGGTGGTGGACGCGGGAGATCGCGGTGGAGCTTTCCCTGCGCGGAACCGTGCGGAATCTCCCCGATGGATCGGTGGAGATCCACGTCGCAGGTCCGGCGCACGGAGTGGAGACCTTCATCGAGCGGATTAGAGCCGGCCCCCTCCATGCCAGGGTCGTCTCATCCGGTGTATCCCTTTCGGCCTACTTTCGACGGGCGGCGACCTTCCCCTGGGCTTTCGGAGGTGATGTGGTGATAGAACTTCCCGATGTCGAACGAATGATCGAGGGTTTCGCGGGTTACGCGACCGGAAAGACCATCTCGGCGGTACTCATCGATGATCCAAATGTGGATGTCGACCCGAAGGTCGCTCAAGAGAAGATCGAGTCCCACGCGATCGACGCCGTCGAGAGGCACGGGAAGAATATCGTCCTTCGTTTCCGCTCCGAGTACAGCCTCGTGTTCGACATGGGAGACGATGGTCGCATCTACCTGGAGTCCCAGACGGTACCGCCGGACGAGAACAGTGGAATCCGGCTGCAGTTCGCGGCAGGCCGGGAGCTGCGGTTCGACGCGCCCGGAACGCGTGACACGGTCAGGCTCGTGGAGGGCAGTGACCTCGCCGCTCTCGGCGGGCCCGAGAGCCTCGGCATCGACCCGTTGAGCGAGGACCTGACCGTCGAGACGTTCGTTGAGCTCGCCGTCTCACATCCGCGAAGCTCACTCAAGGGTTTCCTGATGAATCCGGCAGCCATCGCCGGCATCGGGAACGAATACGCGGATGAGATCTGCTTCCAGGCCGGCTATCGGCCGGATCTCAAGGTGGGTCTCATGAACCAACGGCAGCTGGAGCGTGTTCACCTCTACCTCCGGCGGGTCCTTCGGCGGGCGACCCTCCACTGGCAGGCGGCGCATGCCGATCCTGGCTGGTTGATCAACCACCGGGGGAACGGAGCCGCCTGTCCCCGCTGCAGCACAGAGCTCACCAGGATCACCCTAAAGGGCCTCAAGACGTTCGTCTGCGTGCGTTGTCAGCGGGCGGCCTAGGCCAGGCGGACCCTGTCGGGACGCAGGTCCTCCAAACTCACAGCGCTTTGTAACAACGTAAAGCGGTCGTGTCAGGCGAGTATTCCAGGCGTCCAGGGTGGTTCAAGGTCGGCCTGGCCCCGACTCATTTTCCGACGCAGAACCCCGAGAAGAGTGCATCCAGGACGTCCTCCGTGTCGACGACGCCCAGGAGTTCCTCCAGAGCATGCTTAGCGTCCTGCAGATGGGTTTCGGCGATCTCCGGCGGATGTCCTCTATCTCGTGTATTTACAAAGGCTTCCACATCATCCAGCGCCTGTCTTAGAGCCCTGGACTGACGTCGACGAGTGACCAACGGCATCTCCCCGGAGTCGCGGAGACCCGCATAGGCGGCGTCCAGCATTCGGCCTCGCAGCGCCTCCAGCCCGAGGCCCTCGACAGCCGACGTCTCCAGCTCTTCCGCGCCTCCCGATTCCGATGCCGGCGATATCCTCGCCTTCGTCCGCACCGTGATCACGACGGGTCCCGAACCCTCCGGCCGGCCCGGCATCCACTCACCCGACCACCTTTCGAGAAACGCCAGCTCCTCCGAGCCCAGGGGACGGCCGGCCTCCGCGCAGAACAGGACGATGTCGGCCTTCTGCAGATAGCTCTCGGCCACCTCGATACCGAGACCCTCCACTCTCCCCGGTCGGCTTCTTATCCCGGCCGTGTCCACGAGACGAAAGGGATAGCCCTGGACGCTGAGGATGGCCTCGATCGCATCCCTCGTCGTTCCCGGAAGTTCCGTCACGATCGCTCGCTCTTCACCAAGTAACGCATTGAACAAACTGGACTTACCAGCGTTTGGCCGACCTGCGATCACGGTAAGCGCTCCGTCCCTGACCATCTCGCCCTCCGGCGCGTGCAACAGAAGCGCGCGCAGAGCGCTCCCCAGGGAATCCGCCGCCTCAGTGATCCGTGACTCCGGGACGGGGCCGTCGTCCTCCTCCGGAAAGTCGATCTCGTAAGCGAGCAGCGCCAACACGCCGATCACCTCGTCCCGCAACTCTTCGATCCGACGTGAGAGACCACGCTCCAACTGGAAGAGAGCCGATTTGTGGGCAGCCTCGGAGCGCGCATCGATCAGGTCCAGCGTCGCCTCGGCTTGAACGAGGTCCATTCTGCCGTTGAGATACGCGCGCAGCGTGAACTCGCCTGGCCTCGCCAGACGGGCACCGGCCGCGCAGGCGGCGTCCAAGATCAATTGCGGAACGAGGAAGCCTCCGTGTCCGCTGATCTCCAGGAGGTTCTCGCCCGTGTAGGATGATGGCGCGAGATGTAGCGTGAGGACGGCTCGGTCGACCATCCGGCCGTCTTCAGGATGGTGAACGGGGGCCAGCGTGGCCCGGCGCGCAGCAAGCTCGGGAACGCCCAGTCTCTCGGCCACCGCGACGGCGTCCGGTCCGCTGACACGCACGACCGAGACCCCCGCCCTCCCGGGGGCCGTCGAGATGGCGGCGATCGTGTCGACTGGAAGAGCCCGGTCTCGTCCCTTCATTCTCCTTCGCCGGACCCGGCCTCCCGCGGGCTATCGCCTGCGGGAGGTCTTCTTTTTCGAGGAGCCTCGCTTCTTTCGCGCACCGCTCCTGTGACCTCCGGCGCCGCTCTTCGTCGCGGCCTTTGCAGCCCCCGCTTTCGGCTTTCCGCCGCCAGGCTTATCGGCGCCCTTCGATCCTTTGGGCTCGCTCTCTCCCGGAGTCGTCCCGCTCTCATCCGCGACGGGCCCCGCGCCCTTCGCCTTTTGTCGCTCGCGAGCTATGTAGAGCTGTTGCGGGAGGGAGGCGAAGTTGCTCGTCGCGTAGTACAGATTCAACCCTGACGGGAAGTTGGCGAACAGGAACGTGAACATAATCGGCATCCCCCAGCCCATCATCCTGGTCTGCGCCGTCTGCTCCATTCCCCTCTGGCCGATCCACGTCAGCAGGAACATCGAGCCACCCATGAGCAGCGGCACGATGTAGAACGGGTCCTTGAGAGAGAGATCGGGAAGCCAGAGGAACGGCACCCCGCGGAACACGATCGTATTCCGGAAGACGAAGAAGAGCGTGATCAGGACCGGGAAGGGGAGCATCATGGGCAGGCAGCCCGCCAGCGGGTTGATGTTGTGCTCCTTGTAGAGCCGCATCATCTCCTGCTGCATGCGCTGCGGCTCGTCCTTGTACTTCTCCCGGATGTCCTTCATCAGAGGCTGCACCCTCATCTGCGCCATCTGTGCGCGCATCGACTTCTGGTACAGCGGGAAGAGGACGATCCGCATCAGGACGCCGAAGAGGATGAGCACCCAACCCCACGCCAGCCCGAGGGCCTCGTGCATCCAGGTGAGGATCACCATGACGATCGCGACCAGCGGCCTGATCACGGGCTGCAGCCATCGCCAGCCCACGGGGTTCACGTTGTGCAGGTCGTTGCCGATCGCCGTCAGTCGCGTGTAGTCCTGGGGTCCCATGTAGGCATCGAACGCGAACTCGGGCGATCCCGCGGGCACCGGAAGCGTGGCGGTGATCCGGGCCGCGTTCTCGTCGGGCAGGCCATCCAGAAGCACGCCTCCGAAGCCCGGGCTTCCCTCAGCTACCAGATAGGCGGTCAGGAAGTACTTGTTCTTGACCGCCACCCAGTCGAAGGGACCACCCTCGGCCGCCTCTCTCTCTCCATCATCCACGGAGGAGAGCTTGAGGCTCTGAATGCCGCTTCGTCCCCTCGTGGTCAACGCCAGTTGGCCGAAATCCTCCTTGGCGGATGCTTCGTTGGTCCGAAGGCCCTCGCCCAGCGACGTGGCGATCGTGTAGCCCCGATCGCCCACTCCCTCGAACTCTCCGCGAACCTTGATCAGGTAGCGGGTGGCGTCGAAGTGGTACGTGACCCTGAAGCCGAGCGGCCCGCGGTCGGTAGATCCGAGCACATAATGGAAGGTGAGAGAGTCTCTCGGCGCACCCTCCGACACCGTGATCTCGCTGGCGCTCGCCTCGAACGGCCGCTCCGACAGGTCGACCGTGTCCGGCCCTACCGCCACCCGGAACCCCAGGACCCGGTCGCCCGAGCGCACCAGCTCGACCGGAACGGACTCGGGATCATCCGGAGCGTATGACCCGTAGGTCGTCAGCTGCGCCGAGACCAGGGCCGCACCCCGTGTCACGAACCGCAGACGGTAGAGCGGCGAGACCACCTGGATGGTGTCGGCGGCCACATCCCGCCCGGGATCCAGTAGGCGTTCCTCCGCGGGCTCGGTCGGCACGTCCTCCGGCGCCTCTTCCTGTTCCTGCCGTGCCCCCTCTAGCGGCTCGAGGCGGTCGGACCGTGCCGTATCCGTGGCGACGGCGGCTGTGTCCGCCGCTCCCGGAGGAGGCTCGGTGCGTACGGGCGGGAAGATCAGGTTGGTAAGCGCGATCACACCGAGCATGAGGCCGATGGCGATCAGCAGCCGTCGCTCCATCAGTCTCGAACCCCCGGCTCGACGAGCCCCTCGACCACATCCGCACCGTCGCTACCTGGCGGCTCTGCGCCGGGCGGAACGGGGTCGTATCCGTAGCCACCGAAGGGATGACAGCGAAACAGGCGTCTCGTCGCCAGCCAGCTCCCCCTCAAGGGCCCGTGATCCGTGACCGCCTCGAGCGCATACTGGGAGCACGTAGGAGTGAACCGGCAGGCGCCGGGCAGCAGGGGCGATAGCGCTACCTGATAGGCCCGAATGAGAGCCACGATCAGACGCCGCATGGGCGCTCCACACTCTCGAGAACGATCCCCCGCAGCTCGTCGAAGGAGCGGTCGTACGCCTCGCTTCGCACCCGTATCAGCACGTCGATATGGCTTTCCCGCCCCCACGCTACAGGAAGCCACTCGCGACGGGCGATCTCCCTGACCCGTCTGCGCAGTCGGTTTCGCTCTACGGCGCTGTGGCCGTATCGGGGCACGATCACGCCCACGCGCGGCCGATCCTCTTCCGCCGGGCCCACGAACAGATCGACGGGTCCGAGCCGGCAGCGACGGCCCCTTCGCAGGAGCTCCCGGATCTCTCGGCCGCTGCCGATTCGCGCCGTGCGCGGAAATCTCTCGTCGTTCATCTGAGACGGCGCGGGAGGTTGCGCCGGGGACGGGCGGGCGTCAGCGACTTCGCCGCTTGCGGCGGAATTCGTCGCTCACGGTTAGGCGCTCTCGGCCCTTCTTCCTGCGGCGGGCGAGGACGCGTCGGCCGGCCTTCGTCTTCATTCGGGCCCGGAAGCCGTGGTCCTTCCGCCGTTTCCTGTTGCTGGGCTTTCTATACGTCGGTTGCATGTCGCTCGGAAATGGTGGCTCGTGTAAAAGCTCGGGACGGCGCATGCGCCGTCGCACGCGCAGCCTGTCCGGCAGGTGGCGGCCCCGTATAACCGTGTTTCGCGGGGGTGTTCCACGCCGAAAGAGAGCCCAGAAGTGTAGATTCGCTCCCCTGAACTGTCAAACAATCGAGCGCTGCGGGGCGATCGACGGAATGGCCGTTGACAACTCGCGAAGTGTCCGTCTAGGTTGACGCCCCCCGGGTGTCGGCCCGGAATCATTGACCGGCCCCGAGCCTTCCCGGTAGGTAGCAAACGACATCGGATGGAACTAACCGCCACCCAGGTCTGGTCCCGCATCGCTCAAGCCTCCCAGGAGGTGCTGCCCGAGCAAACGTTCGCGACCTGGCTCGCCGCCACGGAAGCGATCGCCCTCACGGACGAGACCCTCGTCGTGGGCGCCCCGACGAAGTTCGCGGTCGAATGGATCGAGGATAAGTACGGCGGACTGCTTCGGGAGTTGGCGGAGCGGGAGCTCGGAAGGCCGCTGCAGGTCCGCTTCGAGCACCATGGACAGGACGAGCGCCTGGAGTTCCCGGAGCTCG
>JBDGZR010000064.1:0-15254 GCA_039588495.1 Gemmatimonadota bacterium | reverse complement strand
GGGCACGAGGACGTTGAGCGCGATCGGCTTGAGGATCGTCTCGAACTTCGCCTCGATCACGTTCTTGAGCATCACCTTCTTCGAGCCCTCCTGCTCCCGCACGCGCGGGTCGTTCGGGAGGTTGAAGGCGATGGTCTGGACACCGGCCCTCGTGTCACCTGCCGCGTAGGCCAGGTCCACCACCGAGATCGGCGAGGTGAACGGCCGGTCCAGGTTCTTGTGCTCGTCGGGAATCGGCAGCGCCTGCTCGAGGGCCTGCAGCTCGGATACGAGTCCGGCGAGCCGCTCGCTCTCCGCCGGGTCCTTGATGCCTAGGAAGGACTCGAAGGCCGCCTTGTAGCCGTACCGGCGGTCCTCGTAGACCTCGTAGGGGCCGATCGTCGGGTCGATCAGGTTGTCCTCGAGGCGCATCCAGGCGACGTCACTGGCGAAGTAGTCGTCGGAGAGGAACGCCGCCGCCCTCGACGTGAGGAAGCGGCGCAGGGAGGGGTTCTCGACGGCGTTGGCTGCCTCGCGCAGCGCCGCGGCTGCAGGTTCGAGCCGATCGCGGTACGCCCGGGAATAGGGAACCGCGGTGATCTCGTCTTCGGCCTGCTCGATCACGGTGAAGTAGGACGTAAACGCCTCGCGGTCCTCCGGGTGCTCCTGGAGCCATCGCTCGATGCCCTCCTTCGAGACCTCCTCCGCGTAGTAACCGGCGCCCTCGGGCTTGGGGCCGACGTTGAGGAACGGCTCATCCCCCTCCAGCCGATCCCACGGGCCGTACATGATGTCGAAGTACGAGCGGGCCGCCTCGATGCCGGGGCCCTGGCGCTCCAGCAGCATCCCCTTCAGCTCCGGATTCCCGCGCCACACCTGCTCGAGGAAGATGGCGTCCAGGTAGTCGGAAGCCTCGACGAGCTTCTTGAGCGCGACCTTCTGGCCCGGGTTCAGGAGAGCCTCGTCGAAGGTGAGCGGGACGGGCGCGAACTGGTCCACCCGTCGCTGGAGATCCTCGGGTGTCAGACCGGGGGCGATCTCCACGAACTCCGGAAGCGTCGCATGAGCCGGCATCGCGCTCAGGTCCGCGGTGAGGGGCTTTGCGGGGACCGGCTCCTCACCTGCGCCTCCGGCCGCCCCAGGCTCCGGCTCCCGATCACCCGCACAGCCCGAGAGGGTGAGCGTCAGGCAGGAGACCAGCGCCACCGCCGCCGGCCAACTCGCGCTCCCGTGTGTGGTCGTATGGCTTGTCACGGCAGATGCTCCGTGGGTTTCGCTCACGTGGACTTTGACCGCTCTCGCCGAATCGCCGTGAACAGGATGAAACCCAGACCACCCCAGACGAAGCCGAGGATCAGGATCATCGTGATGACGGCGGTGGTGGACATGCTCTCCATAATGGGGTCAGGGGTTTCTTCCCTCCAGACCGAGATCGCTGGCGATCCCGCGCATCGCATCGATCACGAACTGAATGTGCTCCGTCATTTCCGCGCCCAGATCCTCGGCCGCCTCCCGCATCGCCTCGCGATCCACCGCTGCGGCGAACGACCGGTCCTTCATCTTCTTCTTCACGGACTTGGGCTTGAGATCGCTGATCCCATTCGGCCGCACGAGCGAGCAGGCGACGACGAACCCCGTGAGCTCGTCGACCGCTCGCAGCGTCAGCTCCATGCGCGTCTCCGGTTCCACGCCCGTGTACTCGGCGTGCGACATGATCGCCCGCAGAACGTCGTCGGGAACCCCTCGTTCTCGCAGGATCTCCTGCCCGGCCGAAGGATGTTCCTCCGTCGGGCTGTGGTCCGCGTTGGGCCAGCGCTCGTAGTCGAAGTCGTGCAGCAGACCGGTGAGGCCCCACCGCTCCTCGTCCTCCTCGAACTTACGGGCGTAGGCCCGCATCGCCGCCTCCACGGCGTACATGTGCTTCCTGAGGTTCTCGTTCTCGGTGTACTCCTGGACGATCGCGAGGGCCTCCTCGCGGGACGGGATCTCAGACATGCCACCTCACCTCGGCCTGGTCTCGGCCAGGGCGCGCAGGAACGCGTCCGGAGCCTCCAGGCTCAGCAATAACGAGTAGCCGTCGCTCGTCGGGACGTAGGCGATCCGGCTGGGGTCGGTCACGTAGGCGAGCGCTTTCTCGCCGTTTCTCAAGCGAAACCAGCCCGACCCGTAGCCGGGAAGGCCGGTGCCCATCGTGCGACGCTTGAGGCGATACTCGGGAGCGACGCGAAGATCCAACGCCTTGGCGGCGTCCGCATCGATTACCTCCCAGGGGATCGTGCGGCCCCAAAGGTCTCCGACGAGGCGTACCCCGCGGGGCGATACCTCGAATCGGGCATTTCGGGCGGAGTAGGCCAGGTAGCCGAACATCACGGTCAGTAAGGCCATCAGGATACACAGCGCCGCCAGAAACCAGAGGGCCTTCGCCGAGGCCGGCGTCATCTGGAAGACTGTGGTCATCCTCGTCCCCCTTGTCGTTCCTCTCTTGGATCAACCTCGCCAGGAGTCTGCCTGGCGGCGAGCTACTCCTCGTCCAGCAGCTCGGCGCGAGTCACGGCGCCCCTTCCGAACCGCTTCTTGAGCGCATCGACGGCCCGCGCGACCTGGCGGTCTCCTCCATCGGCAGCCTCGAACAGGGAGAGCTGTCCACGCCCTTCCGAGACGAGGCCGGAGAGGCTCACGCCGACGAGTCGGACGCGGCGTCCCTTCCTGTCCGCGTCACGCAGAAGTCTCACGGCAACGGGCCATATCCCCTCGAAGGTGTTCACCGGCCGCGGGAGGGTCACCTGCCGCGTCACCGTCTCGAAGCCCTCCCAACGGAGTTTCACCATTACGGTCATTCCCGCAAGGTCCCGTCGTCGAAGCGCCGCCGCCACCTGTTCGCAGAGTCGGAAGAGCGTGCGCTCCACCGCCCTACGATCCATGACGTCCGCGTCGAACGTGATCTCCTTGCCCAGCGACTTGCGCGCCCGCTCGGACCGGACGGCCCGCTCGTCCTCTCCTCGGCAGAGCCGATGGAAGCGGGCGCCGGCAGCTTCTCCGAAGAGCCGGACCAGCTGCTCGCGATCACGGGCCTGCATGTCTCCGAAGGTCCGGATTCCGACCGCGTACAACCGCTCCAGGGTCTTCGGGCCCGCTCCCCAAAGCCTCCCGATCGCCAGGGGAGCGAGAAACTCCACCTCCGATCCCGGATCGACCACCACGAGCCCGTCCGGTTTCTCGAGGTCGCTCGCGATCTTCGCCAGGAACTTCACCGGGGCTACGCCCACCGAGGCGCTCAGCGACTCCTCTCGTCGTATCTCGCTCTTGATCGAGCGAGCGATCGCACGTCCGTCTCCGAACAGGGCCGCGCTCGCCGTCACGTCCAGGAACGCCTCGTCGATGCTGAGCGGCTCGACGACATCCGTGTATCGATGGAGGATCTCGAAGATGCGGCCGGAGACCTCGGCGTACAGGATCCCTCTGGGCCTGACGAAGGCGGCGTGCGGACAGCGGCGGTAGGCCTCGGAGATCGGCATGGCCGATCGGATGCCGTATTGGCGGGCCTCGTAACCGGCTGCCGCGACAACGCCCCGCCCACGTCCCCCCTTCGGATCCGAGCCTACCACGACGGGCCGACCGGCCAGATCGGGATTCTCCCGCACCTCGATCGCCGCATAAAAGGCGTCCATGTCGACATGGAGGATCGTCCTCGTCACGTTCAGCCCTCGACTCCCGCCGCGATCCTCTCCCTCAGGATGCGCAGCGCCCGGCCCGGCTCGTTCGATATCAGACCGTCGACGCCCCAGTCCCACAAACGACGCATCGCGTCCGGCCGGTTGACCGTCCAGACGAAGACCCCGAGCCCGTCGCGGTGGGCCCGGCGCACGAATCTGGGGGTGACGATCCGGATCCCGCGGAAGCGCTCGGGCACCATCACGGCATCGGCATCCGGCACGGAGAAGCCGGCGAGACCGACCTTGCCGAGCAACACGTAGGAGCGGAGCTCCCGCTCGCTCGCGCACCGCCAGGATGCGTATGGCGCGGCCGGCTCCAGGGCGCTACGAGAGAAGGAGCCGACCAGCGTCCGTGCGGCGACGTCGTGCTCCGAAAGCCAGCCGGGAAGCCGCTCGCCGGCGCGCTGTGACTTGATCTCCATCACGACGGGGACGTCCTCGCCGATCTCCGCGAACGCCTCCGTCAGGGTGGGGATCCGAACGTCGCGAGCCCGGAACGGGAATTCGCCGCCGCCGTTCGGGGTGAAGCGGTATCCGGCGTCGAGCCGTCGCGCCTCCTCCAGACTCATGTCGTCGATCCGACCGGAGCCGTCCGTCGTCCGATCGACCGTCGAATCGTGCAGGAGGACGAGTCGGCCGTCGCTCGTACATTGAAGGTCGAACTCCACCGCGTGCGCCCCGGCGCGAACGGCATGACGCAGTGAGGGTAGGGTGTTCTCCGGTGCCACACCTGCCGCGCCGCGGTGCCCGATGACTCGAATGGAGGATCCGGGCCCGAAAGTCATCCGAAGAAGTTAAGCGCGGCCGTGTGTTGCCGCCCGGAGCAACCGTACGCTACCATTTCGGGCCCGAACACTCCTCGACGAGACCACGTATCCGACGGATAGACTCAGACAGAACCGGAATGACGAACGGCGAAAGCGCGGGCGGACATCCGCCGGACCTGATGAACAAGCTCACGTCGCTGAGCAAGCGGCGCGGATTCATCTTTCAGTCCTCCGAGATCTACGGGGGCGTGGGATCCGTGTACGACTACGGTCCGCTAGGGGTCGAGCTCAAGAACAACATCCGCGCCGCCTGGTGGCAAGAGATGGTGCACCGCAGGCCCGACGTAGAGGGTGTGGATGCCGGAATCCTCATGAACCCTCGCGTGTGGGAAGCCAGCGGCCACGTCGAAGGCTTCACGGATCCGCTCGTCGAGTGCCGCAACTGCCACCGCCGCTTCCGCGCCGAAGACCTCGATGGCGTGCAGTGCCCCTCCTGCGGGATGTCCGGGACGTTCACTGAGCCACGCCAATTCAACCTGATGTTCCACACCTTCATGGGACCGGTCCAGGACGAGGCATCCACCGTCTACCTGAGGCCCGAGACCGCCCAGGGGATATACGTCAACTTCCGCAACATCCAGGAGACGGCGCGGCAGAAGGTCCCCTTCGGGATCGCGCAGATCGGGAAGGCGTTCAGGAACGAGATCACTCCAGGCAACTTCATCTTCCGGATGCGCGAGTTCGAGCAGATGGAGATGCAGTACTTCGTCGAGCCGAGCGCCGACGCGGAGTGGTTCGAGACGTGGAAGCAACGCCGCATGGAGTGGGTTCGCGGCCTTGGCGTCACCCCGGAGCGGCTTCGCTTTCACGAGCACGGGCCCGACGAGCTGGCCCACTACGCGAAGACCGCATTCGACATCCAATACCTCTTCCCCTTCGGGTGGCAGGAGATCGAGGGGATCCACAACCGGACCGATTTCGACCTGTCGCGCCACCAGGAGTACTCGGGCAAGAAACTGGAGTATTTCGATCCCGCGAGCGGCGACCGCTTCATTCCGTTCGTCATCGAGACATCCGCGGGGCTCGATCGCACGCTGCTCGTCGTGCTCGCCGATGCGTATACGGAAGAGGAGATCGAAGGCGAGCAGCGCGTACTCCTTCGGCTTCACCCCCGGCTTGCTCCGATCAAGGCGGCCGTCTTCCCGCTCGTGAAGAAGGACGGAATGCCGGATGTGGCGAAGCGGGTGGCCGATGCGCTCCGCGAGGAGGTCACCGTCTTCTACGACGAGGCCGGGTCCATCGGCAGACGCTATCGTCGGCAGGACGAGGCCGGCACGCCGTACTGCATCACGATCGACGGCCAGACGCTCGAGGACGAGACGGTCACCGTTCGCGACCGGGATTCGCTCCAGCAGGAGCGGGTCGCCATCGACCGCCTGCCGGGCCACCTGCAGGCCTTGCTCGAAGCCGCCGCTTGAGCCTCACCCTGGACGAGCTTCGCCTGAGGGCGGAGCGATTCCTCGCGCGTGCCCGCGAGGAACGGTACCTCTCCGAGGCCGGCCTGAAGACCAGGCCGCAGCTCGAGGAGCTTTACGATTCGGACCCGCTCCTGGACATCTCGGTATCGATGCCGGTCGTCGAGAGAGCTCTGGCCGAGTCCTCGGGCGGGGAGGAGCGGCGGCTCCGGTTACTGCTCGAGTGGTTGGGCACCCGGCACCTGCAGCGGGTGCGCGCGCCGCTGGACGACGAGCTCTACGCCTGGGAGAGCACGACGACGTTCGACGTCGACGGCCACGAGCGGCCGCTCACCGGCGTCCTCGATCTGTTGCGGAATTCCGAGCGCGGTCTCGCGCTGGAATTGGAGGAGCGCAGGAACCGGGAGCTCGAAGAGGTCGCCACCGTTCTCATGGACCGGAACTTCAGAGTACAGCAGGCAGCCGAGGGGTTGGGATACGGTGCGTACGTCGACGCGAGCTCCCGGCTGGCCGGTTTCAGCCTCAGGGTCGCGGGACGGCAGGCCCGCCAGGTCCTGGATCAGACCGAGGAGGTCTTTCGCGAACAGCTCGTCTCCCATTTGCGGACCTGGCTCGACCTCTCCCCGGACGAAGCGGAGAGATCCGACATGCGAAGGCTGCGCCGCATGGCGTGGCTGGACGACGCGTTCAGGCCGCGAGAGGTCCTGGAATCGACCGCCCGTGACCTCGCAGTCCTCTCCATTCCCCTGGAGGCGAAGGGTCGGCTCAGGCTGGATCGCGAAGCTCGTCCGCTGAAGCGCGCCCGTGCCTTCTTCGCGGCGCTGCGCGTACCCGATGATGTCGTGATCTGCATCGCTCCGGTGGGTGGACGGGCCGGTTGCCAGGGGGTGCTCAGGGCGGTGGGGGGAGGCCTCCACGCTGCCTACACGGACCCTGATCTGCCCTTCGAGTACCGATCGCTCGGAGACACTTCCGTCGCGCGGGGATTCGGCCGAACGTTCGCGCGCCTGACGAGCAGCGGAGCGTGGGTGGAGCGTACCACCGGGCTGTCGGGCGAGGCCCTCGCGGACTATCTGCGCCTCGCCGCCTTCGTGGATCTGCAGGCGCTTCGTCGCGACGCGGCGACCCTGATCTACGAGCTCGAGCTGGCCGAGGCCGAGCGTCCAAGCGAGCTTCGGCTTCGCTATGCACAGCTGATGCGTCATGCCACCGGTGTCCGCTATGATCCGCGCTCCTTTCTGGAGCATGCCGAGGGAGATTTCACGAGCGCCCGCAGGCTCCGAGCCTGGATGCTCAGCGCCATCCTCTCGAACGAGCTGCGGGAGCGATACGATGCGGACTGGCCGACCAACCCGCGCGCAGGATCGTCCCTGCGGGAGCTCTGTGCGCTGGGCCGCATGGAAGATGCGTCCGAGCTCGCAAAGCGGTTCGGGGAGCGATTGGAGCCCGAGACACTCCTCGCCCACCTGGGCGAAGAGTTCGGCTGAGGTCGCGTGGAGATGAAGCCTCCGCAGCGCATTTCTGCCGCCCGGACGGCGGCCGGTCTGGCTCTCCTCCTCGGTGGATACACCGCCTGGGTCCGCCGGCGGAACCGCCGCCTGCGCCGTCCACCGATCCGGGGCCCGGACGGCCTCGCCTACCCCTCACGCCGGCTCGTCTACTCCGACGGGGTCGAGGTGACCTACGTGGACGCCGGGAGCGGGAGTCCGATCGTGATGATCCCGGGTGCGGACGGCATGAAGGAGACCTTCCGATACCAGGTACCCGTTCTCGCCGGCCAACATCGCGTCATCGCCGCCGACATGCGCGCTCGGCACGAGCCCGACGCCTCGTTCGATCGCCTGGCGGACGATGTCGCCGAGCTCATGGACGAATGCGGCGTCGAGAGCGCCCTCGTCGTGGGTCAGAGCCTCGGGGGTGCCGTCGCCCTCCGCTTCGCGACGCGCTACCCGAAACGGGCCGCGGGGCTCGTCATCGCGAACTCGCTCATCCGCATCACGCTGAAACACCTGGGGCTGAATCGAACCGGGCTCATCCCGCTGGCGCGCTTTACGAGCCGGTACCTGCCGACGGCCGCCTCGCGCAGCTTGGCTCGCCTCTGGAGCCGGGCCGAGGTCTGGGTGTTCGACGACTCTCCCGGATGGGCCAGTATCGTGGACTACGTGCTCTGGACCGGCCCGCGCACCGTGCCGGCCGCGGTCTCGAAGGGGAGGGTGGACCTGTTTCGCGAGGTGGATCTCCGGGCGGAGCTTCGTCACGTCCGTGCCCCCACGCTGGTCGTGCGAGGAGATAGGGACTTCTACATGCCTCCGCACTGGTGGGACGACATCCTGGAGCTCGTCCCGAGCTCGCGGAGTACGGAGGTCCCCGAGGCAGGGCACTGCTCTCACATCTCGATGCCCGGCACCTTCAACCAGACAATCCTCGAGTGGATCCGGGAGATCGACGCGACCGGCGCGGCCGGTTCCTCCGGGCAGCCGCGCGGGGAGGCCCCGTGACGGATCGCGGAGCCGTGTTCTCCTCTCGCTGGGGGACGATGCTCGCCATGCTCGGGATGGCGGTCGGAACCGGGAACATCTGGCGATTCCCGCGCGTCGCGGCTTCGAACGGAGGAGGCGCCTTCCTCGTCGCCTGGGTCGTCTTCCTCCTCCTCTGGTCGGTTCCGCTCATCCTCGTCGAGTTCGCGATGGGAAAGAGTACGCGCCGTGGGCCGATCGGAGCGTTCGTGGGGGTCGCCGGCCCACGCTTCGCCTGGATGGGCGCCTGGGTGGCGTTCACCGCCACGGCGATCATGTGCTACTACTCGGTGGTGATGGGGTGGACCGTCCGCTACCTGTGGGGGTCGCTGACCCGAGCCGTGCCGATGGATTCGCCCGAGGCGGCGGACGCGTTCTGGTCCGCCTACGTGGGTTCCGGCGCCGCGGTGGCGACGCACGCGGTCGCCATCACGCTGGGCGCCCTGGTCGTGGCCCGGGGGGTGATGGGGATCGAACGGGCGGCGCGGGTCCTGATCCCGAGCCTCCTCGTCCTGGTCGTCGTCCTCGTCATCCGGGCGGTGACTCTCCCGGGAGCCTCCGCCGGTCTCGAGTTCCTCTTCAGCCCCGAGTGGAGCGACCTGCTGACGGCTCGCGTGTGGCTGGAGGCTCTCACGCAGAACGCCTGGGACACGGGGGCCGGCTGGGGGCTGATCGTCGCGTATGCGGTCTACCTGAGGAGGCGCGAGGACACGACCCTGAACGCCTTTCTTCTCGGCTTCGGCAACAACTCCGTCTCGCTCCTCGCCGGCATCATGGTGCTCTGCACCGTGTTCGCGATCATGCCGGATTCAGCGGGGCAGATCGTGGGAGCCGGCAACGAGGGTCTGACCTTCGTCTGGGTACCGCAGCTGTTCGGACAGATGCCGGCCGGACGCTTCTTCATGGTGCTCTTCTTCCTGGCCCTGGTCTTCGCGGCCTGGAGCAGCCTGATCGCCATGATCGAGCTGGCATCGCGCGTGCTGCGGGACGCGGGTGTGGAGCGCACTCGAGCGATCATGGCGGTCGGTGCGCTCGGTTTCCTCGTCGGGCTCCCCTCCGCTCTATCCATCGACATATTCAGGAATCAGGACTGGGTGTGGGGCGTCGGGCTCATGCTCTCCGGCTTCTTCTTCGCCTTCTCCGTCCTTCGCTTCGGCGTGGACCGTTTCCGTACGTCCATGGTTAATACGGAGGGCTGCGACCTCGTGATCGGCCGATGGTGGAACGTCGCGATTCGTCTCGTGGCGGTTCAGGCCGTCGTGCTCATGGGGTGGTGGCTGTGGCAGGCGGTCGATCCGTCCGACCTCGCGGCTACGTTCACGCCCTTCTCCACCTTCAACGTGGGTAGCGTGCTGGTCCAGTGGATCGTGGCGATCACCGCCTTCCTGCTCCTGAACCGATGGCTCGTGAAGATCTCCGGCGCGGCTTCCGCGCCGGCGCAGGACGGCCCATGAGCGTATCCACCGAGCGCTTCCGAGACGTACTGGGATGTCTGGCCGGCGGCGTGTGCGTGATAGCGACCCGTGATCCGGAAGGCCTACCGCGAGGCCTCACCGCCACCGCGGTGTGCTCGGTGTCGCTGGATCCGCCGCTCGTGCTGGTCTGTCTGGACTCCGGCTCGCAGACGCACGCCGCGATCACGACCTCGGGCTTCTTTGCCGTGACCTTCCTCGGCGCGGAGGATTCGTCGGTCGCGGAGCGATTCGCGGGCGACGACGAAGACAAGTTCCGGGGTGTTCCGACAGGCGAGAGGATTACCGGGGCGCCGGTGCTGGAGGCCGGCCTGGGTTACTGCGACTGTGCGGTGGTGAAGGAGGTGGCCGCGGGGGACCACACGGTGTTCATCGGGCGGGTCGAGGCTGCCGGCCTCTCGGAACGGGCGGGGGGATCTGTTGCGCCGCTCCTTCATTACCGTGGGGCATACCTGGTGCCGGCCGGCGCCGAGCGGAAGTCGGCGCGGGGACCCGGCCCGAATCCGGATCCGACGCGGGACTGAGTCGGGGTCGAGGAGGAGGACGTGTCCGCTCCGGCAGAGATGGCGCTGGACGATTTCGAGGCACTGGCGGCCCGGCTCTGGCAGCGCATCCCGGAGGCGCTGAAGGAGGGTGTGAACGCGCTGGTTATCGAGGAGAAGGAGCTCGGCCATCCCACGCTCGGCGGGATCTATACCCTCGGCGAGTGCGTCACGGAGAGCTGGCCTTCGGGATACGGCGACGCCGGCGATGTGCGCTCGGAGCTGGTCCTCTACTACGGCTCCTTTCTGGCGCTGTCATTCGAAGACGATGCTCTGGAGTGGGAGGAGGAGATCTGGGAGACGATCACCCACGAGCTGCTCCACCACCGCGAGGCGGCGGCCGGCGAATCAGCGCTGGACGACATGGACTGGGCGACCGATCAGAACTTCCTCCGCCTGGCGGAGCGGCCCTTCGACCCGACCTTCTACCGCGCGATACCGGCGGATGCCGATGGAATCGTGAGGTTGGACTCCGAGACCTTCGCCGAGGGCAGCATGGGGGGCGGATCCTCCACCGCCACCTTCGCGTGGAGGGGCCGGAGCTTCGGCGTCCGCGTCCCGGCGGTGGCTGCGACGCTCTTCGTGAGCGTGCGAAACCTGGCGGGTGGCCGCCTGACGGTCGTCGTGCCTCCGAGAGTGCCGCTTCTCCGGCGGATCCTCGGCAGAGGGGGCGACGGCGCCCAGGTGCTCTCGCGGCGGGCGCTCCCCGTTCCCCACTCGTAGGCCGGATGTAATGCCGCTTTTCGGAGGGTTCAACATCGGCCGCTGGTTCGGCTTCCCGATCCGGATCGACTACTCCTGGTTCGTGCTGATCGCCCTGATCGTCTGGGTCTTCAGCACGGTCGAGTTCCCTCGGCAGCTTCCCGGCTACGACGGCGAGGCGTATCTGCTCATGGGGGTCGCCGCGGCGCTCTTCTTCTTCATGTCGCTCCTCCTGCACGAGCTCGCGCACTCGGTGGTGGCCCGCTCACGCGGCATACACGTGCAGGGGATCACGCTCTTCATCTTCGGCGGCGTGGCGCAGACCACGATGGAAGCCAAGCGGCCGGTCGACGAGTTCCTCCTTACCGTCGTGGGCCCGCTCGCCAGCTTCACGCTGGCCGGGATTTTCTGGTCTCTCGGAGCCCTGACCGACGAGCTCGGGATCATGGCGCCGGCCGGACAGGTTTCCCGCTATCTGGGCTGGCTCAACTTCGTTCTCGCGGTCTTCAACCTCGTGCCGGGCTTTCCGCTGGACGGAGGTCGGATCTTCAGGGCGGCGGTGTGGCAGGTCACGGGAGACCTCCGCCGTGCCACGCGCTGGGCCACGGCCGGAGGCCGCGCCTTCGGTTACGTGCTCATCGCCGGCGGGGCGTTCCTGATCATGCGCGGGCCGCTGCTCAGCGGTCTCTGGCTGGCGTTCATCGGGTGGTTCCTCGCGAGCGCTGCCGCCTCGAGCTATCGGCAGTTCGTCTTGATGCGCGCGATCTCCGATGTGCCCGTGACTCGCGTCGCACGTCTGGCACCGGCCGTGCCCGCCGCCATGTCCGCGCGCGACCTCGCGGATCTATACGTTTCGGGCCTCCCGCCGGCGCTACCCGTGGTCCGCGACGGCCGGATGGTGGGGGTGGTGGCTCTGGACGACGTGGCGGCTGTTCCGCCGGAGCGTCGGGCCGAAACGACGGCTGCCGAGCTCATGAGCGACGTGGCCGACACGCCCGTCGTGTCGTCCGACGCGACTCTCGACCAGGTGATCGGGCAACTGCAATCGAGCGATTCGGAGCGCGTGATCGTTGCCGACGCAGGACGCATCCACGGGATCCTGACGTTGCAGGAGATCGGTGATTGGGTGGGGCGAGCCAACAAGCTGGGTCTCGATCAGCTCCCGCAGTCGCCCGACGACGTCGCCTCGGAGCCGGAGGTCGGGGATGGCTGAGGATGTCGGGAGGAGCGACGCACGCCTGAGGGAGCTTGGGTCGAGGCTCTCCGATCGCTACCCGGACGTGACGGTGACGCTGGACCACTCGTCGGCGCTCGAGCTGCTGGTGGCGACGATCCTCTCGGCGCAGTGCACGGACGCGCGCGTCAACGAGGTCACACCCGCCCTGTTCCAGCGCTTCCCGACGGCCGAGGATTACGCCGGCGCCGATCGGGAGGAGCTCGAGGAGTACGTCCGAAGCACGGGTTTCTTCCGGAACAAGGCCAAGCACATCCAGCAGATGTCGGCCCGGCTGGTGGCCGATCATGGCGGCGAGGTCCCGGTCACGATGGAGGCGCTGGTCGAGCTGCCCGGTGTGGCTCGCAAGACCGCCAACGTGATCCTCAGCAACTGGTTCGGCGTGCACGAGGGCGTGGTCGTGGACACGCACGTGAAGCGCGTCGCCGGGCGCCTCGGCCTCACGGAGGAGACCGACCCGACAAAGGTCGAGCGCGACCTGATGGATCTGCTTCCGACGGATCAGTGGAGGCCCTTTGCGTGGCGCCTCATCCTTCATGGCCGCTCGACCTGCGCCGCCCGCCGCCCGAATTGCTCGGGCTGTGAGCTCGCGGATCTGTGCCCGAGCTCCCAGACCTTCGACTGATGCGCCTCGAGGACGCGCAGAGGTGAACGCCAGAGACCGCGTTGTCCGGCTCTACGAGCGCCACTACGGGGTCCGTCCGGCCCATGTCCACGATGTCGCGGCGGACGGCTCGGCGCGCCGTTACTATCGTCTCCCTACGCCCGAATCGGGCACGGTGATCGGCGGATACGGGCCCGACCGGGGCGAGAACCGGGCGTTCCTCTCCTTCTCCGCGACGTTGCACGAAGCCGGGCTTCCCGTCCCCGGGATCCTGGCGGTGAACCGCCGGCAGGGTACGTGGCTGGAAGACGACCTGGGCGACTCGACGTTGTTCGACCTGCTCGCCGAGGCGCGAAGGACCGGGACACAGGGGCCCGATGCGGAGGAGGCGTTCCCGGAGGAGGCGCTCGCCGTCTACCGCCGGGTGATCGAATTGTTGCCGCGGTTCCAGGTCGAGGGTGGGCGCATCCTCAACTTCCGCGTCGCGTATCCTCGCCGGGCCTTCGACCGCCAGTCGATGCTCTGGGACCTGAACTACTTCAAGTACCATTTTCTCAAGCTGGCCCACGTGCCCTTCGATGAGGCGAAGCTCGAGCGCGACTTCGGCAAGCTCGTGCGATTCCTGCTCAAGGCGCCGCGGGATCATTTCATGTACCGCGACTTCCAATCCAGGAACATCATGGTGGTGGAGGGCGAGCCCTGGTTCATCGACTACCAGGGCGGCCGGCGCGGTGCCCTGCAGTATGATCTGGCCTCGCTGCTCTACGATGCGAAGGCCGATCTGCCGCCCGAGGTGCGCGCCGAGCTTCTCGAGTGCTACCTGGGCACGCTCGAGGGAATGGTGCCGGTGGATCGCGAGCCGTTCCTCGGCTACTACCGGGGTTTCGTTCTCATCCGGATCATGCAGGCGCTGGGGGCCTACGGGTACAGGGGCTTCTTCGAGCGGAAGCCTCGCTTTCTGCAGAGCGTTCCCTTCGCGGCCCGCAACCTCGATGCGCTTCTCGAGGAAGGCCTTCCGCTGGCGCTCCCCGAGATCGAATCGACCTTCTCGCGCATCGTTGAGCGCTGGGCGGGACCGGACTCGTCGGCCGAGGAGACGCCCGGGCTCTCCCTTCGCGTGGCCAGCTTCAGCTACCGGAACGGGTATCCCGAGGACACAAGCAGCCACGGGGGCGGCTACGTCTTCGATTGTCGCGGCATCCCGAACCCGGGGCGGCTGGCCGAGTTCGTGGACCAGACCGGGCTGGATGAGCCGGTCGTCGAGTTTCTGGCAGCCCGCCCCGAGACGGAAGCGTTCTGGGATGGAGTACGGCGGCTGGTGGAGGCCCATATCGACGCCTACCGGCAGCGCGGCTTCAATAGCCTCAGCATCAGCTTCGGCTGCACGGGAGGACAACACCGGTCGGTCTACTTTGCCGAGAGGCTGACCCGACACGTACGAGAGAACAACCCGGATGTGAACGTCATCGTGCGGCACCGGGAGAGGCGCGGCTGGCCCGGGGCCGGACCCTGAGCAGCCGCGCGCCTCGTCGTCCATGATGCCATGATGGAGGCGATGATCCTCGCTGCGGGCGTCGGCGAACGGCTCAGACCGCTCACCCAGCACGCTCCGAAAGCGCTTGTGGAGGTTGCCGGCGTCCCCATGCTCGAGAGGGTGGCTCGCCGGTTGATCGATGCCGGGGCCGATCGGCTGGTCATCAACGTCCACCACCACGCCGACCAGATCGAGGAGTACGTCAGGCGAAAGGGGAGCTTCGGCGTGGAGGTACGGTTCTCCCCGGAGGAAGGAGCGCCTCTCGAGACCGGCGGGGGGCTGTTGGCGGCCGCGCCGCTCTTCGAGCGGGGCCAGCCGTTCCTGCTGCACAACGTCGACGTCATCTCGGACGCCGATCTCGCCGCCATGTACGGCGCGCACGCGGAAAGCCGGCCGCTCGCGACCCTCGCCGTCAACCGCCGCGAGACCACCCGGCCCCTGCTCGTCGACGAACACGGCTTCCGTGGACTGGCGAACTTGCGGACCGGGTGGAGAGCCGAAGCTCGCTCGGGGGTCGGCCGCACCGAGGAGATCGGCTTCGCGGGCATCCACGTCCTTTCGCCGGAGATCTTCGAGCTGATGACGGAGCGTGGACGGTTCTCGATCATGGAGGTCTATCTCCGGCTGGCCGAAGAGGGCCATGCCATCGAGACGTTCGACATGAGCGACGCCCTGTGGCTGGAGGTGGGCGACCCCGTTCGCCTCGCGAACGCCAA
>JBDGZR010000063.1:0-26358 GCA_039588495.1 Gemmatimonadota bacterium | reverse complement strand
CGAGAGCCTGGAGTACCAGCGCTCCGCCATCCGGCCGGCCATCAGGGCGGCCTGACGCTCTTCCCCGTAGAAGTAGACGTCGAAGTGCTCGGTACGAATGATCTCCCATTCGAACGCATCGTACTGGACCTTGTTCCGCCCGAAGTACTGTGCGCTCGCGCTTGAGGCGGCTGGTCCGAGAGCCAAGATCGTCATGGCGCTCCAGAGAAGGAGCGCGCGAGGTGTAAACCGCATCAGACCTCCATTTACCATGCCGACGGCAGTCCAGATTCGCGCCGGTCGAGCGACAGCCGGATCACGAATGCACTTCGTCCATACTCCTATGACTGGACCTGCGCGCCCCGCGTTACATCGAACGGCCCGATGCCGAGGTTACGGCTTTGGCCCGTACTGATCAACGTCTCACCCGAAAGAAACCGAACACGGGCGCGCGTGTTCCGGCCTCGCTCCGATGCCGGGCCTCTCAGCCCTGGACAGCCGCGACCGTCACCGGATTCCACCGAGGCGAATGGCGGGAACCTTATCCCGGCGCCGTGGCTCCTATCAAACGAAGATTCGAAGAGCTCAGAGAGGAGGAGGGATGCAGGACGTCAGCTACGCCTTTGGCAAGACGCTGCCCGGAGCCGCCTATGAGGAGGCGATCTCCCGGGTGGAGGGAGCCCTGCAGGAGCAGGGTTTCGGAATTCTGACCCGTATCGACGTCAGGGCGACGCTCAAGGAGAAGATCGACGTCGACTTCAAGCCGTACGTCATCCTGGGGGCGTGCAATCCGGGGCTCGCACATCGCGCGCTCGACGCGGACGACAGCATTGGTCTGCTGCTCCCCTGCAACGTCGTCGTGACGGAGACAGACGTGGGCGCGGAGGTATCCTTCGCCAGCCCGAGGTCGATGCTGGATCTCGCCGCCATCGATGAGATCCTCCCTGTTGCGGAAGAAGCCGAGAGGCGTCTGCGAGCGGCCTGCGACTCGCTCTAGGAGCCTGCCTCGACACGCTCGGAGAGGCTCTCCCGTAGAAAGCGGAGGATCCGCGGCCAGGAGTCACGTTCGGCCGCGGCGTATGCGGCGGCACTTCCGCCCAGCGCGAAGTTCGGCGTCGCCGACAGACCGGTGGTCGGGCGGAATGGTCGGCCGATCGCATGGCCTGCTCCCGCGTAGTACAGATGGATCGCCGCGTAACGATGCCCGTTGGCCTCCAGACGATCGATGATCTTCTCGGCCATGAGGGTGGACGGCCACAGAAGGTCGTTGCCGCCGGACACGAGCAGCACGGGCCCGTTGATCCTCTCCACCGGAATCCCGGCTCTCTCCACGACGCTCCTGGCATCGAGGCTGGCCCGGTAGAGGTGGACGATGTAGCGCGTCCCGCCGGCCGTAAGCTCGCTGATTCTGTCCTCGTCGGAGGTGAAGGGGACGAAATCGACCGGACTTCCGTTCCGTGACCAGGACGACCTCCGCGACCCGCTGAAGTCCAGGCCCTGCCAGACGACGTGGCTCGGGACGTACGCGACGACCGCTTGCACCACGGGATTCGCGGAGGCGATCAGCAAGGCCAGCTCCGCGCCCTTCGAGGCGCCCAGGATTCCGATCTTCGACGCCTCCACCTCCGACCTCCCCTCGAGCCACCGGACCCCCCGCTCGACGCTCTCGAGAGGCACCAGCCAGAGTCCTTGTGGCAGCTCCTCCATGCCCGGGACCGGATTCCCCGCGGCGTCGGGCCAAGAACAGTAGGCCAGAGCGAGGGCAGCGAAGCCGTGCGAGGCGAGCGCGGCCGCCTTCGCCTCGGCACTCTGGAGGCCGCACTCGGAGCCACCCAGCACGAGCAGAGCCGGGTACGGTCCGGTGCCGGACGCCGGCGAAGGCAGAAAGAACGTCCCGATGAGGGCATCGGTCCGCACCGGTACGACCTGGACACCTGGCCTCACGATGTGCCTGACGAGCTCCGCTTCGGCCACGACCGCTCCATCCACTTCCGCCTGCAGGTGGACCAGCTGGACGTTCGGGAGTCCGGTCGTGACTGTCGGGGCGGTTGTGTCTCTCACGGCCGACCAGAAGAGTCCCATCGCATCGAGGCCTTCGTAGGAGCCCGCGAGCGGCGCGTCGGAGGCGAGATCGATCCGGCCGCTCCTCGTGGCCGCGAACTCGGCGCTCGATACCCACGTGCCGAGCTGCGACGAGGCGACCATGCGGAGGATCGTCCTCTGGCCCGGATCCAGGCCGGAAAGCGAGACTACCACCTCTTCGTCGATCAGCACCTCGTCGGCGGAGAGGTGGATTCTTGGTTGCCCGATGACAGGCTCAGCGCCCCACGGCGCCGCGGCCGTGAAGGCTGCTGCGAGGAGGAGCGGGATCGAGCCGGGGCTGGTTCTCTTCATCGGTGACAGCGGCGCGTCGGCATGAATCCACTCGGTACGGGTTTCGTCCGAAGCTACGAGGCCCCTTTTTGCCGGCGCCAGGCCACGCCAGATTCCCCGCTCGAAGCCGGGCGAGAACGTCGATTCGACCAGAGGAGTGGAATGAGCGATACCGAGCGACCGTGGGTGGACGGCATGACGATCGGCAAGGTGCTGTCGGAGGCCGCTGCCCGGGTTCCCGATGGAGAGGCCCTCGTCTTTCCCCAAACCGCCTTCCGCTGCACCTACGCGGAGTACGACCGACTGGTCGACAGGGCAGCGGCCGGGCTTGTCGCCCTCGGCACTAGACCGGGCGATCACGTCGCGATCTGGGCGACCAACTGGCCGCAGTGGCCGATCCTGCAGCTGGCCAGCGCACGGGTCGGGGCGGTCCTCGTCACGATCAACCCGGCCTACCGTCCCGAGGAGCTGGCCTACGTGCTCGAGCAGGCGGACGTTCGGACCCTGTTCACGATCGACAGGTTCAAGACGTCGGACTACTTCGCCATGCTCGGCGAAGCCCTGCCCGAGCTGGCGGATTCGACGCCCGGCGAGCTCGACTCGGACCAGTTCCCCGAGCTTCGTTGGATCGTCTCTCTGCCTGAACATGACGCCGCGGGCATGATCTCCTGGGAGGATATGCTGCGCCGCGGAGATGACCTCGAGCCCGAGGCGTTGACCGCTCTCGCTTCTGAACTGTCGCCCGACGACCCCATCAACCTGCAGTTCACCTCCGGCACGACCGGTTTCCCCAAGGGCGCGCTCCTGTCGCACCGCAACATGCTCCTGAACGCCTATTACTTCGCGGAGGGCCTCCGAATCACCGAGCGGGACCGCGTCTGCGTGCCCGTCCAGTTCTACCATTGCTTCGGATGCGTCATCGGCACGCTCGTGTCGCTCATCGCGCGTGCCACGATGCTCGTTCCGAACGAGTATTTCGCGGCCGAGGCGGCACTGGATTGCATCGAGCGCGAGCGCGCCACCGTGATCTACGGCGTCCCCACGATGTTCATTGGCGAGCTGGAGGATGAGACGTTCCCCGGACGAGACCTTTCCTCCCTTCGGACTGGACTCATGGCCGGGAGCCCCTGCCCGGTCGAGGTGATGAACCGGGTGATCGATGACATGGGCGTGGGAGGTATAGCGATCGGATACGGCCTGACCGAGGCATCGCCCGGCGTGACGATGACCGGGTTGGATGACCCCGTCGAGTGGAGAGTGGAGACGGTGGGCACACCGTTCGAGGGCGTCGAGATCGGGATCATGGATGGGGACGGCCGGGAGCTGCCCGACGGCCGGCAGGGCGAGCTCTGCGTGAGGGGACACAACGTCATGCTCGGCTACTACAAGATGCCGGAGGCGACGGCGGATGCCATCGACCAGGACGGCTGGTTGCACACCGGCGATGTCGCCGTGCGGGACGAGAACGGCCGCTACCGCATAACCGGACGAATAAAGGACATGATCATCCGCGGCGGAGAGAACGTCTATCCGCGGGAGATCGAAGAGCTCCTCCACGCGCACCCCGATGTCGTCGATGCCCAGGTCTTCGGCGTGCCGGACGCTCGAATGGGCGAGGAGGTCTGCGTCTGGGTCAAGCTGCAGGGTGGATCGAGCGTCGACGAAGAGGGAATCCGTGAGTTCTGCCGAGCGCACCTGGCGCACTACAAGATACCCCGACACGTCGTGTTCGTGGAGGAGTTCCCGGAGACCGTGACCGGCAAGGTGCAGAAGTTCAAGATGCGTGAAAAAACAGTAGCGAGCCTGGGGCTTTAGCGCCGGTCCGCGTGCGAGCCGAGACCGAGTCCTTCAAGGAGGCGAATACGATGCGAACCGATCATCCGGAACCTCTCGCCCGCCGCGCGTCGAGCGCGTCGCTGGTACTGGTTGCCATGCTCTCGGCGACGGGTTCGGGGCTCGCGCAGACGGCGCAGCACCCGCTCGATCCTCTCGGTTGGGAGGAACATTGGATCGTGCTTGATGCGATCGGATCCGCGGGTCATGGCACTGACTCCACCCGCTATGCGCTGATTACCCTGAAGGAACCGGACAAGGGGGCCGTGGCAGCCTGGACGCCGGGAGAGCCGTTCGCGAGGGAGGCCTTCGCCATCGTCAAGGAGGGCACAAGGACCTTCGAGGCAGTGGTCGATCTCGACGCAGAATCCGTCGCAAGCTGGACAGAGGTCGAGGGCGTGCAGGCGACCTGGCTGGAAGAGGAGTACGGGGTTGCCGCCGGCATCGCTCTGGAGAGCGAGGAGTTCCGCGAGGGATTGCGGCGGCGCGGCTATTCGGACCTCACGCGGATCGAGTGCTTCGGTTTGCCGCTCGGCTACTTCGGTACCCCGCGCGAGCGGGGAAGGCGGCTGGCCACTGTCGAGTGCGTCGACACCTGGCGGGCTCGCAACACCTTCCCCCGCCTGATCGGCGGTCTCGAGGCCCTGGTGGACATGGACACCGGCGAGCTGATCGAGGTCGTGGAGGGCGAGATCGTCCCGGTGGCCGCGGTGGACGCCGAGTTCGACGCCGCCTCCATCGGCATTACCCGCGAGACCGGCGCTCCGATCTCCGTGGAGCAACCTCTGGGGCCGGGCTTCGAGATGGACGGCCATACGGTGCGCTGGCAGAAGTGGACCTTCCACCATCGCATGGACCCGCGTGTGGGCACCGTCGTGTCGAACGTGCGCTACGATGACGGGGACCGTAACCGGTCCGTGCTCTACCAGGGACACCTCTCGGAGATCTTCGTCCCGTATATGGATCCGGCCGCGCCCTTCTATGCGTACAACTTCCTCGACGCCGGCGAGTACAGCGCCGGCGGGCTCGCCGCCCCGATGGAGCCCGGACTCGATTGTCCCGACAACTCCGTCTACTTCGATATGATCGTCGCGGGCGACGACGGGAAGCCGGGGGTGAAGCGCAACGTCTCCTGTCTGTTCGAGAGGTATGCGGGCGATGTCGCCTGGCGGAAGCGCTCCGACAACCTCATGGAGAGCCGGCCGAGGCGTGATCTGGTGCTTCGGTTCATGGCGGTGCTCGGGAACTACGATTACGTGTTCGATTGGGTGTTCCGGCAGGATGGGTCGATCGAGGTCGTCGCCGGCGCGACGGGGATCGATGCCACCAAGCCGGTCGCCCAGCGCGTCGCGAACGCGGACGTGCCTCGTGGAGCAGCGGTCCTCGCAAGCGCCGATCCGGCGGCCAGCGGCTCGGCCGGCAGCCCGGGATCGGCGGGAGGGCAAGAGGAGGGCTGGTCGGCCGATCGACCCGATGCCTACGGTCGTTACATCGCCGAGAACCTGGTCGGCATCAACCACGACCACTTCTTCAGCTTCCGCCTCGATTTGGACGTGGATGGGGCCGCGAACAGCCTCGAGATCGACCGGCTCGTGAAACAACGTCTGCCGGACGACCACCCGCGAAAAAGCCTCTGGGTCGTGGAGCCTACGCTGGCGCGCTCGGAGGGCGATGCCAAGCTCCGTATCGACTTCGAACGGCCTGCGCTCTGGCGAGTGATAAACCCGGCGATCGACAACTACCTGGGCTATCCGGTGAGCTACCAGGTGGTGCCCGGGTCCAACGCCGTGTCACTCATGGATCCGGACGACTATCCGCAGCTGAGGGCCGGCTTCATCGACCATCACCTGTGGGTGACTCCCTACAGCCCGAACGAGCGGTTCGCGGCGGGGCTCTATCCGACGTTGAGCGAGCCGGGACAGGGGCTGCCCGCGTGGACGGGAGCCGATCGACCGATCGCGGATACCGACATCGTCGTGTGGTACACGGTCGGTTTCCACCACGTACCTCGCGCGGAGGACTGGCCGGTGATGCCCACGGCCCGGAAATCCTTCGAGCTCCGGCCGTTCGACTTCTTCGACCGGAACCCCGCGCTCGACCTGCCGGCCAGGCCATGAGCGCGTTTGCGCGGTACGCCATCGTCTTCCTGATTCTGCTCCCGCTCGCCGCGTGCGGAGAGGGGGGATCGGAATCGGACACCCGAGCGTACGTGGAGCGCCTCGGTCGGGACACGACGGCGGTCGAGGTGTTCACGAGAGCCGGCGACCGGATCGACGGCAAGCTCGTGATCCGGAGTCCGATCACGCAGTTGATCCGCTACACCGTCCTGCTGAATCCCGACGGCTCGGTGCGTGGGCTCGAAGCGGCGTGGACGACGCCGGACGCGAATCCGGAGGGCCCTCCGGCCCGATACCAGATGGTCGAGATCGAGGGCGACACCGCCACCATCACCGTCGGCCAGAGCCCTGATAGCCTGCAGACGGAGCGAATCGAGGTCCCGGAACGCATCCTTCCGGTGATCGGCAGGGTGCAGCTGTCCGCGGCGCTTCTCGAGCAGGCGGCGCGTTTGGCGAGAGCGGCGGGCGGCGAGCGCTACGACTTCACGGTGCTGCGAACGAACTCGAGACGGCCTACTGCGCCCAACGCGATCACGGCGCGGACCGCCGACTCGATCTCGATCGACTTCTTCGGTAACCCGATGATCGCGGCGGTGGACGGGGATGGGCGGATTCTCGGCATCACCGGGCGAGAGACGACTCTCAAGATAGAGGTCGAGCGGGCGGATCCGGCGGGGATCGACATCGACGCCATGGCCGCGGATTTCGCTGCTCGAGACTCTCGAGGCGAGGCCTTCGGGCAGGCGTCGCCCCGCGGCGGCGTGGAGGCCACCGTGGAGGACGCCACGCTGACGGTCGACTATGGGCGCCCCTCCAGGCGAGGGCGCGAGATCTTCGGTGGGCTCGTGCCGTGGAACCAGGTCTGGCGGACCGGCGCGAACGCGGCCACGCACTTCGCGTCGGACAGGGATCTCCTGATAGACGGACAGACGCTGCCGGCGGGCACCTACACGCTATGGACGACCTTCACGCCGGAGGGGGGCGAGCTGATCATCTCCGGCCTGACCGAAGTGTGGGGAACGCAGTACGACCCCGAGTCGGACGTGATCCGGATACCGATGAAAAGCGATGCGCTGGAGGCATCGGTGGAGCGGTTCACGATCGAAGTGGAGCCGAGCGAGCGGGGAGGCGGCGTCCTGGCGCTCTCGTGGGACACCAACCGCTTTACCGTCCCTTTTGAGGTGGTGCGGCGTTGACCTCCCCTTTTGGTTGCTCAGCTCGGCTTTGGGTGGGTAGCCGTGACCGGAGGCGTCCCTAACCCGCCGACCACGTCCGTATACTCAACGTTTGGGCGACCCATACTGTCACAGCCCATCGACTACAGTCCATCGACGTTCAGCCGGCCGTCGGCGTTCGGTTGCTCGTTCGTCGTCCAGCTCTCGAGCAGGTCGACGATCGCCCCTTCCACCTCGGCTGGACTGGCGCCCGGATGATCCATCAGGTATAGGATCGCCGCTCCGGCGACGACCGGCGCCGCCATCGAGGTGCCGCTCTGCGTCGCGTATCCACCGTTCAGCCATGTCGACGCTATCGCTTCTCCCGGTGCGGCGACGCTCACCGGGTTCCCGTAGTTGCAGTTGATGTCGCCATCGGCCTGGTTGCTGGCGGTGACGGTGATGGCCCCGTTCACCCTCTTCGTGTCCCCCGAGCTGCCGCCGCTACCCGTGATTTTGTCGTCTCCGGCCCTGGCGGGAGAGACGCCCTGCGCGTCACCCGGCAGCAGGCACGCTCCGAGGATCCCGTTCCCCGCCGAGATCGTGAAGACGATACCGGCGTTCACGGCCTCGCGAACGGCGGCGTCGAGCGCGTCGTTCACGCCCCCGCCCAGGCTCATGTTCGCCACCATCGGCTGGCCCGGACTCGCCACCTTGCGGACGATGATCTCGTCGATCGCCGCGATCGCGTCCTCGGTCGTTCCCGCTCCATCGTCGTTGAGCACGCGGAAGCCGTAGATCGGTGCGCCCGGCGCGATCCCGACCGTACCACCGTTGCCATCTCTGGCCGCCGCGATGCCCGCGGTATGCGACCCGTGCCCGCGGCCGTCCTCACCGCTGTGGCCGGCTTCGGCCGACACGAAGTTCTGGATCTCGGCCACGTTGAGGTCGGGGTGGTCGCTGTCCACGCCCGAGTCGAGGCTGAACAGCCAGGGCTCGGGCTCGCAGCCGGGCACCTGGGCGGCCTGCCAGTTGGGATTCAGATCCGCCTTCACCTTCTCGACATGCCAGAGGTCGTACGTGCCGTCGTCGGTGTCGTGGTTCCCCGTATCGAAGCAGACGCCCGGAGGCGGCCCGTGGTGGCGCAGGAGGTATTGGAGTAGCCGGAGGTGCCGTTGGCGTTGAAGGCGGCGACCCGGTAGCAGTACTCCGTCTCGGGGGCGAGCCCGCCGTCGGCGTAGCTCTCCACGTCCACACCCACCTGCGCGATCTGCGCGAAGGCCTCGTCCCCCTCGGTCCCCAGCCGCCGCTCGACCACGAAGCCCTGCTCGTTGGCCGAGCCATCCAACCAGCTCAGGTCGATCCCGGCAAAGCCCGACGCCAGCGCGCTCAGACCCGACGGCGCCGCGGGCGGAATGCACGGCCCGCCGGTGACCGGCACCGGGATCCCGTACCTCGCCCCCAGCTTCGACACCACGTCGTCCCGCTCACAGTCCGAGAGCGCCCGGTCCCACACCAGCAGCTCCGCCACCTGCCCGTCGAACCGCTCCGGCGTCGCCGGCTGCGGCGAGCCCACCAGGTATCGGTCCCAGGCCCCGTGGATATCCGAGCTCATCGAGACCGAGCCCTCCGGGTCTCCGTCGACCTGGAAGTCGATCTGCGCCGAGCCCTCCACTCGCCACACCCCGATGTGCGGAGCGCCCGCACCCACCACGAAGCCCGATTCCTTCCAGCCGCTCGTCCGGTCCCAGTACGACAGCCGGTCCGGCCCCGCACGGTATCGACGCGTCATGATCGACACCCGGTCGGTCGAGCTGCCGTAGAAGCCCGCCAGCCCGTAATGGTGCCGGTTCGCGTCATCCTGTGCGAAGACCGCGATCACCGTCGCCGAGCTGTGGGGTGCCACGCCCGACACCTCGAGCACCTCGTCGTTGTCCGTGCTCTCGTTGAAGCCCACGTGCGCGTGCCCGCCGAACAGGCCCGAGCCGCCCGCGTGCAGTGTCGGAAGCTTCGACGCGTCCGCCTGCGAGGCGTCGGCTTCGGTCCCCACTTCGGTCCCCAGGTTCGGCCATACCGACACCTCACCCCCATCCCCCACCGTCGCCAACAGCTCGTCCGCCACCAACCGCAGCTTCAACCCCAGCCCCGGTACCTCCTCCGGCGCGGCTGCCGCCGCGAGCGTCCCGGCGAGACCGCCGTCATTCAGCAAGCCGCCGTCATGAAGGACGGTGTTCGGAACGACCATCTCGACCAGCGGGTGCTTCCGCAGAGCTCTCAGCCGGTTCGCGGGGACGACCGCGGAGAAGCCGTGCAGGGCGAGACGATAGCTGCGCCGCATGGTGAGGCCGTGCTCGCCGACGAGCTGGTGAGCCGCCGCCGACACATTCGCGTGAGGCTTGAGGATGACGATGTACTGGTCGGGTACCACCGAGTCCTTGCGGGCCTGTTCGGGAGGGATCGCGCGGCCGGCAGCGCTCTCGGCCTCCGCGGCTTCGCCGGATCCGACGCCCGACACACCGGATGCATCCGGGCCCTCCACCGCAGTCGACGGCGGAACCTCTGGGCCGGTGGGTGAGCCATCCCCCGAGCAACCGGTAAGGAAACCGGCGAAGACCCCGACAGATAGCAGTAATGCCCGCTTACTCAACATCCTACAGCTCCTTCGCCAACGACGGTGCCGCATTCCTCCCCGGGAATCCAGCGGCGTCGGGCGGGCTCGCAGATGCTCCGACTCCTACGCTATCTCCATGCCGAAGCGGGATAGGCGCACGATCTCGATCGAGTGGCTCGGTGCAATGAGCGAGCGAGCGGCCATCCATCCGGCCCTCGCGACCGGTCAGATCTTCCTTCGTCTTTCCTCGTGTCTCGACGGCCCGAAGCATCTCGCCGATCCCCCATCGCGTTCCCGCGATGACGGAACGGGATCCCGCTCGACCCTGGCCGTCGTGTCGGCGGCGCTGTCGATCACGACGGGCTGTGGAGATCGTCGGGAGGCACCGGGTCCGGAGCTCCTTCCACCTCGGCCTACGGGCCCTTCGGGTCACTGGTTCAGATCCAGAACAGCACCTGGGAGACGAGGCACGCTTAGTGGCTAGAACCCGCGCCGAAAGGGAGGATTTACGGGTTTCGACGACGAAGAGCGTTTAGTCCACTACGGACGCTCGGCAGTGGGCTCCGGCGGGATGATGGGTCTGGCCGCAGCCGCCAGCGGGCCTGCTACGGGCGAACTCGCCGTCCGGATCGGGTCTGTGTTCGAGGATCGTGAGCGCCCCAAGAGGTCGTCAGTGAGACCTCGAGGGCGAGGGCTGCCTGACGACCCGGGTGTTCACGGCCCTTTCTACGCGATCTCGATCCGGCTCAGCGGAAGCCCGTGAGGTTCATCAGGGGCTCCGACTCCGAGCTGCGATCGACCGATGCCGAACCCAACCGGAGCGCTCCGATTCCGGATGGGCGTCCCGGGACGGACGGCGGCCGTACGCCGCCGATCGTCATTTTTTTCAGAACGATTGCAGGAAGTGACCGCCTGCTGGACGCGCCGGCCGGATCGGGCCGGGAACTGCGGCGCCGACTACTGCGCCAGACGTACCAGCAGGTCGCGCGCCAGCTGCCTGAAGACCTCCCCGAGCACGTCCGGGGAGGGCGCGAAGTACATGCGCCCCTTGGGCTGGGCTGGGTTGGCGATTCCATCTTCGTTGGCGAGCAGTTTGAGATAGTCGAGATCGGGCTGCACGATCGGGTCGCTGGCATCTGGATCCCCGAGACCGATCGTGTACAGGAGGATGCCCTGGCTCCGGATCGCGTCCGCCATCTCGATGCCCTTCCGGCGGGCTTCGTTCCGAACGGCGTTCTCCCGCCAACCGAAGCAGCTCCACACGTTCCGGCACCCGTCGGCCGAGGCCAGGCGGTCCATCGACAGCTGGTCCGGGTTGTTGAAGTACCCACGCACGCGCCCCGTCTGGTAGACCGAGACCGCCATGACCCGGTCCCGCCCGTCGATGATGTCGCGAAACGCCGTCGGACGCCCGTCGGTGAAGAAGACGAGGACCTTCCGAGAGCTCGGCCGGAGCACCGGCAGCTGCATCTGCTCCAGGCCCAGGCGCAGTCCCTCGCCCGTGTTCGTGTCCCCGGCCGAGACCATGTTCTGGATCTCGGTCGTCATCGGCGTGGTGAAGAAATCGGTCATCGAGATCGGCGTGTCCGCCCTGACCTGGAAGTGTGTTAGCGAGAACTGGTCGATCACATCGCTGAAGTTCCCGAGGAACTCGATCACCGCACCCTGAAGGTCATCCCAGGCACCCTCGCGGGCGAGCGAGCCGGATTGATCCAGGACGAGAGAGAGATCCACCGGCGGCACCGCGGCGACGGCTGAAGCTCCGATGTCCATCTCCTCCCAACCCATGATCCGCATGAGTGTGGTGGGCAACGGCTGCGTGGCCCGGGCAGCCACCGTCGTCTCCCCCTCGGCGTTGAGATCGAAGCTGAGCGAGAAGGCGACGTCGTCCAGGCCATCCGTGATGCCGTTCAGCGTAGCGACGGCCCTGCCCTGCTGCTCCGCCGCGGCCTGCCCCTGTCGGACGGCCGACGCCGCGGCGATCGCCGCGGCGTCCACGGCGCGACTGATGCGGATCTGACGCAGATAGCCGCGCCCGAGGTCCACCGCGAGCCCGCCGGCACCGATGAGCCCCACGAGCGACACGGCGACGAACGCGGTGATCGCGCCGCGCTCCTCCTTGATCCTGCGCACCCATCGGGGAGTCGGGCGCCGCCGCCCTGCTTGGGCGGGGCTGGAGTGGGGGTCGTTCTGTCTGGAGCGGTTGTTCGTACGGCCCTGCTCAGAAAACCGATACATCGTACATCGTATCCGGGATAATGGGGCCAAGGACTCGCGACAACGGGGTTAATTTCTGGTGATCGTAGAATACCTCGACGGCGTAGAGCTGCTGGCCGTCAACGAGCCCGGCCCCAGCGTATTGTGCAACGGACGAATCCACCTGGCCGACGCGGCTAAGCCCGACGTATCCGGAGGTGGCGACCTGTTCCTTCAGGGTGGGAACGCCCCCTTCAACCAAGATCCTCGACACGATCGTCCCGCCACGCGCATCCAGTCCGATCGACACGCCATTCGACATCGTGACCGCGACCACGGTGTCCAGTGCGGTGCCGCGGACGGCTATGTTGGCTCCCTCCCGGCTCAACGTCGCCATCCCGTGAGCCTTGTCGAGAGCATTCCCGAGCTCCAGGATCCCGAAGCTCATGATCAGGAGGAAAGGCAAAACGATCACGAGCTCGACGAGCTCGGCGCCTTCGTCACGCTTCCAGATCTGGCGAGCCAGCTCGATGAGCCTCCGCCGCGGCCCTTGCGCCAGGCGCGCCGAACGTCGAGGGCTTCCCGCCCGCCAGCTAGAACGCAGGTTCATTTCTCATCGCGGTGGTGACGACTATCTGCTCGAGTGGGGAGAGGAGGTCGCCCATCGGCTGGAACCAGAAGTCGTACTCGTACTGCACTCCCACCTGCACGACCTCTTCCGGCGCTCCGCCATCAGGGGGGATGATCACGATCTGCGCGACGTCGACGCCGAGGTTCTGAGCGCTTCGCTGAATGACGTACTGGATCGACTCGGCGCGGCTCATCGGGTCGCCCGTGTCGGGGTCGTCGAGCGACCGCCCAGTAACGGCGAACCTTGCGGCCTCCGCCACGGCATGCCGGAGCGTGAGGCGTGTGTAGTAGTGCCGTCCGAGCTCGAAAATCCCGAAGAAGAGAAACAGGACGATGGGAATAGCGAACAGGAACTCGACGGCTACGGAGCCTCTCGCGTTCCCGTTCCTGCCACGACGCCCGAGGCGAGCCGGGCGTCTCATCCTGTACCTAGACCGTCTGGCTCTCACCTGCGCTCCTCTAACTGGCTTTCCCTTTGGAGCTTCCACCCGCGCGAACCGGGCCGCTGAGTCGACCTCGAACGCCCTCACGGACCGTGCCGGGAGAGGGGGCTTGGTTTTCTTAGCAGGCTCCGTACCTAACCGGCGCCATTTGGCCGATGAAATGTAAGTATTGCTTTGTCAATTACTTATAGTGGTTCACAGGCGGGAGGCGGGAGGAACTCGGCCGGCGAAGTAGCGTGGGTGCTACAGCGGGCGTAGGGAGAAGCTCGGTCCCGGGTCGAGCGGGTGAAAGCAGCGGTCCCACAAGCAGTTGACAACAAAGACGATACAAGTGCGTACGGGGCGTTTTTGGCAGGCGCTGTCGCCCGGGGGCCACAGAGTGCCAATGGCGTCTCTCTCGGGCCAGAACGGCACCGGATCGTGGGCTGAGCGCCACGACCCTCTCGGCGCGCTCGGCCGTGGCCAGCGCCTCACCGATCGCTCCGTCGGCGAGTTCTCCCCACACGTCGATACGGGTCTTTCCCCGCACGACACTCCCGGCGCGAAACGCTAGCTTTTTTGCACAATCGCCTCCTGGCCCCCTCGAATGGAGTCGATCCGAGGCGCAGCGAAGCCTTCTGCCCGAGTGGAGCGAGACGTGGAGAGGCAGCATTCCCTTTCGGTTTCCTGCGCGCGGTGCGCCACCGAAGCGCCCGCCGGTGCCAATTTCTGCGCCGAATGCGGAAACAGGATCGGGGCGTCGACGGACGCCGAGCGACGCATCATCACGGTCCTCTTCGCTGATCTCTCCGGCTTCACCGCGCTCACCGAACAGCTGGATCCGGAGCAGGTCCGCTCGCTGATCGCCGGTTGCCTGAACCCCCTCTGCGATTGCGTCACCCAGTGGGGAGGCTTCGTCGACAAGTTCATGGGGGACTGCGTGATGGCGCTCTTCGGCGCCCCGATCGCCTATGAGAACGAAGAGGAGCGCGCGGTACGGGCCGCACTCGACATGCGCGACGCTCTGCATCGGTGGGCGGCGAGCGATTCGGCCGCCGCGATCTGGGAGAGCCTCGGGGCGGCCGGCGATTTCGCCTCATCTCGGGGCTCGACATCGCCGCTTAAGCTGAAGGTCGGCGTCAACACGGGCTCGGTAGTCACTGGCGTCTTCGCTGGAGGGGGTGCCCACAACTACACCGCGGTCGGAGACGCGGTGAATGTCGCGGCCCGACTTCAGAGCGCCTGCGAACCGGGCGAGATCCTCATCGGCGCTTCCACCTGCGAGCCGACGAGCCACCTGTTCGAGTTCGGTGACGAACGCTCGCTGGTGGTGAAGGGGAAGCAGGAGCCCGTCCGGGCGCGGAGCGTCGTTGGTCTACGGGCCGAGCGCGGCAGATCTCGAGGCTTCCGCGGACGCGTCACGCGATTCATCGGGCGAGAGACCCAACTGGAGAGTCTGCGGGAGAGCTGGTCGCGTGCCAAAGCCGGCGAATTCGCCTACTGCCTGGTCTCGGGTGCGCCGGGCATCGGGAAGACCCGGCTGATCGAGGAGTTCAGCGACATCGAGGAGCTACGTCCGGAGGAGTTCGCGCGCGGCCGCAGCTACCCGTACGCTCGCAGCGCGCCGTGGGAACCGCTGGCGGAGCTGCTGCGGGACCTGTACGACGTCTCGCCGGAGCTCGGGCCGCTCGAGGCTGCCGCCGCGATCGCGGCGAGCAATGGAACGGGGTGGCCGGGCGAGGCGGTCGCTGCGCTGGCGGTAGCTCTCGGGGTTCCTACCTCCGAGCTGCCGGAGCTAAAAGGCTACGATGCGAAGGAGCTGGCCGTTCGGATCTCGGAGTCCGTCGAGACCGCTCTGCGAGCCCACACGTCGACGCCGATGGTCCTGGTGCTCGAGGATCTCCAGTGGGCGGACCATGCCACGCTGGACTTCCTGACGAGACTTCCCTCCCTTCACCTGGATCGTCCTGCTCTGATGGTGCTCGTCGCGCGGCTCCCCCTCCCGGAGGAGAAGCACCTCAGCCGCCTGTTCGAGGCGATCACCTCCACGGTCGAGCTGTCGAGCCTCGACCCGTCGGAGGCTCGGCTTCTCGTCGATGCGGTGCTTGGCGGGCACGATCTCCCGGAGTCGTTCATCGACCTCGTCGTCGGGCGCACCGAAGGCAACCCTCTGTTTATCGAGGAGATGCTGAAGTCGCTCGCGGGCAAGGGCGTTATTTCGGAGACGGACGGGAGCTGGCATGCGACGGCGGACCTCCGGGATGTGCCGGTCCCCGATACGGTGGAAAGTCTCCTCAGCACACGCATCGACGGCCTGGCGGCACCCACGAGACAGGTACTCCAGTATGCCGCCATCGTGGGCCGGAGGTTCTGGTCCGGCGTGCTCCAGGATGCGCTCGTCCGGGACTCGGTCGATGGAGAGCTCCACGAGCTGGTCGAGAGCGCCATGGTCAGGGCGCTTCCGAAGTCCATTGTGGCAGGCAATCGCGAGTTCGCCTTCGAGCACCGGTTGCTGCAGCAGGTGGCGTACGACGGCCTGCTGAGGGGCCTTCGCGCCGAGCTGCACGGATCCGTCGCGCACTGGCTGGAACAGCACCTCTCCGACACCGACTACGACGCCGACGGCCTCGTTGCCTCTCACTACGAGCGCTCCACGACTCCCGAGCTCTCGATCCCCTATCTGAAGAAAGCGGCCGAGCAAGCCAGGAACCGGGGTGCTCTGCGCGATTCGCAGGAGATGGTCGAGCGGGCGCTGAAGGTGGTGACGCGAGATGATGAGCGCACCGAGCTGCTATATCTGTCCGAGGAAGTGGCCGCCGAGATGGGAGACCCTCACGCCCGGCTGGCAGCGATCCGGGAGCTCGAGAGGGTGGCGAGGACGACCGACGACGAGACGCTGGAGGCGGAGGTAAAGTTCCGACGCGCCGCCTACCTTCTGTCTGCGGGCAAGCTCGCGAAGGCGAAGGAAGCGGGCGAGGCGGCGCTCGACAGGTACATGGATATCGGCGCGCGCTCCCGGGAAGCCGACTCCTACTCCCTCCTTGGCCGAGTCTCTCACCTGTGGGGCGACCACGCAGCGGCGAGGGAATGTTACGAGGCGTCGCTTCCGCTCCAGCGCGAGGCGGGCGACCTGTTCGGCGAAGCCCAGATCCTGGACCGATTGGGCCTCGTCGAGGTGGACCTTGACGATTTCTGCCGGGCCCTCGACTACTTCGACGAGGTGGCGGACCTCTGTACGCGACTGGGCAATCGACACATGGAGGTGCGCGTGTTGGCTCACCGGGCCACGGCGCTCCGGTGGCTGGGCTGTTACGAGGAGGCCGAGGAGTCGGCCAGGCGGGCGCTGGAGCTGGCGCAGGCTGGCGGCTCGCGCGCTTCGCTCTCAACGGCCGAGATGACGCTCGGTTTCGTTCTGGCCGCCATGGGCCGATCGACCGAGGCGATCCGGTACCTGATGAGCGCTCTCGAGAAGTCGACGGAGATCGGGAGAGTCGCCCTCGAGGCGAGGATCTGGCTGTCGCTCGCGGAGATCTCCGAGGGAGAGGAGGCGACCGAATTCGCCGAGCGCGCCAGGGCGCTCGCGGCTCGGACAGGGCTGGTGCACGTTGACATCCTCGCCCTTGCGCGTCTGGCGGAGATAGCCCTGGATGAGGGAGATTCGCTTGCCGCCGATCGCATGTCCGCGGAGGCGTTGGCGAAGCTCTACAAGCACGGCAGCATCCAGGGCCCGGAGGAAGTCGTGCTCTACGCCCGGGCGCGCGTGCTGGCGGCCGCCGGGCGGGATCGGGAGGCGGCGGCGATCTACGAGGAGGCCAAGGAGACGATCTGGATGAAGGCCGACAGGATCCAGGACCCGGAGGTGAGACGCCGCTTCCTCGAGGACGTGCACCCCAACCCCGCGATCCTCGAGCTGGAAGCCACGACGTGAGGTCAGGTTGACGCCCGAGGCGGCCTGGCTGCTAGCTTTCCTGCTGATCGGCCACTTTCTGGGAGACTTCACGCCGCTCTCCACGGCGAGCATGCTGCACGCGAAGGCGGTGGGCGCTCCGCCGGGTCCGATTTTGGCGCACGCAGCCGTTCATTCGGGACTCGTCGCGCTCGCCGTTGTCCTTATCGCCGGCGCGGGACTCGGCCTCGTCGCGCTCGCCTCGGCGCTCGAGCTGGTGAGCCATTTCGCGATCGATCTCGGCCGCGGGCGTCTCATGCGGCGCTTCCCGGCGCTGGGAGACCCGGCCAACAGCTCCTTCTGGACGATCCTCGGGCTGGACCAGCTGGCTCATGGTCTGGTGCTGATCGGCCTCGCCCTGCTCGTCACGTGACAGCCGTCAGATAAGCTCCAGGAAGCCGCACGGGCAGATCTCTACGCACTTCCCGCACTCCTCGCACTGCTCCAGCGCCAGGGCGAAGTAGGATCCCGGCTCCGCCTCTTCCACGCGGCTGAAGCAGAGCGGCGTGCAGTACATGAAGCAATGCTCGCAGCCGAAGCACTTTCCGCAGGAGAGGCAGCGTTCGACCTCCGCCAGGAACTGCTCCTCGGTGAGACGAAGGCCGACCTCCGCCTGCGCATCGGCGAGCGCCGCCTCCACCGGGAGATGTTCCGGTTCAGCGGGCGGACGGGGAGCGTAGAGGTCCATGCGGAGCCGGTCCGCCCCGATCGGGACCTGCGAGCCTGAGTCGGCTCCATCTCGCTCGTCGTGGATGGCCGCTGCACCCGGAGCCCCTGCCCCCGGGTGTGTGCCGCGAAGATCCGCGTGTACCGTCTCCGCAGCTCTTCGGCCGTGGAAGATGGCCATGCCGGCGATCCCGAGGCCGAGCACGTCCCCACCCGCCCACACGTCATCGTCGATCCGGCCGATGTCGTCCGACACCAGCCAACGGCCGTCGCCGCAAAACGCCTCCAGGCCCAGCCAATCCGGCTCCTGGGACACGGCCGCTATGACGGCATCCGCCAGGATGTCGTGCTCGGAGCCCGCGACCGGGACCGGACGCCGCCGGCCCGAACCGTCGGGCTCTCCCAGCTCGTTGCGCAGCGCGACGAGCCCGACCATCCTCCCGTCGTTGCGCTTGATCTCGACAGGTGAGGTCAGAAGATCGATCCGGACCCCCTCCGCGAGAGCTTCATCAATCTCTGCCTCGTCGGCTGGCATCTCCTCCCGGGCGCGTCTATAGAGGATCGTGACGTCGGAGCCGGCACGGCGTGCGGTTCGGGCCGCGTCAACCGCGGTGTCTCCCCCCCCGACGACGACGACGCGCCGACCGAGGTCGACGGCTTCCCCCCGGTTGACTCGGGCCAGATACTCAACGCCCGTCCACGCGCCGGGACCCCGGGCCCCTGGGATGTCGAGGGGGAGGCTCCTCTGGGCACCCACGCCGAGGAAGAGGACGTCATGTCGGTCGCGAAGCTGAGCGATCGTCACGTCGCGGCCGACTCGAGTGTTCAGCTCGAGCGCGACGCCGAGGTCGAGGATGCGCCGGATCTCCCCATCGAGGACATGCGGCGGGAGTCTGTAGTCGGGGATGCCGTGGCGCAGCATGCCGCCGGCGACTTCATGCTCGTCGTAGACCGTCACCGGGTATCCACGTCGAGCCATCTGATAGGCGAAGGACAATCCGGAGGGGCCGGCGCCGATCACCCCGATGCTCTCCTGCTTCGGCTCGGTCTCCAGCTCTTCCAGGGGCAGCTTCGCGGCGATCGCCCAATCACCCAGGAAACGCTCGAGGGCGTTGATCGCCACCGCGCCGTCCTTTTCGGATCGGTTGCAGCCGCTCTCGCAGGGATGCGGGCAGATGCGCCCCAGCACCGCCGGGAACGGGTTGACGTCGGTGATCATCCGCCAGGCACGGGCGTAGGCATCCTCACGGCCGACGCCGGTCTTCGAGCGTTGGGCGATCACGCCGATCCAACCGCGGATGTCGCCGCAGTTCGGGCAGCTGGCCTGGCAGGGCGCCGGCTTCTCCCGCTGGCCCGGCCTGAAGACCGATTCCGGGTCTCCGGTCACGTCCGTCACCTCAGGAGGCCACGACCGAGTCCCGCTCCAGTTCGCCCGCTGCAGCGACGGCGGTCGATTCCACCTCGCCACACGTCCCCATCTCGCGAACGAGCGCTCGGAGTATGCCGCGAAACATCAACCAGTGGACCGGAAAGAGCGAGTACCAGTACGCGTAGCCCAGCAGCCCGGCCGGCTCGAACAGAGCGAGGAGCCGCACCAGCGATCCGGAACCTTCTCCCTCGACCTCGAACTGCAGCCAGCCCCTTCCAGGCATCTTCGCCTCGGCCACCAGGCGAAGGAGACGGTCCTGCTCGAAGGCCTCCACCCGCCAGAAGTCCACGATGTCTCCCGGCTGCATCTGCTCGGGACCGCGCTGATCACGACGGAAGCCCACGCCCCCGATGCATCGATCCATGAAGCCGCGGGTTCTCCAGAGCCAGTTGGCGAAGTACCAGCCGGTTTGTCCGCCTATACGCTGAATCGGCCGGAAGGCCTGCGGCGGGGGGCAGTGCGCTCTCTGCACGCGCGAGTACTCCAGGACCTTCTTCATCGGGTATCGAGCTCCGGATTCTTGGTGGTGGCGGTGGAGGCCGCAGCCGCCGCCCGGGCGCGCACCAGCTCGGCATTGATCTCTCGAATGCGGTTGGACATGGTCTGCAGGATGCTCACGGCCAGGAACGGGTCCTCCTTGATCCTCTTGAGAAGCGTTCGCTTGTCCACGGTCAGGACATTAGCCTCTCCGCGCGCTCGCACGGTCGCGGACCGAACCTCGCGCTCGAAGATCGACATCTCGCCGAAGAAATCCCCTGCACCGAGGTCCGCCAGATGAACCTCTCCATCTTCCGTCTCGCGCAGCACCTCGACCTCTCCGGCCTGGACGACGTACATGGAGTTGCCGACCTCGCCCTGACGCACGATCACTTCGCCGTCAGCCCACCGCTTGCCCAGCGCGGCCCTGCGCATTCATTCCTCCAGTTTTCGTGTGCCCGTTCCCTCCCGGCCGGATGCCGAGAGCGAGGTTCCAGAGCATGCCCGCCACGAAGGCGGGATGAAGCGTATTCATCAGAATCTCGCGATAGCTGGCGCTTCCCGTGAAGAGGTTCCACAGCACGGCGCTCATGCGTCTGGATCCCTCCTTCCGCTGCTCCCGGGTGGTCATGCGAAGGACCCCACGCCGCCAGAAGCCCAACACCTTGAACGTGCGCGTGAAGCCGAACATGAACTTGCCTATCGCGTTGTCCTTCTCGATCGCCTTGCAAGCCGGCCAGTAGTTGTGCTCGAAGGCCTCGGCCGAGACGCCGTGGAAGACGACTGTCTCGGCCGCCGCCTTCGCCGTTCTGTACGCCGCCCCGATCCCATCCTTGTACAAGCGGGTAACGCCGCAATCGCCGACGAGCACGAGCCGATCGGCGTATGGCCTCCGCGGGCCCCGGATGTTGATGAGCGGAGCGCAGTTGCAGACGGTCGGGATGGCGTGCTCCGGCATGCAGCGACGCACCCCGGGCGAGGCCAGGAACGCAGAGATCAACGTCTGGTCGATATCATCGCCCAGGACCACGAGGGTCACGTACTCGCCCTTGGGGATGAGTGCCGCGAACTCCAGCCTCGGAATATCGGACAGGAAGACGTGCATCGAGCTGCCCAGCGTTTGTCGGATCGTCTGTTGATCCGCCTGGAACTCGCAGATGTAGGTCCTCGTCGTCCGCGTTGCCGATCCGGGCTCGGCGCCTCGCACCAGGTGTGAGAGGTTGCTGTTCACTCCCACCGCCAGCGCCACCAGGTCGTACGTGGAGCCCTCCTCGCCCGGATGCCGGAGCTGCGGGAGCCCATCCACCCAGTCGAGCCCGCTGACGAGCTTTCGCTCGAGACGGGCACCGCGATCAGCGGCCATCCCGAGGAGATATCCGTCGAAGCTGTGCCACGGCATGTCGCCTCCTCCACGCGGGCCGTTGCCCCGGAAGACGGACGCGATCCGTTGCTCGTGCACCGGGCTCTCGATCCGGACGCTGCCCTCATCCATGTGCACGACGTAGGATTCGATGCCACGCTGGACGACGCTCGTAGGCAGGCTGATCCCCTCGGCCGCCAATATCTGTACGAGTGACTCCGAGATGATCCCGCCGCAGTGGTTGCACCCCGCCGGACCGGAATGCGTGAAGTGACGAGGTTCGTAGATGTCGACCGTGACCGGGAGGTCCACGGCATCGGCCATGTCGAGGAGAAAGTAGCTGAAGAACGATCCGGCTGGTCCGCCGCCGATTACGGCGATCCTGGCGCCATCCTCGAGGGAGAGGCCGGCCGTGCCCTCCTCCGGAGGTGCCGTCAGGAGTTCCTCTACCGTTGAACGGCGCGCAATCCTCATCTCTTCTCACACGGGATCCTGGGCCGCGCACGCCGACTGGCCCGAAAGCTGGCGGCCGACGACGCGTTTCCCAATAAGTGGGTCTCCTTAAGCTAAGAACCACGCCGGGCGCGGATCTGCCCGGAGTTTTTCGTGACGTGCTGTCCGGAATCTCCCCTCACACCCTGCGGCTCGTGTGACCGAAAAGGGTGTAGGATCGGCATTACCCTGGGAAGTCTCTGGGAGGTTGTCATGCAGATCAGGCGCGGACCGGTTCTCTGCTTGCTGATCGGATCTCTAGGCGCAGGCGGTTGCGTGAACGCGGACGGAGCTGAGCAGCCTACGGAGCCGCAGGAGCTCCGGGCGGAGAACGAGCCCGTCTCGTTCGACCCGGTCGAGGAGGCGATCAGCCTCCTGAGCGGCATCCAGGATCGGCACCGGCTGGTAATCGAAGAGCCTGAGGAATGGGCCGATTTCTGGGCCCAGCTCAACGCGAACATCTCGCCGGCACCCGACCCTCCGTTTATCGACTTCGACAGCCACGTCGTCCTCGCGGCGACGATGGGACTGCAGCCGACGGGGGGTTATGTCATTCGGATCGAGGAGGTCTCGCGTACGGGCGAGGACCTCCGGGTCGCCGTCGTGGAGACCTCGCCTGGCGCGGGTTGCATCACGACGCAGGCTTTCACGGCTCCCGCGACGGCGGTCACGGTGGCGCGACCGATCGGCGAGGTGGAGTTCGTGGAGGAGGCGGAGGCCCAAGACTGCCTCTGAGCAGCGCCTTGGCGCTTGGAGCGGAGGGGGTGGGATTCGAACCCTCGCTGCGATCGCCACTCCCGCAGCGCCTACAGCTTCCTGCGCTACCGGCAGGTGAAAACTCTGCCGGTCTTCGTAAGTAATGGCTCACCGCACCTCAACTCCCAAGTCTGCAAGTAAGCATTCTCGCCCAAGTTCGGTAACTGGCATACCTCTCGCTCCATCTTTAAGCGCAGGGCCATCGAGATCGGCAGCCAGACCGAGAAGCCAGGGGGACGCATGCGACCGAGAACCGTGATGTTAATAGCCGCCCTAATGGCAGCCACCGCGTGTTCGAGTAGCTCCAGCAACAGTCCCCCAGAGCCAAGGCCGTCAGCCCGCAGCGCACCTGTCTCATCGGGCACCGTGCGGACTTCGACCTCTACGGCGGCTACACTCGGCATTCCACCGGGTCATCTTCCATCACCTGGAGAGTGCCGCATCTGGGTGCCCGGAACACCACCGGGGCACCAGCGAGAGGCTGGAGCCTGCTCGACTCTAGAGCGGCAGGTACCGCAGGGCGCATGGTTGATCTACCGACCCTCGAAGGATAAGAAGGTCGTGAATGTGTGGGTCTACGACTCCCAGGGTTCGCTGCCCACGGTGATGCGCATCTTCGATGCGGTGACCGGAGCGTTGATCGGCGAGGAGCTACTCTGACTGGGAGGAGTGCGAAATGGATCGAGACGTCAGGGTAGGTCCACGAACGGGAATGATCATAAAGGCCGGGCTGGCATATGTGCTCTGGCTCGGGCTTTTTGCCCTCGTCAAGCTGACTTTGATCGTCTTCTGAGAAGTGCTCTAATCTGTGGCGGTCACGGTGTGCTCCGACGCCGAACGCCACTCGCGCAGTTGCTCATCGAAGCCATTCCACTCCAGCCATCGCTCCACGAAGTCGCCGCCGATGATCTTGTGAAGCAGGTCTAGCTCTTCCACGACTTCGTCGTGCGGATCGGGCGAGTCGAAGTCTGGGAAATCGAGCATGTCTCCACCATAGCTGGCAGGTCTCAACGCGGCGTCAACCTCGCTGCACTCTACGCTCCCGATCTCGTCATGGTAAGCTCCCGGCTTGCGCGTATTGCGACGGCGCAGCCATCGTCGAGTTCTTCGTTCACAGCCACAGGAGGTATTCATGCGCATGCTTGCCGTTGCTTCGCTGGCTCTCCTCATCGCCACGCCTGCGTCTGCTCAGCAGTGGACGGCCGAACAGCAGGAACTCATCGATCACATCGAGATGTGCTGGGACGCCTGGGTCGAGGCGCTCGCCGACGAAACGCCCGATCACTTCTTCGAACGCTGCAGGCAGGATGAACACACGCTGGTCTGGTGGACCAACAAAAGCGTGCCGCAGGACAACGACTGGGTGTACCGGAACTGGCAGCGAGTCAAGGAGGTGGACGTGGACTGGGCCGACATGCGGCCGGTCGCCGTAAACATCTTCGGGGATGTGGGGATCGTCTATCTCTACGGATATTGGATCGCCAGAACAGCGGGCGGACCCGTGACCACGGAGCACATGAGGACCGAGGTGTTTCAGCGCCGGAATGGAGAGTGGGTATTCCTCGGTCTTCAGGGCACGCCTTCCACGCCAGCGGACAGCGAGCCATACCAATAGGGCTTGTGCTCACCTCGGGGCGGTTCCTTCGCGAGCCGCCCTCTCGCTTTCGGACGAAAGCGATCTCTGGCCTAGCCGCCAGACTCGCTCTCCGTCGCTCGCAGCGGCGGTGATCTCGTCCTCCGACCATACGCCAGCGCATAGAGAGGTTCTCCCGACCATACGCCGCAGAATAGAGGTTCTCCCTACAGGCGAGGTCGATAATAGTCCTATAGCGGAATCCCCCATTCCCTATCGAAGCTGAGAGGAGCCTTCTCGCCTCCTTCCCACTCGGCTGCGAGGTACTCATGAAGACCTCACGTAGTGTGTCTCGCCTGGCAGTGTCACTGAAACGACTCATACTCCTTCTCCTAGCAGCGACTTGAATGCGCCGAGCAGACGCCCGCGTAGGACGCCTGCCTGACCGCACGCCGCTCGCTTGACCGTCGCTTGACTCAGTTTTCGCACTCTCCGGCCAGAAGGAGGAGGGACAATGCGACGATCAGTAGTATTCTTCTCGGTGATGGCGGCTCTCAGCATGTTCGTTCTGGGAACCGGGTGTAGCTCTGGCGTGACCGGGCCACCTGAACCGCCTGAACCGTCATCCCCTCTCTTCGCCGTTTGGCTGGCTGACGCATGGGAGATCACCGACCTGAGTGATCCAGACCGTAATGCAAGTTCGTGGAGCTACGTCTGCGACCCGGGCGTGTTCGTTCTGGCTCTCGGCCGTCCAGGACAGCTTTGAAATTGGGACGACTATTCCCGCACACACCGGGGGGTTCGGTTCAGTCGGCGTGGCGCCGAGATCGCTGAACCGAGGTAGCCTCGCTCTCCGCGGGACCAGAGCGACGCTGACGGGTGCCGGTCTGTCACATTTTGATGACCGACTGCCTGTCGTGTGGGAAGCGATGTTGGAAGGCAACGTTCTTAGAATCGAGGGCACCGGGCTTTGGGACTTCCCCGGGGAGAACCAGCTCGTTCCTGCCAGGTGGGTGGTGCGCTCGCGGCGTTGTCCGGCCGAATGGTTGCACGGTTCGCATGGCGCAAGGGGATCCTGGTGCAATCCGTTGAACCCGTAGTCGTCAGTCACCAAGTGGCATCATGCGACGATTCTCGATAAGGACCGTGTGCTTCGCAGCACTCCTTCTGGCCTGCGGCAACGCCTTATCTGCCTCAGACACGACCTTCGTGCGTCAGGGCTCACGGGTGAAGGTCTTTCCGGCCATGGAAGGAACCGAGCCGGTCATCGGTGAGGTAGTCGAGCTTGCCTACGACACCCTAGTAATCCTGCCGGAAGGTAATGGCTCGGCTTCGACCTTCTACCGGGAAGATTATCGGAAGATAGAAGTCAGCCAGGGGAAGAAGTCCAACATCGGAAAGGGAGCATGGATCGGTGCCGTGGGTGGCGTTGTTGCGGGGGCCGTGGTCGGCGCTCTGGCGGACTGCGGGACGTGGGAGCAAGGGGCCTGCGTGGGCGAAGGCGCACTCTATGGTGCAGTTGGCGGTGCCATACTAGGGGTTGGTGCCGGAGCGCTGATCAAGACGGAACGCTGGGTCGAGGGCGAGATGCCCGCGCCCGCGCCCGTAGCCCTCAGCGTCGGCAAGGACGGGTCGGTGCGGCTTGCCTTCTCGCTGAGGCTGTGATCCCGGTGTCGAAGTGCCAGCGCCACGTCGTCATTCCGCTGCTGCCTCACCTGCCTCCTGTCGGGCTGCTACAAGTGGACTCCCGCAGCCGCGAGAGGACGGCCTGAGCACGCCCGCCTAACTCTCGAGGATGGCAGGATGGTTGAACTCCGGTCACTAGAGATCAGAGGGGATAGCGTGGTCGGCTTTGCGAAGGCTGGGTCCAGGACCGATACCTTGCAGACCTATGCTCTCGCGGACGTGACGGCGTTTGAAGTGCGCGAGAAAGACAAGGGTAGGACCCGCTTTTTAGTAGCGGGACTGGTTCTGACCGCCGTCGCGGTCGGCCTTGTAATCTGGGCCGCCTTAACCCCCTGTGAAATTCTTTGTTTTCCCGAGGAGTAGCGGATGGTGTTACCTTCGTGAACTTGGTGAGGGGGCGGTTCCTTCGGAGCCGCCCCTCAGCGCATCTGACGAAAGCGAATCGCTAGACACACTTCGGCGCAGCCGACCTCCACGCTCCTGATCTCGTCCTCCGACCGTACGCCGCAGAGTTCCGTACACTATCGTCGCCAGAAAGCGAGAAGGGACGGTCCCGAAGGAACCGCCCCTACTCAACTGATTACGGAGGGACAATGTCGAGCGGTGGGTCCTTGTGCTTCGTGCCTAAATGGGTCGTTACCGTGACCCTGTAGTTGTA